>NZ_JBEXRL010000007.1:0-371533 GCF_040613075.1 Streptomyces sp. NPDC006314 | reverse complement strand
CGCGGCTTCGTCCACGACGACGCCACCTTCGAACCGGTCATCCCCGTCATCGAGAAAACCCTGGCCACCGCGGCCGAGGAAGGCGTCGGGGACGCGCACCAACTCGAACAGCTCCTCGCCCGCGCCGTGGCGAACTGGGCGTTCCGTACTCACCGCCGCAAGCCTCTCATCATCCCCGTCATCATCGACGCCTGAGCCGCAGCCCGGCAGGCGTCCGGGGTCGGACGCCGATGTGCACGAGGTGAAACTCGGCGACGAGTTCCTGATGTGCGGCCTCTTGACGGACGATGGCCTGGGGCCGAGCGCGTGGGCGCGCACGAGGGCTGGCTCGAGTTGAGCATCACGCCGGGGATGTCCCCGCCTCGGCCCCGTACGACGGCCGGGGCGGCCGTGAGGTCCAGGACCGCTGCAACTGCGGCTGGACCTTCTGCCGGCCGCGCCACCGGATGCGTGTGGTGGCCTTGCCCGCGAGCCGGAAGAGGTAGCCGCGCTCGTCGTCGTCCAGATGGAGAACGCGGGCGAGGGTGTCCAGCACGCTTGCCGATGCCTGCATGCGGCCCTGTTCGAGCCGGGTGTAGTGGTCGGTGCCGATGCCAGCCAGCTGGGCGACCTCCTCGCGGCGCAGCCCGGCCACCCGGCGGGGCCTCTCCGTCTCGGGCAGTCCGACCGTGCGGGGGCTCAGCTCCGAGCGGCGCTTCTTCAGGAATTCTCCCAGCTCAGCCGATCACGACCACCGGCCGCGGCACACCGACCCTCGTACCGAAGGAAGCAGCCCCACGCGCGGAGCAGTCATCTGCGCCCCCGGCGACGTGCGCTCCGAGAACCTCGACGATCCGGAGATCCTCCAGCCGACCGACACGGTCATCCGTACGGTCGCCACCTGCGTGTGCGGCTCGGACCTGTGGCCCCACCGCGGCGCGGAACCCATCGGCGACCCGCACCCGATGGGGCACGAGTACGTCGGTGTCGTCGAGGCGGTGGGCGGCGAGGTCACCTCCGTCAAGCCGGGCCAGTTCGCGGTCGGCTCGTTCACCACCTCGGAGAGGGCATCTCCGCCTCCACCGCCCACCGCCTGCGTCATGACGCCGCAGGCGGTGGCCGACATGGTGTCGGCCACCGCCTGGCGGAAGGGATGCCGGTTCGGCTGTGTGGAGAGTGGCGTGGTGTCAGGTGGTCGGGCTGCCCGCCACCCACTCGCTCCACGACATGTTCCAGTCGCTGAGGCCGTTGTCCGGGGCCAACCTGGTCTTGTCCTCGGAGTTCTTGACGATCACGACGTCACCGATCATCGAGTGGTCGAAGAACCACGCGGCGGGCTGCCTGCCGTCGCCGCCGCCCCTGACATCCTTCAGGCCTACGCAGCCGTGGCTGGTGTTGGCCTTGCCGAAGACCGAGTCGGTACCCCAGTAGTTGCCGTGGATGAACGTGCCCGAGTCGGTCAGGCGCATGGCGTGCGGTACGGCCTTGATGTCGTACGAGGGCTTGCCGTCCTTCTCCGTGAGGCCGACGCTCGCACCGTTCATATGGATCTGCCTGAACTTTTCGGAGATCACCATCTGACCGTTGTACGTCGGGTGCTCGGGGCTGCCTGACGAGATCGGGATGGTCTTGATCTTCTTGCCGTCCCGGACGACGGTCATCTGCTTCGTCTTTGCGTCCACGGTGCTTATCTGGCTCCGGCCGATCTTGAACGTGACCGTCTTCTGGATGCCGTGTCGGTTGAGCGTGACGGTGACGGTGGAGCCGGGCTTCCAGTAGTTCTCGGGGCGGAAGTCCAGTCGGTGGGCGTTGAACCAGTGACCGACGACCCGCTGGCCGCTGCTGGAGCTGACCCGGATCTCCGACTCCACGGCGGCCTTGTCGCTGATCACCTTGTCGAAGTTGACCGTCACCGGCATGCCCACGCCGACGGTCGAGCCGTCCTCGGGAGAGACGTGCCCGATGAAGTCGTTGGCCGATGAGACCGTGGTGATCGTGGCGTTACCGGTGGCGGAGCGGCCCTTGGCATCCTCGGCCTCTACGGCGATCTGATACTTGGTGGCACGCTCCAGCCGGCCGTTTGGCTTCCAGGAGGTGCCGTGCGCGGACAGAGTGCCCGGGATCTCGGCACCGGTCGCGACGGCGGTCATGGTCACCTTGGTGAGCTTTCCGTTACTCGCGGTGACACCGACCGGGTCGTTGATCCCGACGTTGTGGGCACCTTGCCCGGGCGTGATCTCGATTCGGACGTCGGAGGCTTCCTGGGCGCCCGGAGCCTTGGCCTGATTTACCTGAGCCTGCGGTGTCGGGTGGTTCCCGGCATCGTTGCCGTTGGTGGCAGCGTTGCTTGTACCGCCGAGGGCCGTGACGGCGAGTACGCCGGCCGTAGCCGCCAGTCCGGTGCGTCGTTTACAGAGCGTGATCAAGCGCTTCTCCATGCCACTGGTCTTTGCGTCCCTGCGCTGATCGCCGAAGCGGCGCAATTACCATTGAAACCACTTATAGCCACGGCTCTGTCCAGAAATGGGTAAATTGTGGTGAAGGCCACGCATTCTCGAGCGCGTCACTGAGATTGCGGACCTCAAGCTGGGCCTGGGAGCCGATGCCGGTCCGCACGCGGATCTTCGTGCGGTTGCGCTCTTCCTTGCTCGTGCCCCGGAAGACATAGGCGCGGCATCCCGCGGTTCGGGCGGTGGAGAGCGCGCTGCCAGGCAGGGGGCGGCGGCTGTTCCCGACAGTTGACATACTCGGCGACGATGCGGCCACCGGGCGGGCTCGATCAGCGCTCGGGCCCGAGGACGTTCCCGGCGCGCTTGGGCGGAGGCGTTCGGATCGAGACCGCATCGCAAGCACGGCGTCGACGTCGGCGTGCACCCAGGGACTGTCCTGCCTGAGCTGGCCCGTGGACCACCGGGCGATGTTCGAGCACCTGGTCCGCGACCGGCGCCGGGCCCCGGCCGCGCACCGTCGCGTGCTGCCCCCTCACCCAACGACAGCTCAAGGCATTGCGCTGACCTTCAAAGCAGGTTGTGGGCACCCCGTGGATGTCCGCAGCTCATGCCATTTTGCCGCCGCATGAGTGGCCGTTCGCCTGTGCCCGCCTGGCTGCTGTCGCGGGTGGCTAACGAGCTGCGTCGACCCGCCGCCGGGCCGGCTTGTGTTGTGACCAGCGTTGGGTTCTGGGACCCGGTCAGCGCGCGCTCCGGCCGGCGGAGTTCGCCTGCCACTCGCGGCCGATGGAGCGCATCAGCGCCGGGTACACCCCGATGTACCGAAAGGGCTTGATGGCCGCCATGTAGAGGGCGCCGAACAGCCCGTTCGGCTTCACCAAAACGGCCAGCTGGCCGCGGTAGCCGCCGGCACCGTCCAGGACCCAGCCGATGTGCATCACCGCGTGCACGGTCTTGTTGCCCATCTCGGCGGCCCACTCGTCGTCCCTCTGATAGAGGGAGGTGAACGAGGACGAGCCGAGGTCGGGCCCCTGGGGGCCTTCGCGAAGGTCCGCAGGCAACCGGTCGCGGAGGGAAGGCAGCCGGGCGCCGACGCCGCTACTGGACTTGTCCCAGCCGAGCAGTGCTCCGAGCTTCCAGCGGATGGCGAAGAGCGCGCGGCCGACGGGGCCTTCTCCCGTCACCCCGTCCTTCATCCCCTCGGCGAACTGGCGCACCAGCCACACAAGGTCGTCGGGTCCTCCGGGGGTGGGCAGTGCCCACACGTCCTCGACCCTGAAGCCGTCGGCGACTTCGTGGATTCGCCAGGGGCGGTCGGTGTGGGCGGTTCGGGGAAGGCGCATGAGCAGGCTCCTAAGTGGATCGAGGAAGGCTTGCGGGCACTGGTCGCAGGCGGCCCAGTAGCCGTCCGGATCGAGGTACTGGCGCAGGCGCTAGGTGTCAGCAAGGGTGCGCGGCCGGCCCGGCGGCGACATCAAGCGTGCCGGTGCCGACGACGATCAGAGCGAGCAGCAGGAGAACCGTCTGAAGGCTATGACGGGACGACGTGGTCGGGACCTCCTTCGGACTCCGGGGCGAGGATGGGCGTGGAACGGGCGGCGGCCGGGACGGACGGCGCTGCGCCCGGTGGTCGCATGTCGCGCGGGCGCCGGCGACCGGTCCGTCGGTGCCTCCGGTCCGGCTCTCGAGCGGCCATCAACGCGAGCACGCCGATGACGGGCATCGACCAACTGCCGGTGGTGGGGAAGTAGATGGCGCACAGCGGTATCCCGATCCCCAGCAAGTACCACCCGACCTGCGGGGGAAGAGATCCGGTCGCCCGGACCACGTGTCGGGCCAAGGTGCCCAGCGCCAGGAACGCCAGGCCGGCGGTCATGAACCACACGGTCGCCTCGCGGGCGTCGAATCCGTTCGTGTCTGGGTCGACGGCGGTGGCGACGAAGCCGTCATGGAGGATGTCGGACCAGGAGTTCGGCTGGGTGACGGCCCAGACGAAGTGGAGCACAGCCATCGCGATCATCAATCGCGGTACCCACCGGGCCAGGCCGTTCATACGTGTTCTCCAGGCGTGAGGCGGGCTCGTCCATGGGTGTCCATGGCGAGGGTGCGGCGGAGCAGTGTGTGCTCCTGATCGACGGCGAAGGTGGCGTATTCGTGGAAGCCGTGGAAGCCGTGGAAGCCGTGAAGCCGTGGAGGCCGCGCGGCCCGTGGAAAGTGAAGTGCACCCCTTGCGATGGGACGTACGCGGCGACGGTACAGCGGACCGGCCCGTGTCCTCCGACCGCACCGACTTCCAAGGGGCGGTCGAGCCGCATCGTCGGCCATCCTCCCTTCGGCCACAGCGGGCAGAAGGCGCTCGTGCGCGTTGTGGACGCCCATACGTTCTCCCCGAGCTCGTTCTAGACGGTGCTCTCTAATATTGTAGAGAGTACTCTCTAAATGGTGCAACCACCGTGCTCCGCGGGGCTACTTCGAGGCCATCGAGGAACGTGCCGACAGCGCGTGAGGCGGGGTGTGCGGCGGCGCGCCACGTCACCGGAGCCGTGCACACCCGCAGGCGGCCGCCCTTCTCCGTTATGTCGAGGACTTCGGGCGCGCCGACTGGTCCTCGGAACACCTCCGGCGCGCGGACCGCGGCAATCGGCGCGTGCACGCCACCCTTGCCTCCCTCGCGGCCGCTCTGGGCGCCGACGGCGAAGAGATTCGAGTCCGACCTACGGTCCTGCGGGTGCTCGGCCGTGGTCCGTAGGACTGTGAATCATTCGGCTCTGTCCCGTAACCGGTGGGGCCCGGGCGTGATCAGGAGTCGTTGGCATTGCATGCGAGACGGCAACTCCCTTCATGACGACTCCAAGCGCACGGTGGTGCCGCCTTGGGCGTGACTCACCTGACTACGGTCCCCAACTCAGCTTCCGGCCCACAGCGGTGGGGGCCTCACCACCAGGCCGCAGATGTGCGGTACCTGCGCCCGATGGGCCCCCGGGCTGGCTGCTCAGGCGGAGACCACCGCGCTGAGGGTGCCCTCGGTGCTTCCACGAGTGAGGGATTCTGACGGAAGGAACATCAGGTCAGCCTGGGGCGTACGCCGGTAGTAGACGCGGTGCGCTGATCGGCTTCTTGTCAGCAGGCCGGCGCGGTGCAGACGGGTGAGGTGATACGAGACCGTGGAGGCACTCATGAAATGACGATCGGCGAGCTCCGTCGTGGTCCTGGGTAGTTGCAGATCATCGAGCAGAGTGAGCCGGGAGTGGCCGATGACCTGGGCGAAGGGCGCGTCAGGCGGGTGGACGGCGGGCTGCCTTGTGGTGCGACCTGCCTTGCTTCGGCGCGGGTGGGCCGGATAGATCAGAAAGGGTCCACGCTCGTCCCACGGATCCACGCTGAGCAGCCAGCTGGCGGCCAGGCTTGAGGGGAACAGGCTGAGTGGCCTGGTGGTAGTCACATCGAGGGCTCTGCTGTCCGCGAGGTAGAGACTTCCTGACTGGTAGGTGACAGCCGGGTGCAGCGAGCTGAGTGCCGCGCCCAGGCCCGCGCTGACGGACTCCATTGCCCGATGTTCGAGATCGGCGCCGGCATGTGCTTGAAGCCGGGGCCAGAGGGGGGCGAGACAGCAACTCCAAAAGTCAGCCATCTCCTGCGCGGCGCGCTCGGCGAAGTCATGCTCGCCTCGGTCGAGAAACCGTCGCAGCGTCATGAGGGCTTCATCGTTCCCGTTTGGGTGCTGACCAGCCGTGTCGAAGAGCCGGCGCATCTGGCGGCCGACGACGTCAACCGGCGTGGTGGCGACTTGGTGTAGCTCGGCGTCAAGGTCGTGAGCCGGCTCGGCCGGTGGTCCCGGCGTCAAGAAGTCCGGGGTGTATGGGCCGATCTGGGCACGTAGAGCTGTGATGATGTGCAGACGCCGCCGCTCAAGGGCTCGGTCCACGTCATGCGGCGTGGGGCCTCCACGGACGTGCTTGGTCGATCCAGCCATGGGATGCAGCGCCACAGCGGCCTGCATAAGGGGGGAGACAGCGAAGCGCGTAGTAGCCAACGCGTCAGCATCCAGAGTGATCCGTAGCAACGTCGCCGCCTTGATCGTTTCCGATGGCCCCACATTTTGGAACAGCGGACGATCATCATTCGAACGGTGTCGAACCGCTCGCCGTTTCCACCGCCGAGTGGAGAAGTTCGCCAAGGGCCTGTGTGTTACCCAGCTGCCGAAGCCCCAGGTCTCCGCGATGGCCCGGCACCTGGACGAGCAGGCCGCGGACTTCCGCAACGGCCCCTGGACGCCAGGCCGTATGCCTTCGTCGTCGACGCGCTCCCACAAGGCTCGCGGGGGAGGCTGCATGACGCCGACCGCGTCCGGGGCGTGGTCGTTCCGCCAGCGATGCACCCGTGCCGTTCAAGCAGGGCGACCGTCTAGCAGAGCGGCCACCCCTTACCGTTCGCGCCCTGCCCGTTGATGCGGTCGATGTGTGTACTGCGCCTGCCTGCCCGTCTCAGCGCATAAGTTTGCGCAATAGGCGCACGTAGCGGCTCCAGTGCGCCGGGCGGGCCACCGTGCCCGTGCAGGCCAGTTCGGCGCGGTCGAGGCTGTCTTCCAGGCAGGCGTCATGGAAGGGGCGGAGAATGAGCGGCCATGTGAGACGGGCTGGGCCGTGGGCGTCCATGGCGAGGGTGTGGCGGAGCAGTGTGTGCTCCTGATCGACGGCGAAGGTGGCGTATTCGTGGAAGCCGTGGAAGCCGCGCGGCCCGTGGAAAGTGAAGCGCACCCATTGCGATGGGACGTACGCGGCGACGGTATAGCGGACCGGCCCGTGTCCTCCGACCGCACCGACTTCCAAGGGGCGGTCGAGCCGCATCGTCGGCCATCCTCCCTTCGGCCACAGTTTGTCGGTGCCGCTCGCCAGGGTGTCTATCAGCGCTCCCACCTCGCTTTGGTTGGCGGGCAGAAGGCGCTCGTGCACGTTGTAGACGCCCATGCGTCCTCCCCGAGTTCGTTCTAGATGATGGTCTCTAATACTCCAGAGAGTACTCTCCAGCTCATGGCCAGGCCACCACGCTTCGATACGAATCAGCTCCTTGACGCCGCCGTGCACCTGGCTGCGACAGCCGGCCCGGCCGCGGTGACGATGTCCGCGGTCGCCGCGGAGGTGGGCGCCCCGAGCGGGTCGGTATATCACCGCTTTCCCAGACGAAGCACGTTGCTCGCCGAGGTGTGGCTGCGGACGGTAGAGAGGTTTCAGCGGGGCTACTTCGAAGCCATCGATGCACGCGCCGACGCGCGGGAGGCAGGGTGCGCGGCGGCGCGCCAAGTCGTCGCCTGGAGCCGCGCGCATCCACAGGAGGCCGCCCTCCTGCTCTACGGCGCCGAGGACTTCGGGCGCGCCGATTGGTCCCAGGAACACCTCCAGCGCGCGGACCGCGGCAGCCGGCGCGTGCACGCCGCTCTGGCTTCCCTCGCAGCCGACCTGGGTGCTGACAGCCCGCAGGCCACCGAACGTGTCCTGCTTGCCGTAGTCGATCTACCCCTCTCGCTGGTCCGCCGCCACCTCCGGACCAGTGATCCCCTCCCCGCGCACGCCGAAGACCTCGCGGAAGAGTGCACCGCAGCACTGCTCGGCTCGCTTCCCACGGGGCCACAGTCCCCGCCCAAGTGACGACCTCTCGCACAGCGGGAAACAAGGGCATCGACGGTCACGCGCAGCGGTGAGCTGCGCGCCCGCGGAGCCCTGGACCGGCCGCAGCGTGCGATCGACTCGGTGAATAGGCGGGCAACAAAAGGGGGGGCAACGGGTCCGCAACCCGTAGACCGCGACAAAAGTCAAAGCGTTGATGCGGCGAGTGCCGGTGTTATTGGGAAGGCCTGGCCGGCGTCGTACTTCGTGCGGCGGAGGCAGTGGTAGAGACAGCGGAGGAGCGTGTTGAACAGGTTCCTCAGGGCGGCGGCACTCGCCTGCCACTTGCGTCCCATCCTCGAAGCAGCGCCGGGTACACCCGCGTACCGCAAGGGCTTGATGGCTACCATCTATACGGCGCCGAACAGCCCGTTCGGCTTCACACGCCCCGTGAGCGCCCTCGCCCCGCCAGAGCCTATCCACCTTCTCGAGGCGTCCGGCAGATGATTCGAGGAAGTTCGAATGACCTGGCGTGGTGCCGGGCGGAGTTACTAGCGTTCCGGCGACTTGCCCCTCCAGTCGTTCAGGAAACCTCATGGCTGCTTCTGGCTGCGTCCGCCCCCGGCCCCGCTCTCGCACACTGGCTACATGTGTGGCCCTCCTGCTCCTGCCCGCCCTGGCGACAGCGTGTGGAGAGAACGACCAGGACAGCCTGCCGGCGGCAGCCGACCAGGGGGCGGTGGGTGAGCTACTCCGTGCGAAACTGCCCTGCACGAAGGTGACCTACCGCAGTCCCTGGAGGCTCCAGAAGCTTCGGGAGAAGATGGCCGGCGTCGACGGAGCGGGGACGTGCGACACCGAGGAGGGGGAGTACGGCACCGACTTCTTCCACACCTCGGACATGCGGCAGTTTCTCCAGAGCTGGGGCTCGGCGGCCAGTGAAGAGCGAGGAACGAGGTCCATGATGATCGGCCGGGACTTCGGTGTGCAGACCGACCCGATTTTTGAGAAGAAGCTGCTGGAGGGCGGTCTCCTCTACCTTTACTGCGTCCCGGGCTTCGAGCCGCCCAAGGTCGGCTTTACCGTCGTCCGCCTCGAAGAGGGGTGCGTCGCGACCAACTACCCGCCTCAGACGACGTGACGCGGCGAACCGCCTGCCGCGCCCCCTGGTTGCCGCGTACCCGCGCGCATCACACACACCGTGAGCGAAGTACTGACCACACCGCGGCGGCGGTGAGAAGCAGCGTCATACAAGGAGATCGTCGCGCTGCTGAGCCAGCGGGAAGAATCGGCCTGCAGCGCCGCGCCTGAGGACCCACGAGCCCCCACCAGCCCCCATAGGGGGCGACTCGGTTGCGGGGGACGATCGCAGCGACAGCGCGCCCGGCCCTTCGCTTGTTCGGCTGTCACCTGTGCGGTGTGGTGTTTCTCCTCGAACTCGATGGGGTTGAGGAAGCCGAGTCGTTCCTGGATGCGCCGGCTGTGGCAGAAGCCGATGTGGTCGCAGGGCGCGAGGTCCGTCTCGGCCCTGGTGGCGAAGATGCGGACGCGCACTCACTCCGTTCACCACACGCCCTCTTAGGTGCCGCTTCTCATGGCCACAGTTGGTCGGGTGGAAGCGCGCGCAGGCCAAGGGCCGGCGTGGGCGGGTGATAGCGAGGCCTGGCGGCGGACTTGTCCTCACCTGAGTCGAGCGGCCGTCGGGGCGGACACCATGAAATCCGGCCCAACTCTTATCGGACGAGTGTTGATCAACAATGGCGTGTGTTCATGCCAAGAAGCCGGAGACGGCGGAGAGAGAGGTAGGGACGTGAACCGGAATCGACTCATGGCGGCTGCCGGAATCGCACTGTCGCTGGGGCTGGTCGCCGGGTGCAGCTCGGGGGACGACAAGGACGACAGCAAACCGCTGTCCAAGGGCAGCGGTTCGAAGGGCGGCGAGCGCGCACCCGAGGGTCCTGCCTATAAGGGACCGGCTGTTCCCGGGCTGGCGAAGCAGCCCGTGTGGAGCCTCTCCGCCAAGGACGCGCCGCAGGCGCCCTACAGCATGGGAGACACCCTGGTGTTCTCCAAGGACGGGACGGTCGACGTCCAGTCCGAGTACGGGGACCAGCATTCCGAGGTGGGCGGAGCGGAAACGGGGACCCTTGAGTTCCGTGATCGCAAGACCGGTGAGGTGCGGGGCACGCTGAAGCTCTCCGACGAGGAGGTGGGAGTCACCACCTGGCACGGCGATGTACCCGCGCTCCAGGTCAGGTCCGTGGCCACCACCCCTTCCGACGGGCTCAGCGCGGAGAAGCACAGCGTCACCATCACCGTCTACGACGGCTCCGGGAAGAAGCTGGGTCGCGTGCAACGGGAAGGCGACGGCTCGGGCCTGCATGTCCAGGACGGCTACCTCATCGAGGCGGACGCGGGCTCCAGGCGGGTGAAGGCCACCGCCATCGACACCGGCACCGTGAAATCGTTCAAATGCGAGAACGAGCTGATGGACGAGGACTGCTTCGGCAATACGGCGCCGTTCGGGGTCGAGGCGGAAGGCGCCGAAGCACCGCTGATCACCGGTGACTGTTACTTCAGCGTCATCGGCGGGACGAGGTACGGCATCGACATCAGAGAGAAGACACACCTGGTGATGCGCGAGCTGGCGACCGGCAAGAAGGTCTGGAACACCCAGGACGTCAAGCCGCCCAAGGGTGTCCAGGTCCTCGACAACGGCGAACGCGCTGCCGGCCTGGAGGTGCTGCGCGACGGGAAGATCCTCACCCGGTGGGGGTCCGGCGGACTGGGCAAGAGCGTGATCGCCACGTACGACCTCACCTCGCCGAACGCGCTCGCCGCCGGTCCCGTCTACGACTCCGACGAGCCCCCCGTTCTCGACCGGACCCAGCAGCTCGCGGCGAGCACCGAGGAGAAAGGCGTCATGGTCTGGGACCTGAAGACCGGCGAGAAGCTGTGGGACCAGCAGGAGGGCGAGACGCCCATGGAGGCCAAGGAGTTCTCGCCCACGGGAGTGCTCTACGGCACGCAGCAGGAAAATGCGGTCGGCGCCGAGGCGACCGTCATCGCGGTGGAGGCCCGCACCAAGAAGGTGCTCACCAAGGGCCTGCCCGGAGAGCTCGTCCCGCACTTCGACCAGACCGACTACGGCTGGCTCCACACCGACGACGGCTTCTTCGTCTTCAACGCCACCAAGCCCTGACACCCGCCGTACGCGGTCGCGCCGCACCACAAGGCACGGAGGACAGCCGGGGCGCCGGCGCGACCGGCCAGCATCAGTGCGACCACCTCGGGAGTCCGCCCTGGGCGACCTGGGCGACCTGCGCAACCTGGGTGCCGACGCCGGCCGGGGTGAGAACAGCACGGCTGGGTCCAGTCCTACGGCACCCGCTGCGTCCGGCCACCGATCGTCGCCGGCGACATCTCACGCCCCGAACCGATGACCGTGCGCTGGACGACGTAGGATCTGTGGCTCGATGCCGCGTTCCACGACAGCGTCGAGGGGGACGTGCAGCAGGGAGGAAGAAGCGGACACGTCGACCCGGTCGGCCAGCCCGAGCAGGGTGCCGAGCGTGGACAGCGACTTCTCCAAGTCGTTCGCCCAGATGTTGCGGCCGTTGACGACATCGGCGACCAGACGCTTGCCGGGCAGTCCGCCGACGGCGGCGAGGTCGTCGAGGTGGGCGGCGGCCTCGGGGAAGTCCACGGCCAGCCCCTCCACCGGAGCCTTGGCGAGCACCGGCAGCGCGTCACCCAGACGGTCGAAGTAGGAGGCGACCAGCAGCCGGGGACGGTCGGTCAGGGCGCCGAGGGCACCGGATCGATGATGTCGGCGGCCCGCAAGGTGAACGTCAGCATGCGGCGCCACCCCTTGCGGTGGCCGACCCTCGCTTGCAGATCACAGGACTCAGGGACCTGCGCCGCCCGCGTGCAGCGGCCGACGAGGAGGGCGGTCGCATGTCACAGCGGGCCGCTACACCGCTCGGCTTCATGCCATGAGCCGACACCGGCAAGGAGTGCGAGATACCAGGCGACCAGTTCGGCAGTCGGCGCCGACAGGCGGGCAGGTCGCCGGCGTTCGAGGGGAGCTACTCCTGTCCGGGGACGGCCATCTCCCCGAGGAGCGACCAGTCGTCCTGGGGAACCGTCGCGTTCACGATGCGCGGAGTCTCGACCAGATGGGGCGGCAGCGTCTGCTGCGCAGCCTTGAAGTGCGCGGACTGTACATGCTCGGCGCCGGCCTCGTCGTTGCGGAAGGCCTCGACCAGGACGTACTCCGTCGGGTCCGCCACGCTGCGCGACCAGTCGAACCACAGGCAGCCGGGCTCGGCGCGCGTGGCCCGGGTGAAGTCGGCCGTGATCTCGGGCCAGCGGTCGGCGTGCTCGGGACGGACTCGGAACTTGGCGGTGATGAAGATCATGGGTTTCCTTCCCTGATGTCTGTGCGTTCGAGCACCACACGGGCGTTGCGTACGGCGGATCGTACGACCTCGGTTCGCCGTCGCCGGCTCGCCGGCCCCCACGACAGCGGACGCGTCGCGGCATTCGCCGCATGGGCGCGGCGCCGCGGCGCGCCGCGGCGGGCCCCTGACGGGTGGTCCACCGCGGTGGAGCGGGTGGGTGGCGCGGGCATGCCCGACGGATCGTTACGACTGGAGTACCAACTGACCGTCCGCGTACGGAAGGACCTTGGTGCGCGGCAGGTGCACGAGGACCTCCTCCCCGGTCGGAACTCCTTCCTCCCGCGGTGTCTTGGCCCTGACGAGTTGCCCGGCGACCTCGACCTCCAGCACGCGCTGCGCGCCGTGGTCGCTGACACCCCGCAGACGGCCGGGAAAGGTGTTGGGGCCGGGGTCCGTGACGACCTTGACGTGTTCGGGCCGGACCCCGACCTGGACCTCGGCCGTGCTCCGGGGGATGTCCCAGGCAACGGACAGCGTCCGGCCGTCCAGCGTGAAGGGCCCGTCGTTACGGTCCACGGTCAGGAAGTTCATCGCCGGTGAGCCGATGAAGTAGCCGACGTAGGTGGAGGAGGGCGCCTCGAAGAGCTGCTCCGGGGTGCCTTGCTGCACGGCGCGGCCGTCCTTCATGACGAGCACTTCCTGCGCGAAGCTCATCGCCTCGTACTGGTCGTGCGTCACGTAGATCACCGTGGGCTGGAACTGCTCGGTGATCTCCCGGATCCTGCGCCGCAGCGAGTGCTTCAGCTGCGGGTCGATCACGGTGAGCGGCTCGTCCATGAGGACGGCCGCCACGTCGTCACGGACCAGGCCGCGGCCGAGTGAGATCAGCTGCTTGTCGTCGGCGGTGAGGCCGCGGGCGGGCTGCCGCAGCCGGTCGTGCAGGTCCAGGGCCTCGGCTACCTGCTGCACCTTGGCGTCGATTCTCGCCTTGTCCCAGCGCCGGCACCGCAGGGGGAAGGCGAGGTTCTCGTAGACCGTCATCGACTTGTAGATGACGGGGAACTGGAAGACCTGGGCGATGTTGCGCGCCTTCGTGGGCAGGGCGGTGACGTCGACGCCGTCGAACAACACCCGTCCCCGGGATGGTCTGACCAGGCCGGACAGGATGTTCAGCAGCGTCGTCTTGCCGCAGCCCGAGGGTCCGACCAGCGCATAGGTCTTGCCGGACTCGAACGTCAGCTTCAGCGGCTTGAGAGCCCAGTGCTCCTCCTCGGCATCCGGCGCGTACGCGTGCCCGACGTCGACGATGTCCAACTGCGCCATGTCAACGCCCTTCCACTGGAGCGAGATCGTACGAAGGTGTCCGCACGAGCGTCCCCTGCTCGTCGAAGGCGAACAGCCGGTCGGGACGGAGCCGAAGTCTGACCAGGTCGCCGAGGGCGACGTCGTGGATGCCCTCGATCTGCACGACGAAGGGGGTCTCGCCGACGACCACATGGACGAAGGTCTCGGAGCCGGAGATCTCGACGAAGGTGACCTCGCCCTCCACCCCACCGGAAGCCAGGCTGACGTCGGTGGCACGCAGGCCGAACCGGTAGGCGCCGTCGGGCAGGTCGGCCAGGTGCGCGGAGATGTGCGTGGCCTGGAAGCCGGCCACCGTGACCTGGCCGCCCTCGATCCGGCCCGCGAAGATGTTCATCGGCGGGTCGTTGATGATGGACGCCACCGTGGTGGTCGCCGGGTGTTCGAAGACCTCCTGCGGGGTGCCGGTCTGGAGGATCCGCCCCTCGTGCATGACCAGGACCACGTCCCCGAGCATCATCGCCTCGGCGGGTTCGGTGGTCGTGTAGATGACGATCGTGTCGCCTCGGTCCGAGAAGAGGGCCTTGAACTCGTCGCGCAGCTGTTCGCGCAACTTGTAGTCCAAGTTCGCCAGTGGCTCGTCGAGCAGGAGGATGCCGGTACCGCGGGCCAGGGCGCGAGCCATCGCGACGCGCTGCTGCTGGCCGCCTGAGAGCTGGGAGGGCTTGCGCTTCTCGAACTCCGCGAGCCCCACGCTCGCCAGGCTCTGCCGGACCCGTCGCCGGATCTCGTCCCGTGACAGCCCGGCCCGCTTCAGCGGGAAGGCCACGTTGTCGAACACGTTGAGATGCGGGTAGTTGATGAATTGCTGGTAGACCATGGCGGTGTCGCGCCGCCACACCGGCGTCTCCAGGAAGTCGGATCCCGCCCGTGTCAGCGAGCCGGAGTCCACCTTCTGCAGGCCGGCCAAGGCCCGCAGCAGCGTCGTCTTCCCGGCCATCGTCCGGCCGATGACGGTGTGGAGCCGTCCCGGCTGGAAGGTGGCGGTCACGTTCTTGAGGTGGTCGACGCTGTCGACGGTCAGGCACAGATCGGTGGCACTCAGGTTCATCGGACGGCTCCTGACAGGTTCCCCTTGGACAGCAGGCGCTCCACCCAGAGGGCGAGCAGGATCAGCGGTGCCACGCCGAAGAGCGCGGCGGCGGACAGCGTCCACCACGGTGGAATGGAGGAGTTGAGGGCGACGACCGCCTGGGGCAGGGTCTGGACCTCGGTGAAGGTCAGCCGGAAGGCGAAGAAGAAGTCGTTCCAGCCGAACACGGCGCAGAACATCGCCGCCACGGTCAGACCGGGCAGGGAGTTCGGCAGGATCGCCCGTACGAAGGTCTGGAACGGGGGGCAGCCGTCCAGCATCGCCATCTCGTCGATCTCCCGGGGGATGCCGTTGAAGAAGTCCACCATCACCCACACCGCGATCGGCAGCAGCAGCGCGACCGTCACGATGACCAGGCCCGGGATGCTGTCCAGGAGGCCACCCCATTGCAGGAGGTAGAAGAAGGGGATCACCAGGACGACGGGCGGCATGATCCGTTGGGACACGAAGAAGAAGACGATGTCGCTGTTCTTGATGAAGCCCAGCTTGAACCGGTACCGGGACAGCGCGTAGGCGGCCAGGGACCCCAGGGCCAGGCTGATGGCGGACGCGGCGACGGTGATGATCGCGCTGTTGACGAAGGGATCGATCACATCTACACCGCCGGCACCGCCGAAGATGTTGCGCCAGCCGGTGACGGTGGGTTCGTACTGCAGCCAGGGGACGTAGGTGGGACCGCCCTGGACGGCGTTGGCGTTCTTGAAGCTGGTCGTCATCGCCCAGAGGAACGGTCCCGCGACGAAGCAGGCCCACATGCCGATCACGGTGTACTTGAACACCAGATAAAGGTGCGACCTCATGAGTCCCCCTTCAGCTTGAAGGCCCTGGTGAGCAGGGCGGCGACGCCCGTGAGCGTGACGGTCATCAGGACGAGATAGGTCAGGGACATCGCCCCGCTGTACCCGGTCTGCTGATCGCGGAGCCCCTGGATGTAGAGGTAGTAACCCGGGGTCTCCGTGGAAGACCCCGGCCCGCCGGACGTCAGTACGTAGACGCTGTCGGAGAGCTTGGACGCCTCGATCAGCCGGATGATGACCGCCGCGACCGAGACCGGTGCCATCAGCGGGAAGGTCACCTTCCAGAAGGTGCGCCAGGTGCCGGCGCCGTCGATCGCGGCGGCCATGAACGGTTCCTTCGGCAGGCTCAGCAAACCTGCCAGCAGCAGCAGGAACATGAAGGGAGTCCACTGCCAGACCTCTACGGTCATCAGCGCGACCAGCGCCGGACCGGACTCGGTGAGCCAGGGAACTCTCGTCAGGCCCAGCATCCCCAGCAGATCGTTCACCGGCCCGAGCGACTCATGGAAGATCGTCTGCCAGATGGCCGCCATGACCACGGGTGTGGTCATCATGGGGACGAGGAAGAGCACCCGCCAGAACCTGCGGCCGCGTACGTTGCGCCAGACCAGCAGAGCCATACCGAACCCGATGACGTACTGGATCAGGACCGTGCCGCCCGCCAGCACCGCAAGCCGGGTGATGGAGGCCCAGAAGCGGCTGTCGTGCAGCATGGCGGTGTAGTTGGTGCCTCCGATGAAGTCCATCCGAGGGTTGCTGACGTTCCAGCCGGAGAAGCTGACGCGGATGGTGAACAGAAGCGGGAAGATGATGATCAGAAAGAGCGTGAGCAGTCCCGGCAGCAGGAACATGCTCTTGTGCCGGCGCAGGCCGTCCATGGTTCTCCTCGCGGAAGGGGGCGGGCACCCCCGGGTGGCCGGCATGTCCGGTACGGCCACCCGGGGCGTCCTGCGGTCGGATCAGGAGTTGTCCTCGAGCGCGACCACGTTGCGATAGGCGTTTTGGACCTTGTCCTTGCCGATCTGGTCGGTGATCTTGGACCATTCCCTGGCCACGCCGTCCAGTGCCCGCTGCGGGGAGCTCTGTCCCGCCAGAGCCGCGGCGACACCGTTGGCCAGCGCGGACATGTACTGGTTGACACCGGGGACGCGCAGGTCGAAGACGCGGTTGGGGCTCTTCTCCATGCCGGCGAGCGTGCGTACGTACGATTCGGCGACGTCCTTCTTCCAGCCCAGGTTCTCCCAGAACCCCGGGTCGAAGTGGGCGTAGCGGTAGGGGTTGACACCGAACCGGCCGATGGTCAGGTCGAGGGCGGTGTTGGCCTCGTTGCTGAAGAAGCACAGGTAGTCGAAGGCCATCTGCTGGTGGCGCGAGGCCTTGGCCACCGCCGAGGTCCATCCCCACGTGAAGTAGGGCGCCTGGTTCGCCTTCTCGTCCCACGACCTCGTGGTGCGGTTGTAGACCTCCGTGGAGCCCGGCAGCGGTGCCGCCTGGACCTTGTTGCGGATCCTGCTGTCCGGCTGCTGGGCTTGGATGAAGGCGTCGTCCCACGAGTAGGACATCAGCGTCTGGCCGCCTCCGAAGGAGAAGATCTCGTCTCCCAGGCCGAAGTTGGCGCCGCCGGGTGCCCAGGTCGACTTGGCCTTCACCATGTCGTCCAGGGCGCGGACGAAGCCCGGCGTGTTGATCAGCGGCTTCATGGTCTCGACGTCGAAGAAGATGCCGCCCTTGACGTCCGGGTTCTTCACGTACGGCGCCGCACGGCTGATGAACGCGGAGAAGGTCAGGTCGTCCCGCTTGGTCACCTCGGCACTGCCGTAGTTGGCCTTGCCGTCGCCGTCGACGTCCTTGCCGCTGAAGAACTTGGCGGTTTCCTGGTATTCGGCCCAGGTCTTCGGCACCCGCAGATCCTCGCCCGTGGCCGCCTTGAACGCAGCCTTCCACTTCGGGTCCTTCAGCACATCGGTGCGGACCTTGAGGTAGTGCCGGTCACCGTCCACCGGGTACTGCACGACCTTCCCGTTCCAGGTCGCCACGTCCATGTAGGTCTCGGTGACGTCCTTCATGCCGGGGGTGTCCAGGTACGCCTTCGGCACCGGAGCCAGATACGGGGCCATGTCGCCGACCCACAGGGACGGGTAGAACATGACGTCGTACGCCGGCTGGCCCGCCTGCAGGGGCGTGAGTATTTTCTGGTGCAGCTCGCCGAAGGGGACGTTGACCACCTCGACCTTCCCGCCGGTGATCTCCTCGAACTGCCTGGCGTGCAGCTGGGTCGGCTCACCGATGACGGGGACGGCATGGCTGATGATCTTCAGTGTCTGCCCGGAGTAGTCCTTGCGGCTGATCGACTCGTAGCTGCACGGTCCGGGGCCGTCCGTGACCTTCGTCGCCGGGTAGTCCTTGCCGTACTTCTTGTAGCTGATCTCCGAGCCGGGCTTGAAGAGCGCGGCCTTGTCCTTGGGCTTGTGCTGTGCTTGGTCCTGGGCGGTGCACGCGGTGGCGGTCAGGGCTGCGACGGCGGCGACGGTGACCAGGGCCGTGTACGGTCTGCTGCGCATGGGGCTTCTCCTGCGGTGTCAGGGGACCAAGATCGCTCGGCCGCGTACGGCGCCGGCGTCCAGGTCGTCGAGGGCTTGCCGGAAGGAGGCGAGGGGGTACCGCTGGGTGTGCAGGGTGACCTTGCCGCGGGCCGCCAGGACCATCAGCTCGGAGAGGTCGTTGTAGGACCCCACGAGGTTGCCGATGAAGTTGATCTCCGCGGAGATCACATCGATCGTCGGCACCTGGAGGTGGCCGCCGTAGCCGATGACGTAGTAATTGCCGTTGCGGCGCAGGCAGGCCACGCCCGTCTCGACGGCACCGCCCTCGCCGACGAAGTCCAGGACGGCCTCCGCCCCATGACCACCGGTGAGGTCCCGTACGCGGTCGGCTTCGCTTCCGTCCGCGACGAGGGTGTGGTCAGCGCCCAGTTCCTTGGCCAGAGCCAGGGTCTCCGGGCTGCGGTCGATGACGATCGTCTCCGCCGGTGACAGGGCCCGCAGCACCTGGATTCCGATGTGTCCGAGGCCGCCCGCGCCGATGACCACGGCCTTGTCCCCAGGCCGCAGTACCCGGGCCGCCTTGGCGACGGCGTGGTACGCCGTGAGGCCGGCGTCGGCCAGGGCTGCCACCGAGGCCGGCTCCAGGGACGGGTCGAGGGGCACGACCGAGCGGGCATGGGTCTTCAGGTACTCGGCGTAGCCCCCGTCGGTGTCGATGCCGGGGAAGGCGGAGTTCATGCAGTGCACGTCGTCGCCGGCCCGGCAGGCGCGGCACAGACCACAGGTCACCAGGGGGTGCAGGATGACCGCGTCACCGACTTTGACGTGGGTCACGGCCTGCCCCACCTCCGCGACCCAGCCGGCGTTCTCGTGACCGATCGTGTACGGAAGGGCGACCCCGCTCTTGTCCTTCCACTGTCCTTCGAGGATGTGCAGGTCGGTCCGGCAGACTCCGGCGCCGCCGATCTTCACGATCACATCCAGCGGGCCGGTGATCTGCGGGTCCGGCACGTCCACAAGCACGGGCGGTACGTCGTACTCGATGACCTGCACGGCTTTCATAGCGGCTCCCTGCGAGTCGGCGGGTTGGGTGGTGCGCCGATTACACAGGCCGCCGATCGCGGGGCGATGTCTCAGAATCCGTCCCCGAATGTCTCAATGTGATACACGCCGTAGGCGCCACGCTGTCGAGCTGGTCCAATCACTGCACCGAGGATGTGACGCGCGCAGTTCGGGAGTGTTGATGCCCCGCCAACGACCCGGAAGCTCACTGAGAGCAGCCAGAGAGCTCTACCTGGAGGTCACCAAGGATCCAAGCGCCCGGCCGCTTGTGGTTGCCTCATGGCATCGCTCGATGGAATACGAGGTGAAGTCGGGCAGCCTCGACGCTCCGTACCTGGACAACCCCGATCTGGACAGCCCCCTCGCAAGGGCCGCGCTGCCGATCCTTGACAGGCTGCACGACCAACTCGCCGACGACCCGGTCTCCACGATGATCACAGACCGCAATGGTGTCGTCCTCTCCCGGAAGGTCTCCCACGAAGGGCTGACGACGAACCTCAACCGCGTGCACCTGGCCCCCGGCCACGTGTTCTCCGAGCGCTACGTGGGCACCAACGGCATAGGGACCGCGCTGGCCAGCGGCCGCCCGGTCATGATCGCCGGGATGGAGCACTACGTCGAGGCGCTGCGGGGCTTCCACTGCGCGGCCGTACCGATCCTGCATCCCACCCGGCGCACCTTGCTGGGAGCGTTCAACCTCACCACCATCCGCCAGGGCTCCGACCGCATGCTGATGGCCTTCGCCCGCTCGGTCGCGGCTCAGATCGAGGCCGAAATCGCGGCGATCACCTCGCGGCGCGAGCGGGCTCTTTTCCAGGACTACATGGAGGCGTGCTCCTCGGCGCGCCCGGGACCCGTGCTGGCCCTCAACCGCGATGTCGTCATGATGAACGAGCAGCTCAGTGCCGCTGTGCCCGGGCCGGACCACTACGCGCTGCTCGACCACGCCCGTGAGATCGCCGACCATCCCCGGCTTGAGGGGACCCGCAGCATCGCCCTGCCCTCGGGACGGGTCGCCGAACTCAGGGTCAGTCGCTGCCGGCGCGAGGGCAGCGACGCGGGCGCAGTCTTGCGAGTCCGGCTGATCGGACGGCTTCAGCCCGCGCCCGCGGGTTCCGCGACCCCCGCCCGCTCCGACCTGGGACTGGCGGGCTCGTCCCCGCCCTGGCTGCGCGCGGTCACCGACAGCGAAACAGCGTTCGTCGCCGGGACATGGCTCCATCTCCTGGGCGAAGCCGGCGTCGGCAAGAGGACGCTGGTCGAAGCCCTGCACCGGGCCCACGGCGCCGGACGTCGGCTGGAGATGACGCGAGCGCCGCTGTCGGATTCACCGGCCGTCACGGAGCGCTGGCTTCACGACATCCGGGAGCTGCTCGTCGTGCCGTCCAACGTGCTCGTCCTGAGCGACGTCCACCTGTTGGGCGACCAGCTGCGGCAGCGGCTCAGCGACCTGCTGGTGCAGCTGCACGGCAGTGCGACCGGGCAACTGGTCATGATCCGCCAGCCGTCGATGGTCAGTGCCGACGACCAGCTCGACCAGCTCTGCGGCGCATCCGTGGAGGTGCCTCCCCTACGTCATCGCTATGGGGACATCGAGCACCTGGCGCGGTTGTTCCTTCGCAAGTACCGCCCGAGTGGGGAATGCACGTTCTCCCCGGACGCGCTGGCCCTGCTTCAGCGATGCCCCTGGCCGGAGAACGTCCGGCAGCTCGAGTCGGTGATCCGCGGCCTGGTGCGGCGGCCTTCCGGCCGGGTGATCCACGTGGAGGACCTGCCACCTGAATGCCGGGTGTCCTCGCACAAGGTCCTGACCACCATCGAGGCGCTGGAACGCGACGCCATTCTGCGGGGGCTGATGGACCGCAACTCCAACGTCCAGCGGACCGCGCGGGACCTCGGGATCTCCCGCGCCACGATGTACCGCAAGATGCGCCGCTACGGAATCGTCCCGTCGAGCCTGCTGTGACGGACCTGCCGGCCCGCCGAGGAGGCTGCGGCGACGCGCAGGAGAGACGGAGGTTGCGGTACGGCATCGCAGCGGGCGGCGTGGAGACGGCACCGTCGCCGCCGAACACATCACCGCATCCGCAACGGCTGGTCATCGGGTCCGCAGCATGAGGGCATAACGTGTGTTGTCGCCGTAGACCCCGCCCTCGTCGCCGCGGATCCCGAACCGGTGCTGAAACAGGGTCACTGCCGCTCGGACCTCCGCGTCGTAGCGGCCGTCGATCGGGCCACCGTCGTAGATGCCGGGTATCTGCAGGAGACGTACCTGCAACTCGTAGACGCCATGGCCGCTGTCGCCTTGGCGCAGGACGCCCGTGCCCGGGATTTCGGGGAGCGGCGGGTCTGGTACGCCGGGCTGCGGGCGGTTCGTCCGCCCCGCAGGCGGGGGTGAGGGGTCCTTCGGCGCGGGGGTCGCCGGCAGCGGGGATTCCATGTGCCGGGGAGGCGAAGAGGAGGCCGCAGGGTCGGCGTTGTCGTAGGTCAGCAGCCAAAAGGCGATGAGTGATCCGCTCGCCGCGCCCACCCCGAGGATGCCGGTGATTCGCAGCTTCCTGCGGCTGATCGGTCGCCGCCGTCTGCCACCGGCCCTCCTGCCGTGTGCGCGGGGGGATGACGCAGATTCCCTTGAGGGCGCGGTGTCGGGCTGGTCGAACGGGGCGGCGGGACAGGGCGGGACGTCCGGCCACTCGGCGCCCGGCCGGGGGCTCCTGCTCGGCTCGCTTGCCCGCCGTGGAGCCGGAGTCGGGAGAGCCACGGGTGGTGCGACGGCCTTCGGGCCCGGTCCACCGGCCGTCGGAGGCTTTCCCGCCGACGGCGGCGGGACGGCCTCCAGACCTCTGGGCAGCCCCGGTGGCTCCGCCACGACAGCCTGTGGGGTGTCGTGCCGCAGGCCGCCGGTCGGCGGCGATTCGCCGGCAGGTGGGCGGTCGGACCCGGGACGCTCCGGTTGCCTGCCTGACGACACACGTCTGACCGGCAGTGCCCGGCCGGATGCGGAGGAAGCCGGGGTCGACGCTGGGGACGAGGTCCGCTGGGGAAAGCGGGCGCCCCCGGTCGGGTGACCGTGCCGGTCCTGGGGTTCAGACGGGCCCTCCGCGTGTTCCCGGTTCTCGTCGCGCAGGAGGTCGGCGCGTGCGGCGTCCAAAGCGTCCAGCACGGCTTGGAACGAATCCCTGATCTCTTGCCCGAGGTCAGGGCCTGAGCCGGGAGTCCGCTCAGGGCTGGCGTCGTCGCGTCCCACCGAGTCCTCCTCAGCTCGTCCTGTCTCTGACGGTCCACCTCTTTCGCCAGCGGCGGTCAGGTACCAGGTGTCGGGTGGTGATCACTGCGAGGGCCTCCACGCAGGGCACCCCGGTGGCGGCTTCCCTGCTTCCTCTTCTCAGGAAGGCAATACGTAGGCCGCACGCCTTCGTCTTCATCCAGCGGCCGGTATGTAACCCACGCCTCATTCACCACCCGGGCGGTGGTCCAGCCGCACATCTCGTCCTGCAGAGCCCCGAGGACGATTCGCGCCGTCAATCGCATGACGCACATGGGGTTGGGCGAGTCGGCTGTGCCGGGCCGGCCGAAGCCGGCCCTGGAGAGGCATCGCGGGAGCGAAGAAACTGCGCGCAGGGGCCGCCGAGCCGTCCCGGTCATCAACATCTCCAACGGCAGAGTTACCTACCCCACTTCTCTGCCTGCGTGTGAGCACGCGTTCGATGCGTCCCGTTGACCCCGGTAACCGGTGACCCACCTGCAGACCGGTAAGTGAGGTTCGCGCATGTCGAAGATCGGTCCGAAACCAACCAAGTGGCGTCTCCGCGCCGCTGACCGCCGCCCGGACCGGGTGAACCTTCGCTCCCGTCAACTCAAGGACTGAGACGGTCCCTTCATGGACTACTGCATCCCGTGCAGCCGCACCCTCAATGGCGCCGTAACCTGCCCGGAGTGCGGGGCGTACGACCCCGGCATGGCACAGCTGAGCGATCGGAGAGACGGTGCTTCGGCCGTCGACGCCGCGATGCCGGAGGTCCACTCGAGCGGGGGCCCCAGCTCCTCCGGACCACCCCTTCCCGAGGCACCGGTTGTCTCGCAGGAGCTGTCGCCTGACCGGCACGACCGTCCGGCGCAGTGGAAGAAATATGCCGTCCGGTCTCTTGCGGCGGCCGCCTTCACCCTCCTCGGAGGCCTGGCCACCGCATCGGTGTTCCCCCAGTCGACGGCCCCCCGAGCAGCCTCGGTCCCGGAACAGTCATCCCCAGAAGAGCCCGGGGTCCGCGTTCCTGACGCACAGGCTTCACCGGAGCATGTGACCACGCACCCGGGCCGAAAGGGCGTCCGGGACCGAAACAGTGAGGGGGTCCGGCGTCCTCTGCCAACGGCGACTCGCGGCACGTCACCGGTCACTCGGTCTCCCGCCTCCACCAGCGCGCCGCCACCAGCGAAGGCGAAGCCGACCCCCCGAGCCTCCAGCGGCCGCCGTCCCAGCTCGCCCTCGCGGACGGCAACCCCTTCCGCGACGCCCTCCGCCAGTCCCTCCGCCAGCCCTTCCGTCAGTCCTTCCGTCAGCATCAGCGCCTCTCCTACCAGTAGTGGCTCACCTAGCGGCGAAGGGGAAACCGGTGACTGAGACGGCAGTGCCCCCTGACCACGCACCCGTCTGCCGTCGGACCTCGGCCAGATGGATCGGTGCACGGTCACGGTTGGTGACCATCATGGCTTCTACCGGCAGGGAGTCTTCGCCCGGCCGGCCGCGTACGACGCCGTCGTCCGGTACTCGAACGGCATGGGCCACGACCGTCCCGACCACCAGCTGGGCGCGGCGAACTGCTCGCCATGCCGTCGTTCACCAGTGTCCCGCGCGGGAACCTGCTGTCGTACAGCCACAACAGCAGGGACGCCTTCCGGTACGGCGACCACATCGCCAGGATCCGTACCGTGCCGACCGCGCGTCCCTGGGCTCCCTCACGCACCAGATCGTGGACGTACGCGCGGACAATGAGGCATTCCGCCGCACCCTGGTGGCCGAGGCCGCGGAGCGAGACCACGCCTTCGAGATCCAGGTCCGGCTCAACGCCGGCCAGGCCGTATGCCGGTGGACGACACGTCCGTCAAGTGGCCCGAGGATCCGTTCCCCCTGGATGACGGTCGCCCGGGTGGATCTCCCGCGCCAGGACATCGGCGGGAACGACGACGTGGCGGCCGCCGACGCCACGTCGATCACACCGTGGCGATCACGCGAGGAGCACCGGACCCTCGGCGATTTCAGCGGGTGCGGCAGGAGGTGTACCGACGCTCGTCCATCGAACGGCACCGCATCAACGGGCAAGTGCGGCGTGAACCGGCCGGCAGCGCCGAGCTGCCGGGCTGAGCTGCCGGGCTGAGCGATGTGCTCCGCACGGTCGCACGCACGGGAGACCGGCTGTCCAGTTGACGACCATGTCCCCGGGGAACGGGGGATCCTGGGCCTATACTCCCCTGCGTGTTATCGAGGGGGGAGTCGTCAACGGGCGGCAGCCGGCTCCGGTTCGCTGTGCTCGGTCCGCTCCGGGCCTGGCGCGGCGAGGTACAGCTGGAACTCGGTCCGGTTCGCCAGCAGGCTCTGCTGACGGCGCTGCTGCTGCGGCCGGGGACGACCGTCAGCCGGCAGCAGCTGCTCGACGGAGTATGGGGTCCCGAGCCGCCGGGCACGGGCGCCAAGGTGATCCCGGTCTATGTGTACCAGTTGCGCAGACGTCTGGGCACCGAGGGAACAAGCCCGTCGGGCTCCGTGATCGTCACCGACCGGGCCGGCTACCGCTTCGACCCGCGGAACGTCTCGACGGACGTGGCTCGGCTGAAGGAGATCGTCGCCCAGGCGCACGCCGCGCGGGACTCCGGTGACCTTGACGCCGCGGTGGGCGCGTGGTCCACCGCCCTGGAGCTTTTCCGGGGCGATCCCCTGGCCGAGATCCCCGGGCCGTTCGCCCAGGGGGAGCGCTTCCGGCTGACGGAACACAGGCTGGCGTTGGTACAGGACAAAGCGGAGTGCCAGCTGCAGCTGGGCCGCCACGCCGAGGTCGTGGGAGAGCTGTTCGCTCTGACCGAGACGCATCCGCACAACGAGTCCCTGGCCGCCCTGTTGATGCGTGCCCTCTACGCCGGCAACCGGCAGGCCGATGCGCTGGCTGTCTTCGCCCGGACGCGCCGTCGTCTGGTGAGGGAACAGGGGGCGGAGCCGGGCGGTGAACTGCGGCGGGTGCACGAGGCGGTGCTGCGCGCTGATGAAACCCTCCTCATCGACGCGTCGCCACGGCCGCGCAGGTCGGTGGACGGCGCGTCACCACGGCAACGCCGACCCACGGGCCCGCGGCCCACAGCCGCTCGCCCACTCCGACGCGTGCGTAATGAACTACCGGTCGACGTCGGCGGCTTCACCGGACGGCACCACGAACTCGACATCCTCCTCGCGCCGGCCGATGAGCAGGCGGTGACGGTCCGCGCGGTGGACGGCATGGCCGGGGTCGGCAAGACCGCGCTGGTGGTGCGCGCCGCGCGTGCGATGCGGGAGCGCTATCCGGACGGCTGCCTGTTCGTGGACCTCCACGGTCACCGCGAGGGGCGGGAGGCAGCGGTCCCGCACCGCGTGCTGCGCCGATTGCTGCGGGCAGTCGGCGACGCCGGAGAAGGCGACGACGCGTCATCAGAGGACCTCGACGGGCTGACCGCGTCATGGAGGGCCGCGACCGCCGTCCTCAGGCTGATCGTGGTGGTCGATGACGCATCCGCCGCAGACCAGGTACGCCCCCTGCTGCCCGCCGGTCCCGGCAGCCTCGTGCTGGTGACCAGCCGTCAGCGGCTGACCGGGCTGGACGCCGACCGCCGGGTATCGCTGGCGCCGTTGGACATCGACGACGCGGTGGCCCTGCTGACCCGCATCGTCGGCGGTCCGGGCTCCGGTCCCGAGCGTGCGGCGGTGCGCGAGCTGGCCCGCCTCTGCGACCGGCTGCCGCTGGCCCTGCGTGTCGTCGGGGCCCGGATCCAGAGCCGCCCGTCGTGGGCGCTGGAGCGCATGGCGGCCCGCCTGGCCGACGACGAGCACCGGCTCGGCGAGCTGGCCGTGGAGGACCGCAGCGTGGAGGCGGCCTTCCGGGTCTCCTACGACCAGCTTCCGGAGACCGAACGGCGCGCGTTCCGTGTGTTGGGCCTGTCGCCGACCGTAGAGTTCGACCGGCTGACGCCTGCCGCCATGCTCGACCTGACACCACCCGACGCCGAGCGCGTCCTGGAGAGCCTCGTCGAGGCGAGTCTCGTCCAGCAGGCGGCCCCGGGCCGTTACCGCCTGCACGATCTGGTGGCGGTCTACGCCCGGCGCGTCGCCGGCGCGTACCCCGCGGAAGTCGCGGCGGCCCGGACCGGGGTGTTCCGGCTCTACGTGGTCGCCGCCCGCCGCGCGAGCGACTGGGGCCCCTCTGCCTTCCCGACCGGCCCGCGGCCGGACACCGCGCCCTTCTCGGACTGGGAGGAGGCGTCGGCCTGGCTGGACGCGGTGGGCGGCGAGCTGGTCGACGTGGTCGGCCACGCGGCAGCCGTGGGGCATGTGGACGACGCCTGCTGGCTCGCCGAGGGACTGTGCGACTACCTCACCAGGCAAGGCCGGTACCACGAGTGCCGGGCCACCATGGAGATCGCGCTGTCGCTCACGGAGCAGGCCACCGACCAGCGGATGGTCTCCGAACTGCGCACCTGTATGGGCATAGCGCACGGCCTGCAGGGCCACTACGAGCAGGCGCGCCGCTGGCTGAGGGATGCCCTGGAGATCAGCCGCCGAACCGGGGACCTCATCGAGCAGGCCCGGGCCCTGGGTTCCCTCGGGATCTTCGCCAACGCGGCGGGGGAACCGGCCGAGGCCGCCGCGCTCCTGGCCGAATCCGCGGACCTTGCCCAGGCGGCGCAGGACGACTGGCTCACCGTCATGTACCTGGCCAACATCGGCGCCATCCACCACCAGGTGGGAGAGCATGAAACGGCGCACGACTGCTACGCGGAATCGGTCGTCCTCGCCGAGAAGATCGGCAGACCCAGGATCCTGAGCAAGACGCTGTTCCGCATGGGGACGCTCCAGCTCGACCGTGGGCGGTACGCGGAGGCTGCCGACGCGCTCCGCAGGGCCGCCGGACTCGCCGAGCGCGTGGGGGACATCCCGCTGTACGCCGCGGTCCTCGGCAGACTGGCCACCGCCGAGGAGTGCCTGGGCAACCTGGCCGGGGCGACTGAACTCCGCGACCGGGCCCTCGCGGCGGTCGGCGAACGGTCCGGCACCGGGCTGGAGGCCGAGATCCGCAACCGGCTGGGCTGGCACCACGCAGCGACGGAAGACCTCACCCAGGCACGCGACCGGTTCGAGCGGGCCGTCGCCGGCTCCCGCACCGACCCCGGGGGACTCGCCCGCACCGTCGACGGCCTGCACCGCCGCGGGCAACCGGGCCCCCGGCGGTTCTAGCCTCCCGAAGACTCCGACCGTGTCGGACCGTACGCGCCACCGCCTGTCCGACGACGTGGGGACTCCTCCGAGCGGATGCTGCGGACGCACCAGAGGATCCTCCGACACGCGCCGGCGGGTCAGGGTCCGCACGGCCAGGATGGTGCCACCCACCTCCGGCCGTTCTGGACTGTCAGGAGGCGAAGGCCTTGTCCAGCCGGGGGATCAGGTCCCGGAGATCCTGTTCCCAGCAACCGGCGTCGTGGCCGCCGTTGCATCGGGTGCCCCAGGCGGAACCGTCGCCGTAGTCGACGTAGTGGTAGGACATGCCCAGCGCGTCCATGCTGTCCTTGGCGTGCTTGGCCGCGCCTTCGAGCCAGAACTCCGGTTCGAGGGGTGAGCCGCCTCCATTGCCCACATAGACGGAGACCCCGACTCCGGCGAGTTTGTCCATGTGCGCTGCAGGGTCGACCTCGTTCCATCGCCAGTCGGCGTTGAACACCGGGTACGGCGAGCCGAACAGAGCGTCGCTGTCCACGCCGGGCTCGTAGGGGGAGTTGTCGGGGTCGCAGGCTCCGGATGACGAGCCGCAGATCGCGCCCAGCGCATCGGTGACGGAGGCGACGACGGCCAGCCGCAGGTCCATGGACCTGGCCGACAGATCGATGTCTCCTGACAGGGATGCGGTCTGGCTGAACAGGTCGGGACGGACCTGGGCGTAGTGGAAGGCGCCGAACCCGCCCATGGAGACACCGGCGACCGCCCGGGCCTTCTTGGCGGGAATCGTCCGCAGGTTCGCGTCGATGAACGGGATCACCTGCTTGAGGTGGAAGTTCTCCCAGTTCTGGGCACCGAGCCGAGTCTTCTGGTTGAGCCAGTTGGCATACCAGCCCCGAGCGCCGCCGTCCGGGATGACGGTGATCAACGAGTCCGACATGGTCAGTGCCGGATAGGTCTGCTGAATCGGGTCGTCAGGTGAACCGTGCAGGAAGTACAGCACCGGATAGCGTCGGTCCGGGTCGTCGTGATAACCGCTCGGCAGAATGACTTTGATGTGGTGCTTGCCCGTGACCTCGGGCGTGGTCACAGTGATGGTGAAGTTGGTGGGACCTCCTACGGCCGTGTCGACCTGGGTCAGACCGAATCCGTTCGCCATCGGTGGCGGCGCGGTGCTGTCAGCGGCCTGTGCCGGACCGGTCGGCAGCATGACCAGGGCCGCGGCGGCGACCATCCATGCCGTCACCAGCCGCCGCCATCCATTCGATGTCCTTGCCACAGCGGGTCCCTTCGTGAGTCTTCTGGTTGTGCGGCGTGAGATGTGGCGGGAAGCCGTGAGGCTCCGAGGAAAGAGCACACCGGAGACCGCCCTGCACGTTCCGGCGTGCACATGTCGGTCTCAGTTCAGGACCTTGACCTCCCGTGCCGGTGAGGCCGCGATCTGTTCCTCGGTGAACCGCTCGGTCACCCACTGGCCTGCCGAGAAGAGCTTGGTCTGATCGGCGTAGTGCGGTGAGTTCGGGTTGGCCGACTGGGAATAGGCCAGTAGGGAAGAGGCCTGTGGCGGACCGTCTGCGGTGAACCGCACCTGCTGGATGAAACTGGACCCGAAGACCACGTCCCGTTCGCCGTCGACCTGGCCGGGAGTGATCACGTTCAGCACGCCGAGTTCGCTGATCGAGCCGTGGATCGGGATCTGCTCACCGTTGCGGGTGATCTTCTGGATGTCAGAGAGCGGTGCGCTCAGCGGAATGCCCGCCTTGCGCAGCGCGAGAACCGCACGGCCGAACGCATCACGGACGGCCGAGCTGCCCGAGTCCAGCGAGTTGGGCGTGTGCACCGGGTCCTTGGGGTCGAAAGGAACCCGCCACGGCAGTTTCTCGATGCCCTGCCCACCGAGCAGGAACGCCCAGTAATTCGCGAACAGCCAGGACCCCCGGCTGTCCGCCGTGTAGTCGTGATCCTTCCAGGCGGCCAGGATCGGGCATGCCTCGCTGACGTTGACCAGGTTGCCGTCCACCAGGACGGTCCCGAAAAATACCTTCTGACACATCGTCACCGTGGAGTCGAGGGCGAGATCTGCCGCCCTGCTGTTGTCGGCGAACAGCAACTGCCGCATGCTCTCGGGCGTGAAGCCCTTGCCGGCCAGGCCGTCGGTGCCGTTGATCCGGTTCTGCGCGGTCAGGATGAGCTCCTGAGTACGCAGCGACCGGGGCGCCGCCGTGTCGCCCATCACCCGGGGGGAAGGACAGCGGTTGCTCGGGATTGGCCAGCCAGGCGCTGTCGTTGGCGTTGCCCACGAAGTCGGACCGGATCAGGCGCGGCTGCTGGTGCGGGTCCAGCAGCCCTGGCGCGACCGCATGGGGATCGTTGGGCCAGTCGCACTCGCTGCGCTTGCCGTCGAGGATGGAGACCGGTGGCACGTTCGGCAGGCGTAACGCCTGGTTGAACAGCAGTTTCCCGGTCTCGGTGAGGCACGACTGAGCATGCGCGTCGGTGATGTTCGGGGTGGCCTGGATGTCCGCGTACAGCGCGTTGCCCTTGCGGTCGGAGGCGACGGTGTTGAAGAAGGGGACGCCCTGCGTGGTCTCCAACGTGTTCACCACGTCGTTGACGTCCTTGGCCTGGTCGAGATGGAACCAGGTGTTCAACGCCCGCAGGTTGTCCATGTTCACGTCGCGCACAGCGTGGGCGCTGACCACCCAGGGCAACGGAACGCCCTGCATCGATGTGGTGATCGGGCCGTAACGGGTGGACCACAGCGTCCTGGTGACCTTGCCGATGGAGCCGTCCGCGTTCCGCACGTCCACGCCGACCTGCTGCGAGGTCATCCGCTGCCAGCTGCCGTTCACCAGGTAGTTGGTCGGATTCAACGGATCCACTTGCACGTCGAACAGACCGAACGGCGCCACCGTGGCGACCGTGTGGCTCCAGGCGACGTCGTTGTTGTGCCCGATGTTCACCGCGGGCAACCCCAGCAGGCTGGCCCCCGAGACATTGACCTTCCCCGGGATGGTCAGCTGGCTCTGCCACATCCGGTTCTTGCCCTGCCACGGAAAGTGCGGGTTGGCCAGCATCATGCTGGTGCCGCCGGACACGCCCTGCGAACCGACCGCCAACGCGTTGCTTCCCATGCTCTGCCGACGACTCACCGCCATGGCGGCGCGGATCCTCTTCGCGGTCTGTGCGGCGGAGGGCGCCGGCGACGCGGCGGCCGACGCCCCCGGGGGCGCGGCGTTCACCTCACCGTCCAGCAGCGCATCGGCACTGCCCATGATGATCTCGGCGTGCGCGTGCCGGTAGACGTCCAGCTCCGTGATCGGCCGCACCCAGGCCGCACCGCGGCAGGCCGGGTCGGAGATGTTGTCCACGCCCGTCTCGGCCAAGTACCTGTTGTATCCCTGCACATAGCCGCGAATCGCCTCTTTGACCTCCGGTTCCGGCCCGTTGGGGGCGGGCTGCTCGAGCAGCCGCTCCACCACCCGGTCGTCCTTGATCCGCTGGAAGTACAGGTCGCTGTTGAGATTGGTGGTGCCGTTCTGGGTCTGGCCGGGGCTCGCCTTGCCACCGGGCCCCAGATAGCGGGACCTCTGGGCATTGACCATCAGATACGTGTCGGCCAAGGTGCACATGTTGTCCTTGGCCGCGGCATACCCGTAGCCCGTTCCGAGCCCTTCCCAGGTCGAGGCGATGATGTGCGGGATTCCGTACTCGGTGTAACGGATCGTCGGCTCGTCCGGCCCCTGCTCGGCGGCAGACGACCCGGTAGCCGCCATCGTGCTCAGCATGGCGACCGCGGTCATGACCGCCATCGGTGACCTCGATCTGGATCCTTGCGCCATCGAGTCGTCCTTCCCCTGGGCATGTGTCCGAACGCGGCCACGTTAGGGAGAGCCGATGAAATCCCGATGATGCCGCCGTGCCTGTGGGTGCCATCGCCGTCCCGGGGCGAATGGCCGGCTTGTGTGCCGGGCGTCTTGTCGGTGTCCACGATGGCGCAGGCCGACGGGGGACGAGTGGTGTCGCCTATGTACTCCGTGCTCACCATCGAGGGGTTGGCGCACTCGCCCGGACCCCACGACATGACAGCGCCTCGCGAACCGCCGTCACCGACCGGCACGGGTGGCCGGGGAGCGGTACAACTCCTTCCGTCCCTGGTCTGTGCCACGGTGGCCCTTTCTCCTCACCGCACCGCCGCATCCGGGCGGTGAACCGGGATTTCATCGTCTTTTCAGCGGCCCTCGCCAGGATGAACGTGCCGCTGCGGACCGCCCGGACCGTTCCCGGAGCCGTGGCGCAGCGAGTACCCCGTGATGCCCCGGCGTCGGCCGAAGCGGGAGGAGACCCACACCCGGCACAGTGCTCGCGGACCGCATCCCCCGACGTGACCACCGCGTTCACCGCGGTGAGCCGACCCTGGAGGGCCGACCATGTCCGATCCCGCACACCCCGACCGCTTCCCACTCACCCGCAGATCGCTGCTGAGGGCCGGCGCGGGCGCAGCCCGACCAGTCGGGATCATCCTGTGGCACGCGGTCTACGGCGGGATCCTGAGCACGTTCCGGGCGTCGGACGCCGAGCGGCGCTGGGGTTTCCCGACCATGGACGAGGCCGTTGGCTCCCCGGCGCCGGACGGGACCCGCGGGCGCTACGAGTTCTTCGAGCGCGGGGTTGTTCCCGTGGTCCCCGTCCACCGGCACGCATCCGGATCGCCGGGTCCGGGCGTTACGACGCAGGGTGCCGTCCTCGCGGCGCATCACCCGTGCCCTGGTGCTCGTCGACGGTGAGCGGATCGCGCTGCGCTGCGGTGACTTCGGCTGTCCGAACAGTGGTGGCCCGGGGCAACGGTTCCGTCGCCGTCCGCGCCACCGGCTTACATCGGCTGCTCCCGGCGTCCGAAGGACGTGACCGGCGGCCGCGCGCAACCCACCGAATCCAGAAGGAGACCAGTCATGGCCGACAGCTACCGATACCGGTGCGGTGAGTGCGGGCACCACACCGCCTGGGGGAGCGAATCCCAGGGGGCGGAGGCGATCGAGGCGCACTACGGCCGAAGCCATCCGGATGTCGTTCCCGGCGGGATGGTCGAGTTCCGCAAGGGATCGTCTTCCGGTGGCTCCGGATGTTTGATCGCCCTGGGCATCCTGGTCCTCCTCCTGATCATCGCCTCCCGGCACTGACCGCGCCGACTGCACGGACGATCGCCGATCGACTGGACAGGGTGATGCCTCCCGGGGTGAGGCGGTGGCCCGGCGCGCACCGGGCCACCGCAGGGGGACAGGGGGGAGTGACGGTGGTGTCGGTCCCCGTGTCGGTCGGTCCCCGAGTGGCTCTCGTGTTCCTCACCGGACTCGGCGACGCCGTAGCCGAGGGTGCTGGGCAGGCCCAGCTTGTGCGGCAGCGGGTGGGGCGGTCTCCGTATCCAGCTGACCCGCGCTGAGGAGTTCGCGGATCTTCCTCTATGGGTAAAATCGTCGTAAATGAAATGGCTTGCCCGGGTGCGTATTGCACCGGTACACCTCCGATCGTTCGGCAGGGTTTCCTTTGCCAGAGGTTTCGGCTGTCCCGTATCGGGGTGCAACGGCGGGAGTCAGGCCCTTCCGCACCCACACCGGTCAGAAGAGGCACGCAATGGATCCATGGCTGATCTGGTTGATCGTCGCAGCCGTGTTGGCTGCGGCGGAGATCTCCACCCTTACCGCTGCGCTCGGAATGCTGAGCGCGGCCGCGTTGGTCACGGCGGGGTCCGCCGCGGTCGGGCTGTCACTGCCGTTGCAGTTCTTGGTGTTCACCGTCATCGCCGTAGTCAGCGTGCTGTTCGTGCGCCCCATTGCGCTGCGCCACGTTCTCCGGCCCCAAGCGGAGCGGTTCGGCGTGGACGCACTGGTCGGCAGGGCTGCCTATGTCGTCTCAGAGGTGACGGGCCTGGGCGGCAGGGTCCGCATCGACGGTGAGGAGTGGACGGCCCGCGCCTACGACGAGACGCTGGTCATTCCTGCTGGAAAGACCGTCGACGTCATGGAGATCAGCGGCGCCACCGCAATCGTCTACCCCCGGGACTGAGACCATGGAAACCTCGGCGTTCCTCATTGCCGGCCTGATCGTCGCGCTGATCGCGGTTTTCACCGTGGTGCGGGCGGTCCGCATCGTTCCCCAGGCACGCGCTCGTAATGTCGAGCGGCTCGGCCGCTACCACCGGACCCTGAGTCCCGGCCTCAGTCTCGTGATTCCTTACATCGACCGCGTTCATCCGGTGATCGATCTGCGGGAACAGGTCGTTTCCTTCAAGCCGCAGCCGGTCATCACCGAGGACAATCTGGTCGTCGAGATCGACACCGTTCTGTACTTCCAGGTCACCGACCCGCGAGCGGCTTTCTACGAGATCGCGAATTTCCTGCAGGCGGTCGAACAGCTCACCGTCACCACCTTGCGCAATGTCGTGGGATCCATGGACCTGGAAAAGACGCTTACCTCACGGGACACCATCAACAGCCAGCTGCGCGGTGTGCTGGACGAGGCCACCGGCAAGTGGGGGCTTAGGGTCAACCGGGTGGAGATCAAGGCCATCGACCCTCCGCAGTCCATCAAGGACGCGATGCAGAAGCAGATGCGAGCCGAGCGGGACAAGCGGGCCGCGATTCTCGGGGCCGAGGGGCAGCGCCAGTCGCAGATCCTCACCGCCGAAGGGGACAAGCAGGCCGCCGTCCTGCGCGCGGAGGGCAACCGTACCGCTGCGATCCTCCAGGCCGAGGGCCAGTCGCGGGCCATCGACGAGGTGTTCCAGGCCGTACATCGCAACGATCCCGACCCCAAGCTGCTCGCCTACCAGTACCTCCAGACGCTGCCCCAACTCGCGCAAGGCTCGGGCAACAACTTCTGGGTGATCCCCAGCGAGATCACCTCCGCACTCCAGGGCGTGTCCCGCGCCTTCACCGAGGTGTTGCCCCAGTCACCGGCCACCCGCGAGAAACCCTCGGACGACGGGGTCGCCCAGGCCGCCAATGACAAGGCTCAGGCGGAAAAAGCCGCTGCCGCGGCGCTCGCCGACGCAGCCAAGGCCGAGGGCGCCAACCCCGATGCCCTCGCACACCGGAAGCCTCCGGGCGCCTGACCATCTGGCAATCGCCGCTCGTCGACCTGCGCCGCTTGAGTGCACCATGCGGAGATATCCGAATGGTGTCTACGACCAGCCGCGCCGCCGGTCAGCACTCGATGATGTTCACCGCCAGACCGCCCCACGCCGAGCGTGGTCGGCCTCGACGATCTGCCCTTCGCGGACTAAGTGACTCGGCGTCTGACGCCGTGCGCCCGCCGCTCGCCGGCATCACGGCGCTCGTCGTACGGGACAGTAGCGGGCCTGCGCGGTGACGGAAGAGCCGTCGAACACAGTCGGCTGTTCAAGCCACCATGATGGTCTGCAAGTTGGCATCGAGCTGTCCGCAGCTGTGGAAGACCTCCGTCCCGGCCTCGATGCCTACCCCTCTACCAGGTCCCGGAAGCCGGGACCTGCTGCGCTGCTGGACCGGCGCGCCCGGACACGAAGCTGCCCCAGTAGCCGGGCCGGCGCCCGGCCAGCGAGTCTGCGGGGGTACTTCGCCCGTTGGATGGTGGCGAAGAGCGATGCCGCAGCCCTGACCGAGGTGCTGAGCCTTCGGCGGCAGTAGTACCCCGACGTCGTGATCGTCACGGAGTCCCGCTGCTCCCTCGCTCCTCCTGATCGATGCCTTCCGCGAGGACTCGCCGGTCGTCGTCGGCCGGCGTATCCGCCGCTCCTCCGACGGCACCCACCTCGATGCCCTCACCCACGCCGTCCCGCGCCACGCCACCGCCCCCGGCCGTCGTCGCACACGACTGATGCACCCTTGACTACCACTGCAGCGAAGAGAGCGTGAAGGCAGCGGCCGAACGAGCCTTCGGCGAGCCCCTGGTCATCGAGGACCGCCCCGACCCCGAGCCCCGCCCCGGGCCAGGGCGCATCCGCGTCCAGGCCTCCGGGCTGTGCCCCACCGGCAGCCACGCGGCACACGGCGTCTGGCCGGTCAAGCGGTCGGCCGTGGTCGTCGGCCGGGGAGAGTGGCACGTCGTCGCGGAGGTGGAGCAGGTCCCGCCGATCAGTTACGGGCGGGAGATCGCGCACGACTGGGATTCCATCAACTAGTGGTGTAGATAGATCAGTTGTTGCGCCTCCTAGATCGCAACAGGCGGTGATCGCGGTAAGCGCAGTCGCTCTTCCTGCGATCACCGACCCCCCTCATGCACAGCGAAAGGCACATGTATGGCGAACAACCGCAGGATGCGCCACGGCGGACGGATGCTGGCGCTCTCAGCGGCTGCCCTGGGCATGGTCGCGGCGATAGCCGTTCCGGCCTCGGCCGATGACCAGCCTACGCGGGCACAGCTCATAGCGGACTGCGACTCGGGCGAAGGAAAGTGCACCTTCAACGAACCGCAGTTGGGCCAGGCGTATCTCGGAGACTTCCACCGGGTCTCCGACTCGCTCTACAACTGCAGCACCTCGCCCGCCACCCAGTCGATGACCTGGTCCGACACGGTCGGTTCCACGGACTCGGCGGGCGTGTCCGTGACCGCCGGCGGCAAGATAGCGGGAATCATCGACCTCAGCGTTACGGCGACTTACAGTCACACCTGGTCGAGCACGCACTCGGAGACCAGCTCCGTCAACATGACGGTGAAGCCCGGTGAAGTCGGCTGGATCTCCCGTGCGCAGGTGATGCAGACCGTCTCCGGCACATGGCAGACGCATTACGACGACCGGAAGTGGGGTCACTACTTCTGGTTCGTCCCCGACGTCATCACCGGCCCTGCCCCGAACGGGACGGACGGCCAGAGCAACGCGGTGGTCGTCAAGTCCAGGAAGATGACCGCTGAGGAGAGGCGGTCCTGCTCCGGCCGCTCCGGTAAGGCCAGGACGTTCGTCGTCCAAGGCTGATCCACCGGCCGCGCGCCCGGCTGCCTCGCGGTCCGTATACCCGCGAGGCAGCCAGGGCGGCTTAGAGTCGGCACAGGCCTGCCCCGTGTCACGGGCGGCGCCCCACGAGAGCCGACTGCAAGAGAGTCAACCGGTCACGGGCTGGGCGGCAGGCCAGGAGAATCACGACGCCGTCGTCGTTGGCCGGTCGATCTCGGGTTCCCTGCAGCCGCCCGGCAGCACGACGTTTCCGGTGCTGGTTCGGTGCTGACTTCCGAGGGCCGAACTCGGCAAAACATCAGGTCGTAGCAGACCGCGCCCGGCCTCAACGTCCCGGTTGCCGATGGTCGCGTTGGTCGTGTTCTCCGACGTCGAGTACTGCAGCTGCGAGTCCCCGAGCCGGTAGTTCGCCCCTGCCCGTGGCCAGGGCGATGGTCGCGGCCGTCGCGAGGGCCGCGCTCAGAGGCGGCAGGTCTGGGCGGGAAGGGCACGATGCGCATCGTGACGGCATGGCCGCCGGTCCACCGGCTCACCGCGCAGCAGGTGTGACGCTCCCACCGAGAGGACGCCTTGAGCGCCACCGGCGACCACGTGGAGCGGCTGAGCCGCCGGTGCTGTCCCCGGCGAAGTAGAGCAGTTGGCGTGGGTCAGGATGCCGAGGCCACTCGTCCCGTCCCCGTCCCGCCCATGCTTGTTCGGATCAAAACGCGTGACGGTAAGTCAGGGGAGCCGCTCCGAGGACCCCCGTTTGGCGGTGTGTGCCGGATCACAGCCTTCAAGGGCTGCCCAAGTTGTCTGCATCACAGCGCAAATGTCCATTTAGCGTCCATGCTCGAAAGGGATGTCCACTCCCGAAGTGGGTCTCATCGGCATCCTCTTGGGCGCGAACTTTCAAAGTGGCCCATGACGCAGCCTTCGTGACGTTCCTCCTTTTTCCCTCGGAAAGGTGCCCATTATGGCCGCTTACCTCTGTCCTCCTGCCGTGATACCCGGCGAGCACGCCGTGGAGACCAGCCAGATCGTGGCGGAGGTGCGCGACCGGCACCCGCACGCGGCGTGGGCGCCGCGGATCGACGGCATCGCGGCCAGTACGGGCATCGCGACCCGCGGGTGGATGCTGCCGCTGGAGACCGCCGTCGCGCCCGGTAACGGCAGCGGCCTGCGGGCTGTCGGCATCGGGCCCGCCCAAGAGGCGCTGGCACGAGACGGGTTCACACAGCAGGACGTGGACCGCGTGATCGCCGCCCTCGAGGCGGTTCCCGCGCCGCAGACCGTCCAGGAGCGCACCGCGCCGGCCTGGGAGGCCGTGCAGTCCTACGGCGAACGTGCGGCGCGCGGGGCCCTGCAGATCGCCGGGCTGGACGCGGCAGACATCGACTGCCTGATCACCAGCCACTCCACCACCCCGGCGCTGCCGGGTCTGGACATCGCCCTGGCCAACAAGCTTCCGCTCCGCAACGACGTGATGCTGTTGCCGGCCACGCAGTGGGCCTGTGTCGCAGGGACCCGCTCGCTGGCGCTGGCGGCGGATCTCGTGGCCGCGGATCCCGAACGGGTGGTCCTGGTCGTGATCGCGGAGGCGCTGAGCACGACCTACCAGCCCGCGGACGACACCCTCGAGTCCCTGATCGTCCGGTTGCTGTTTGCGGACACCGCGGTCGCCGCGGTGGTCACAGGCCGTCAGAGGCGCGAGTCGGTGCTGCGGTTGGATGCCGCCTGGCACCACACCCTGCCCGGCACCCAAGACCTGCACCGCCTGGATACGCGGGCGGACGGCACCCACTTCGTGATGGACCGGCGCGGGCCGCGCGCCGTACAGGAGACGGTCACCGCGATGTGGGAGTGGCTGCGCGTGCGTTACCAGGACGACCCCGACTCCTGGCACCCCGACGTGCTGCTCGCGCACCCCGGCGGGACCCGGGTGCTGGAGTACATGGAGCAGACGATGCCCGACGCGTGGCCGTCGGGGCTGCTGGACTACAGCCGGGACAGCTACACCAGCGGCAACCGCGGAGGCGCCGCCGTGTTCGACATCCTGAGGCGGGCGCGCGATGCCGGGCAGAAGCCGGGCAATCGTGCCGTCCTGTACGCGGCGGCACCGGGCCTCACCGCCACCGCACTGGAAGGGGAGTGGCTGTAGTACGGGTCCGCACCACCCGTACCAGCGAACGGGCCGCCCGCATCACCGGTCACGCCACCGGTACCGCTGAGGGTGTCGTCCGTACCGTCGGTGACGTCGGCTGACGCGTACGCCGCCCCCACCCTCGCCGCGCTCGCGTACGCGGCCGCGCCCCGCCCCGCGGCCGCGTCACCTTGCGACCTCCGCCCAGACCACCTTGCCGGTGTCCGTCCACCGCACCCCCCACCGGGTGGTGAGCCTGTGCACGATGTGCAGGCCACGACCGCCGTCGTCGAGGACGCCGCCCCGGCTCAGACGTGGCCTGCCGTTGCCGGTGTCGCCCACCTCGCACAGCAGGCCGTGACCGGCCCTGATCAGTCGTACCGTGACGGGACCGGTGGCGTAGCGCACCGCGTTCGTGACCAGCTCGCTGACCAGCAGCGACACGTTGTCCCGGGTGTCGTCCCTGGTGCGCCATTGCCGCAGCCGCGCGGAGACGTGCGCGCGGGCACGGGCGGGCGCGTCCTCGCGGGCGGGCAGCCGCCAGGTGGCGGTGTCCCCCTTGCGGTAGCCGATCATGCGCGCGAGCAGCAGGCTCACGTCGTCCCGCTGGCGCACAGGTGCCAGCGCGGAGACGACGTGCCGTGCGGCCTGCTGCAGGGCGTCCCAGGGGTGCACCGTGGACACGGTGTCCGCCAGCCTGTTGATGCCTTCGTCGATCGTCACGGCCGGATCCTCCACCAGGCCGTCGGTGTAGAGGGCGAGCAGGGAGCCCGGGGGCGCACCGAACACGTGCACGTCGAACGGCTCCCGCAGCGCGAACTCGGCGCCCAGGCCGGGGTGGGGGCGGACCGCGAGCGGGCCCGCGTGCCCGTTCGGGAGCACCAGGACCGGGGGGAGGTGGCCGGCGCTGGAGAGCGCCACGTGGTGGTTGACCGGGTCGTAGAGGGCGATGCAGCAGGTCGACCCGAGGGCGCTGTAGCCGGCCGTCAGCCCCGACTCCGTGTCGTCCAGCAGCGTCACGGTCTCGTCCAGGTGCTCCAGCACCTCGTCGGGCGCCAGCCCCGCGGACAGCAGCGCGCGGGCCTCCATGCTCAGCTGGCCCATGGTTGCCGCGGCTCCCAGGCCGTGCCCGACGACGTCACCGACCACCAGCGCGGTACGGCCGTCCGGCAGCGGAAAGCTGTTCACCCAGTCGCCGCCGACGCCCGCGCTGTCGGGGCTGGCGGGCTGGTAGACGCTGGCGATCTCGATGGTGTCGCCGCCGGTCCGGGGCAGCAGCCGGCGCTGCAACGCCAGCACCTGCGTGTGCTCGCGCTGGTGCTGACGGGCCAGGTCGACGTGATGGGCGGTCCTGGCCACCAGTTCCTGCAGGTCGAACAGCTCGCTGTCGCGGAAGGGGCAGTCCGCCCGCCGCCAGACCTCCGCCACGCCCAGTACGACGGGCGGCGCGCCGTCCAAGACCAGCGGTACACACGCCACACCCCCCGACCGGTCACCGGGCACGAGGGCACGCATCACTTGCGGACTGCCGAGTACCCGTTCGACCGCCTCCCGGTCGGGTATGACGATGGCCTGCGGGGCATCGTCCCGCCGTACCGCCTGCGCCAGCAGCCGACTCGCGTCGCTGGGAAGATCGCCGCCCGGAGTCACGTAGCCGTCGGGCCACGCCCGGTCCGGCGCCAGTGCCGCCCGCCGTAGCCGGATGCGCCCCTGCGCCTGCTCGGTGACTCCCTCGCCCGTCCACACGGCGAGGTCGAGGTCGACGGCGGCCACGTCTCCCCAGGCCAGCAGGGACTCCGCCAGCGACTGCGCGGTCTCGCCGATGTCCAGCGAGGTGCCGACCGCGGTCTCGGCGGCGTACAGGTGCAGCCTCCTGGCCATGGCGATCACGGAGATGGTCAGACCCTCCTCAGGCGCCGCGGCGGGCAGGATGCTCATCGAGACCACCAGCTCCGACCCGTCGCCGCGCCGCAGGCGCTGGATCCGGGCGACGTGCGCCTCACCGGTCTCCAGGACCTGCCGCAACCGCCGTGTCACCGTCGGTACGTCCCCGGGGGGCAGGAGATCGACGAAAGGACACCCGGCCACGGCGTCCAGACCCGCGAATACGGGGGCGTCCAGATTGCAGCGGGTGATTCTCAGATCCCCGTCCAGGTTGATCGCGCCGAGAATCTGGTCCTGACGGCTGGCTTCCGGGTCGTCGGGTACGCGTCGGCGGGTGGTGCGGTCGTCCTGCGCGTCGGCAGGAGCGGCGGCCGCTGCCGCTCCGGAGACCGGGATGTAGCGCCCCAGGGCCCTGCTGACCAGGTCGAACGGCGATGAGGACGAGGGGGAGGGCGTGGAGTCCATGCGGCTCTCTCAGCAATCCCCGGCGCAGCGCCGGGGCCGTACTCGGACCCGTGCGACGGGGCCCCGAGATCCCTGACCGCACACCTCATTGAATAACACCCGGGGTCGCTTCGCCCACACCAGCGGATCGCGGCAGTGAGGGAATGCCGCGGCGTGGCGTGGTGCACGCCGTCGCCGAGGCGGCAGTCGCGGGAGATTTCGTCGGGTTCTACCTGGCCACGTTCGCGACGGTGGGGGAGGACCAGGCCGGCGGCCGGCCGCCACGACCGGCCGGGATCACGACGCGATACGCGTCCTACTCGCCCGCCGCCAGGTACTCCTGAAGGTAGGCGTGCCGGAACTCGTACACGGCTCCGTTCTGCCGCAGGATTCCCCGTTGGTGCGCGTCGTCGAGGAAGGTCATGAAGCGCAGCGGAAGACGACCCGTGAGGGCCAGCCACAGCCGCGTCTGGACGAAGAATCCCCACGGGCAGATCAGGAACAGCAGGGTGAGGGCGACGACACAGAACCAGAGCGTCACCGAGACGGAACGCAGAATGCCGGTCGGCGTCGTCGAGCCGAGCGCCAGGACGGCGACGAAGCTGCAGAGGAAAACGGACAGCCAGACAGTGCTCAGACTGTAAAGGAAGCTCCAGCGTGCCGTCCGCAGCAGAGAGGATGGATTCGGGGATCCGGCGATGTTCACCGGCTCCATGGAAGCGTCGACCCAGCTCTTGCCGAAGGACCAGATGCCTGCCCCGAGCCCCAGGAGACACGCGGCCGGGAAACCGATGTCCTTCGCGGAGAAGTGTTCGAAGATCAGCATCAGGGGGACCGGCGTCGCTATGGTCATGAAGACGCCGCTGAAGAGCGAGCGGACCACAAGCCGGCGATGGAAGCCGCTTCTCGGCTGCCTTTTCGCCGTCTGGATGAACGTCGTCGAAAGGCGCTGCGCGTATGGGAAGTGCGCCCAGTAGAGCACAGCGACCAGCGGGAGGTACGCGAACGCGGGCATGTGTGCGTCGATGCCGACAAGGGAAGCGCCGTAGCCGCTCAGGAGCATGGTCGCCATCGTGTGGAGCAACCCGGTCAGGGCGAAGAGCGGTCGGGGGAGCCTGCTGTTCTGGTCCCACCATGCCAGGCTGCGCGTCTCCCGTCGGTTCAGGTCCGCTGCCAGCCAGCCCAGCCACTGCCTGGCCTTCGCGACGGGGTACCCGGCCCGGTGTGCTGCCGGCTGGTCGTCGGCGAGGGGCTGCTCGTATGCCGCGTCGACGAACGCGCTGAGCAGATGGTGCTGCAGGCGGGTCTGATCCGGGAAGCGTTCCGGATCGAGCAGTTCGGCAGGGTCGTTCGCCGCCGCGCCGGTGGCGTCGCTGTAGACACGTCGGGCCAGCGACACACCCAGCGCCGTGGAGAACACGCCCCGCAGCGCACCGGTCTCCGGAGCGTCGGGTTCGCTGCGCAGACGGGCGAGTACGGGATCCCAGCGCGTCCCGGAGCCGCCTCCCGTCTTGACCGCGGACAAAGGAAGGTAGTCGGCGTAATCCGCGACCGTGAGGCCTTCGAGTAGGACGACGGAAGCCTTCTTCAGGGGGCGCTCGGCGGCCACCGCGTCGCCGTACTCCTGCCGACGGCTCAGCAGGAGGTACTGGTCGCTCGGGCCGACCGAGGAATTGAGGGATTTGATCACCGCCGGTCGCAGCTGCGGAGCCAGTCCGTCGAAATCGTCGAGGACCGGAAGGACGCGGTGGGTACTCACCAGCCGCGCAACGACATCGGAGTCTAGCTGCCGGAGGCTGGGATAGATCTTGAGCAGTTCGCTCTTCATCCAGCTGTGCAGCGATATCCGGGCTGTCGGATCCCAGGCAGGCAACGAGAACATGACAGGGACGGGCATTCCGCGCCGCCATCGCCCGGGGACGAAGCCGTGCCCGGCGCCGTCGGCCCTCACTCGGTCACCAGGCTCCTTCCGGCTGCGGGGAGAGGAAGCGTGGGGTGCGTCCCGGAAGGAAAGTGGTGGTCGACGGCGATCCAGGCCGGGAGCAGCGCGCGTTCCGCTGCGCGTTCCAGAGCGGCTCGGGCGTTCCGGCACGCTGCCGCACCTCGTCCCTCTCAGGTTCGGCCGGCGGTGGCTCCCGCAGGAGCCGCGCTCCGGCTGCGCCGCAGTGAGCTGCGGCCCTCGAACGACATACCGGACCGCGCACCTCTGGCGGGGTGCACAACGGGGCCGTGCCCTCCCCCGGCGGGCGCCCGTTTCGTCACAGTGCGGTTCCAAGTGGTGCGGCCCCGGCGGCAAGTCGCCTGCCGCCGCAGGAGAATCGAGGGTGTCGGGGGCGGGGGAGAGAAGGGGGCGGAAGCCGTGGCCGCAGAGGTACCGGGGACCTTCGAGTACAGGATCATGCACACCCTCACCAAAGAGGTCACGGACAAGCTGAGCCGGACGATTGCCGTCACCAACGCCGCCACCAGCCGGCTGGAGCGTTTCGAGGAGCGCAGGAACGAGACCCGTGAGACGTGTGAGCACTGCGGCGCACAACTCCGGGTGGCCCTCCCGTCGTTCGCCGAAGTGCGCCGTGAACGGCGCCTGCACGGTGTGCTGTGGAAGGTGTGCGCCCTGGCGACGGTCCTCGGCGGCTACGGCTTCGTCCACGTCATCCGCACTGCCACGGGCAAGGGGTACGGGCCCGGTATGGCCTTCGTCGTGACCGGCGCCGTGACACTCTTCTTCGCGTACCGCACGCTGATCAGCGGACTGCTCACGCGCAGCAACGGTGCGCCGGAGGTCACCCGCGTCGACCGCCGGGAACGCGGAAACATCCGGCACGGCTGGGCCTTCGCGGGGATGACCGAGGACGCGTGACGCGAGCGGGCGGTCCCACGGGATTCAGGTCCGCCGACCGACGTGTCACGGCGGTCCGCGCCGGCCGTGCACGGCTCAGGTCGCCACGTCCTGGTACTGGCCGAGAAAGCGGAAGCGGCCGCCGGACGCCTTGAAGAGGGACATCGCCTTCATGGGGTACCCGGTCCTCGACGACGTGTAGCGCAGCCGCTTGGTGATCTGTCGGTAGTCGGTCGCGCGCAGTTGCCCACGATGGCGCCCCGTTCTTCGTGGGACGCGCCCAGCGTCGTCATCGCCCGCGCCGCGAACAGCGTCGCGTCGTAAGGCTCCGCGGAGTACCAGGGCGGGGCCACCGCTCCGAAGCGTTCGTGGTAGGCGGTGACGAAGGACGTGGCGGCCGAGACACGGGCCGGGTGAGGAAGGCGGTGGCGAAGACCCAGCTCTCGCAAACGTCACCGGCCGAGGCGAGAAAGGGCGGGCCGAGGGCGCGTTGGGTGGCCAGCCGCGCCCTGCGTGATCCGCCGCCGCGGATGCCCTGTTTCCCCGAGTCCCCGAGTGAACAGGGCATCCTTTCACCCGATCAGCGGCCGAGCAGTCGCTTCACCTTCCTGCCCTTGGCGGACTCGTCCAGCGTGTCCCACAGCTTGGCCGAACCGGTGTACGTGTACACGCCCGGAGCCCCCTGGGCGGCGCAGCCGTCGCCGTACGACACGATGCCTATCTGGTAGACCCCGCGGCGGCCCGGCAGCTTCCGGAACATCGGTCCGCCGCTGTCACCCTGGCAGGAGTCCTTGCCCTCGACGCCCGCGCAGACGTTGACCTTCTTGTCGTAGCTCGAGTAGGACGCCTTGCACTCGATGTGCGACACGATAGGGACGTCCACCGCTCGCAGCCGGTCCGGATAGTTCGGCACTTCCGTGTCGGTGTTGCCCCAGCCGATGACCGTGGCCCTGGCGCCCGGGCGGATGAGTGCGTCTGTGCCCACGGTCGGCAGGTTGACCGGCGCGGTACCGGTGACGGGCTTCTCCAGCGTCAGGAACGCGATGTCGTACGCCTCCTGTCCCCTGGCGTAGCGGGGGTGGACGACGATGTCGGTGACGTTGCGCAGGTGGCCCTGGTTCTTCTTGGACAGCACGGTGCGGCCGACGACCGTTTCGAGCTGCTTGGGCTGCACACCGACGACGCAGTGTGCGGCCGTCATGACGACGTACGGGTCCAGCAGGCTGCCGCCGCAGAACTGCCGGTCGTGCGGGTTGCCCCGGCCCTTGGCCAGCAGCGCCGCCATGAACGGATATGAGCCGACGGGCTTCTCGGTGCCGCCGATGATGGGACGGTCCGGGCGGCCGGGGTGGGCCGGTGTCGCCGCCTCAGCCGCCCCGGTGGACGTACCGAGGAGTCCGAGCACCGCGCCGGCAGCGATCGCGGCGGAGGCGATCCGCCGGGTCGCGGTTCTGTGGGCGGTGGAAAGACGCATGGGGGGTGTCTCCAATCTCCGAAGAGCCACCACGACGGACATTCCCGAGGCGCTCAACCGGGCCGAGCAACGCGGGACTCACCCGTCGGCGGTGGCATGGCGCCCTGTCAGATGGCAACTTGCGGAGGGAGGTTCCCGAAGGTGCTCGACGATGCGCAGGGGTGCCCCCTCGTCGATGCGGCCCGTGCGTGACGGCACCGCACAGGCCGCGATGCCGGCGGAATCGAGTCGGTAGCCGCGCACACACCGCTTCCACGCCAGCAGAACTGTCCTGCCCAGCAGGCGGCTCTGTGTCGGTCCCCACTCAACTTCCCTGCGGAGCGGCGGGAACGGGTGCCGACGGTGCGCGCTCCGCGGCGCTGGGAGCTGTGAGGGCGAGTCGCCGGTGGATACGGCGGAGCATGGTACGGGCCATGAAGGGGTGGACGCGCTTGACCACGGCCCAGTACAACCTGCCGCGCCAGTTGTGGATCCGCACCACCGTGCTGAGCGTGACCTGACGGTCGTCGACGAGGATCGAGGCCCGGAAGTCGAGGTGGCCGGCGTCCTCGCCCAGCAGCACCTCGCCGCCCTCGCGGCCCACCACCGGGAAGGAAGCTCCGCGCAGGACGCCCCGCCAGGACTCGGGGTCCCGGGGCATCCCGGGACGCATCGTCATCCGCCATGCGTCGCTGTAGTGGGTCCGCTCGAAGGCGACACGGGCCAGGCGGGCACCCGCCGGGAGGTCGCAGGCGGCGGCCCTCTCCCACATGAGCCGGTGGAGCAGCCGGACCCAGGGCGACCAGCGAACGGGGCTGCCGGCCGTTCCGGTGGCGGCCCGTTCGACGTTGTCGAAGAGCTCTTCGATCACCGTGTCGTGCATCCAGCGCACCGCCAGAGCCCAGCACAGCACCATCGGGCCGCGGCGTTCCAGCTCCAGGGTGTGCCGCAGGCGGCATCGCTCCCGTCCCACCGGTTCGATGACGCACTCATGGTGGCCGCTCATGGGTGGGGTGAAGTCGAAGCGGGCGCGGCGGCCGGGTTCGTACGCGGTGACGCGGTAGCGGATGAAGCCGTGCCCGCCGTCCGCGCCGACGCCCAGGGGGCGGTCGAAGCGCATCGGGGACCAGGCCGGCGCGGGCCAGACCGGGTCGTCGGCCGAGGACAGGCGGTCGAGCAGGGCCCCGACAACCTGGGCGGGAGCCTCGATCGTGCGCTCGTGGACATTGCGGATGGTGCGGAACCTGCGCATAGCGCGCCTCCATACGCTGCCGTATGTTGTCGCCCATACGGTAGCGTATGGGCATGGGGCAACGGCGGGGCGAGGTCGCTCGCGAGGGTGGCCGGAAGCGGCTGACAGCGAAGGACTGGGCGGACGCGGCCCTGTCAGCCATGGGTGAAGGCGGTCTTACGGCGGTCGCCATCGAGCCGCTCGCCGTTCGTCTGGGGACCACCAAAGGCAGCTTCTACTGGCATTTCGCCAACCGTGAGTCGCTGATCGAGGCCGCGCTCGACCGTTGGGAAGAGAAGTCCACCGAGTCGATCATCGCCGGGCTGGCGGCCGAGCCGGATCCGGAGATGCGGCTGCGCGGGCTCTTCTCCACGGCGTCCGAACTCGCAGCCCACGACCCGCTGGAGGTTTCCCTGCCGGCCTCGGCCGGACACCCGCGGGTGGCCGCCGTACTGCGCCGGGTGACGGAGCGTCGAGTCGGCTACCTGGCGCAGCTGTTCGTCGAACTGGGCTTCCCTCCGGACGAGGCGCGCCGCCGTGCGCTGCTGGCCTACACCGGCTACCTCGGGCATACACAGCTGACGCACGCGGTGCCGGAGACGCTTCCGGCCGGCGAGGACGGCAGGCGCTACCTGGACTCGGTGCTCGACACGCTGATGACGGCCGCCCCGGAGTCCTGAGGGGCCCAGGACGCCCGGGGCGGTCCGAACCGGCGGGTGCGGCCGGGATGCGAGGCGGCACCCATCCGGCCTCGCCGACGATTGCCGGAAGAGGCCGATGCCCGCCGCATGGCTGTCGGCCACTACTTCGTGCGCAGCATGAGGGCGAGGCGGGTGTCGTCCGCGTAGACGCCGCTCTCGTCCCCGTGGATGCCGTACGGCTTCTGGGATCGGGTACGGCCTGCCGGTCTTCCCGCCCTCGCGAGCCCACCGCTCCGGCGGCGCCCCCCTCGTCCCACGGTGCCCGATCCGAAGACGCCGGCGACCTGGGGTGCGCCGACGGTCGATGAAGCGACCATGTCCCCGGCTTCCGTGCCGCCTGGGCGTGCGGACGGGCTTCGGGGGCACGGGCGCATCGGAGGGCGACGCGGCGAGCGGGGCCGGAGGCGCATCCCACCGTTCCGGGAGGGCGGAGCGCGGAGTGTCCGCAGGTGGGTCGGTTCTGCGGTCCGAACCCCCCGGAGAGGGAGCGGGGGGCGGGACGGCTGCCGCCGGCTCGGCGGGTGTCGGGCCTCCGCAGCGTGCGCACCCGCGTGTGTGCGCCTGGCGCCGTGCCCGTGCCGGGTGTTCAGCCGGGTGGTGCCGGCAGGCGGACGGGAAGGCGCACACCTCGGCCAGGTCGATGTCGCTGGTGGCCGACGGTCGTTGACGAACGTCAGCAGCCCCCCAGCGCACCGCATGCATCGACCCTGCCGGCGCGGTGCCCCTCACACGGTTGCGCTCGCCAACGTGTGATTCACCACAGACGGTTATGTTGTGCACAATTTAATAGCGGGCTAGCGTCTGGAATCGACATCACCGTACAGGGAGGCAACACCATGGACCCCGTCCGCTACGAGGACTACCGCCCCGCCGAACGTCCGGCCTACCAGGAGGAGTTGGACGCAGTGGTCGCACAGGTGGCGCAGCGCACCCGCGCCTCGGTCGAGCGGGAGGCCGTCGGCCGCGCCGTCCGCACCGCCCACGGAAAGACCTACGGTCTTCTCAAGGCCACCGTCACGATCGGTGACAACCAGGGATTCCACGGCCAGGGCGTCTTCGCCCGGCCCGCCGTGTACGACGCCGTCGTCCGCTACTCCAACGGCCTGGGGCACCAGCGCCCCGACCACCAGCTGGGCGCGGCGTGCGGCATGGGCATCAAACTGTTCGGGGTCCCCGGCCCCTCACTGCTGGACGACGAGCCGGACAGCGGTACCTTCGACCTCAACCTGATCAACAACGAGGTCTTCTTCGCGAACACCGCCTACGACTACATGGTCATCGAGGAGCTGTTCGCGGAGCTGCCCGAGGCCCTGGTGAACCCGGCCCGCCGCAAGACCTGGATGGCGGAGTTCCTGACCCGCCGGGGCACGCTCACCGATCCCGACAGCTGGCTGTGGGACGAACTGTTCGCCATGCTGTCGTTCACCACGGTCCCGCGCAGGAACCTGCTGTCGTACACCTACAACAGCATGGGCGCCTTCCGGTACGGCGACCACATCGCCAAGATCCGTACCGTGCCGACGGCCGAGTCCCTGGCCTCCCTCACGCACCAGATCGTGGACGTGCGCGCGGACAACGAGGCGTTCCGCCACACCCTGGTTGCCGAGGCCGCGGAACGGGGCCACTCCTTCGCACTCCAGGTGCAGCTCAACACCGATCTTGCCCGCATGCCCGTGGACAACACCTCCGTCAAGTGGCCTGAGGAACTGTCCCCCTGGGTGACCGTCGCCCGTGTGGACCTTCCGCGCCAGGACGTCGGCGGGGACGACAACGTCGCGGCCGCCGACGCCACGTCGATCACGCCGTGGCGCTCACGCGAGGAGCACCGGCCTGTCGGTGAGATCCAGCGGGTGCGGCAGGAGGTGTACCGGCGCTCGTCCATCGAACGGCACCGCATCAACGGCCAACAGCGGCGGGAACCGGTCAGCAGCGCGCAAGTGCTCGGCTGAGCCGGCTCAGCCCCGTCCCGCCGCCTGCGCCGACCGCGCTCGGACCGCGGCCGCGCGACAAGCGACCCGGCAACGGATTCTCGGCGCCGCTCACGTTCTCTTCCCGGAGCGTGGCGGCGCTTGGCCGGCAGCCACCGTCGGCGGCCATGCTCGAGCGGTGCCACGGGGGTCAAGAAGCCCTTGCGTCACCGTGATGCGCGTGACCCCGCGCGGCCGCCGGTGACAGCGAACCGCCGCCCCGGACCGGAGCCGGCGTGGCGGCACCCCTCGGGGTGGCCGCCGCCGTGCCGGCGCTCGGCGGAGGGATCGTCTTCCTGGTCCGCCGCAAGCGCTCCTGACGGCGCCGGATCTCATCCCGAACCCCGCCACCCGGGCCCCTCGCGGGGTTGGCGGACCCCACGCCGCGTGGCCGCGGGTACGTCCGCCGGCGTGCCCCCGCCGCACACGCTCCTGCCAGACTGGCGTCATGGCGGCACACACGAGCAGGACGGAATCCCTGGACGACAACGCAGCCGTACCCGATCCGCCACGCGTCGCATGGCGCAAGCACATGAGACAGCGCGTACTGGACGCCGCACGCGACCTGGCATGTGCCTCGGGCTGGGACCAGGTGAGCCTGTCGGCCGTCGCCGCGGCGGCCGAGGTGTCCCGTCCCTCGGTGTACAAGGAGTTCGGCAACCGCGCGGGCCTCGGCCGTGCCTTGGTGGTCAGGGAGACACGCGAGTTCCTGGAAAGCGTGGCCCAGGCCCTCTACCCCGGGCTCCCGGACACCCGTGCCTCCCTGGAGACGGCTGTCTTCTTCGTCCTCACCGAAGCCCATCGCAACCCGCTCGTACGGGCTGTCGTCATGGCTGCCAGGGAGGGTTCCGACAGCCTGCTGCCCTACCTCACCGCACGTGCGGACCCGATCTTCGACGCGGCTCAGGGCCTGCTGCGCGCGTGGCTCACGGAGCGTTTTCCCGGACGGGACGAGGACCTCATCGAGATGGCGGCGGACATCACCGTCCGGATGACCATCAGCCACCTCCTTCTGCCCGGAGCCGATCCCCGGCCCACCGCGCAGCGGCTCTCCCTGGCGGTGCTGAAAGTGATGCGATAGCGGCGAGTACCGATGCCCGGTGGGTCCTGCCGGGTGCCGCGCTCGGAGAGTCCGCCCGGCACCGCTTCCGGCATCCGGCCTCCCGTCTCGTCGTCCGGGGGAGACGGGAGGGATGAAACGGCACGAGGTGATACCCCGGGGAACGGGTCCGGCTCACCCCGGCAGGCCTGGCGTCCAGCAGATGACGGTGCGCGGTGGCTCATGCTTTCGAGGAGGGTCTCGACCACCGCTTATCAGGGCGCTACTGACGGGGGTGCGCGGTGGGCCGGACGCACCGCCGCCGTCCGTGCGCCCTGACGTGCCGCCGGCGCACGCCGCAGAAGCGGCCGATGCGGGCGTCCTCCTGACGACCAGTCACCGGTGGGTGCCCTCGGCCGGCGATGCCTCGGTGGCGGACCCGGGGGCCCGCACGGTGGCAGCGGTACTGGACTCGGCACCGTAACGGCGAAGGAGGCGCCCACGGGCCGGCGGATGGAGGTTGGCGCGCGTCACGTCGCTGTCGTAGTGAGCCAGCAGTCTTGGGTGCATGATCCGGGACCACAGCGGTGAGCACCAGGCCAGGACGATCATCGAGGCGTAGCCGGAGGGGAGCTGCGGGGCTTCGCCGAAGTGGCGCAGGGTCTGGTAGCGCCGCAGAGGGTTGGCGTGATGGTCGGAGTGCCTCTGCAACTGGAAGAGCAGGAGATTGCTGACGGTGTTGTTGCTGTTCCAGCTGTGGCGCGGAGCAACGCGCTCGTACCGGCCGTCCGGACGACGCCGCCTGAGCAACCCGTAGTGCTCGATGTAGTTGACGCTCTCCAGGAGGCAGAAACCGAGTACGGCCTGCAGCACGAGGTAGGGCGCCACGTTCCAGCCGAACGTGGCGGTCAGGGCCGCGAACAGGATGGCCGACAGCGACCACGAGGTCAGCACGTCGTTGTGCCGGCTCCACACGGCGCGTCCGCGCCGGGACAGCCGCCGCTTCTCCAGTCGCCAGGCGGATCGCGCACTGCCCACGACCGCCCTGGGAAGAAACGCCCAGAAGGCCTCTCCCATCCGTGAACTGGCCGGGTCCTCCGGCGTGGCCACACGAATGTGGTGCCCGTGATTGTGCTCGACATAGAAGTGGCCGTAGCAGGTCTGCGCCAGAGCGATGCGACTGAGACGCCGTTCCAGCTCCTCGTGCTTGTGGCCCAGTTCGTGAGCCGTGTTGATGGCGACGCCGGCGACCACGCCGGTGGTCGCAGCCAGTCCGAGCCGCGAGGTGAGCGAGAGGTCACCGTGGGTCCACTGACCACATGCCCACACCAGCGCGCCGAACTGGATCGGCAGATACAGATAGGTGCACCAGCGGTAGTAGCGGTCGGCCTCCAGTCGTGCCATCGCCTGCTCCGGGGGATTCTCCCCGTCGGATCCGGTGAGCTGGTCCAGCAAGGGGACGAGAACGAAGGCGAAGAAGGGGCCCCACCACCAGAACGCGGCGAGTCCGGTCAGTGAAGCGAGGGCTCCGGCCTGGAAGGGCAGCGTGGGCACCGCGAGCCCCAACAGCCAGAGATAGCGCTTGGGATCCCGCCACTCGAACGGTGCCGACTGTGCCGCGTCGTTCATGCAGACTCCTTCGACGTTCCGCGGCCCCGCCGACCGCGATGGGGTCGGCGGTGGCGCGCATCCGGGGAGTCACGACTGTGGCATCGAAAGCCGTTCGCTGACAAAGGATGCAATGTGTCAATGTTCTGATGCCTCGTCAGTCGCCTTCTTCGTGGCCTTCAGGTCCGGGAGCGGAGAGGTGACGGCACTGGGCGTACATGCGAGCGCCATCCGGCACCGGACACGCCCTGACTTGACAGCACGTCAGAATATTTACACCAGGCCGGTGTTGTCTCGATTCCAGACGGCACGGCACGCTGCTGTCTGCCGCCGGATCCCCGCAGGCGTGTCGGCCGACGATGCCCCTCTGATGGTCGTTCGTCTGCGGGGATCCGTCGGTTCCCTCATGTCGTCCGTGCCGGAGGGCTCCTTCGTACGCAGGTCGGCCACGTCGCCGGTGGCGGCACCTCGTCGGCTCGGTGGTGTCCGTTCGGCCGTCAGTTCCTCCGGGCCGACGGTGATGGGGTTGAAGATGAGCCCGTCGATGCGCTGTTCCCGTATCCCGTCCAGGACCTCCCGCTCATGGTCCGGATCTCCGGCCGACTGCTCGGTCAGGACGGTCCAGCCGTGCTCGCCGGCGGCGCCGATCACGAACCGCGTGAGTTCGGAGAAGTGCGGCGCGTCCAGTTCCGGCAGCGCCAGGGCGATCACTGCGGTCCTGCCCTTGCGGAGGTCGCGGGCGGACAGATTGGGGCGATAGTCCAGGGCGGCCAGTGCCCGCTCGACCTTTTCGCGGGTGTTTCGTCTCCGGCGCCCGTGCAACTCGGTTGTGGTGACGGACGTGGCACCTGACCCGAGCGACGCGTGCGGAGGAGAATCGTGCGGCAGATGGATGAGGCTCTGCTGGACTTCGACACCGGCACCCTCGAGGACTGGGACGAGGGACGCGCCCGGACCGCACTCAACGGCGAACACGGTGTGCTGTACCGCAACCACCTGCAGATCGCGCTGAAGCTGGACCAATGGGCGATGGCCGAAAGTCAACGCACTGACACCGACGCACGGTACAAGGCCGGTTATGTACAGGCGTTGGAAGACATGGCCGCTTTCCTGAGGCAGACCTACTACCTCCCGCAGAGCGCGGAGTGAACGGCCGGTCATCACGCGGGAGCAGAGGCCCCGGCCCTCGTCCCAGGGGTTTGGGATCCGGCGATCCGGGCACGCGAGCCGCTGACGAGGCCGAGTGCAGGACGGTGCCGTGATGACTCCATTCGAATGCCCCCGCGCGATCAGGGGGGAAACCGCGCCTGGCGCCCTGGACGTCGTCCGTCTGCCGACTGTGCCGACTGTGCCGGCGCGGCCCGGCGTCGGCAACGCGGTCGGCTGACGGTCGGCCCGCGCTCGCCATGGCTCGCACGAAGCAGTACGCCGTCGCCGCCTCCGGACAGTGGACCGATGAGGATGAGGGCCGCCGTCGGCTACCCGCCGGTGAGGTTCACGCCTGGGAGCCGGGCCTGAATGAGACGGTCTGCGGTCTGTCGCTCAGCCGCTCCCAGCTGACCCGCTTCCCGCACGTCACCTGGACAGACACGTTCCCGGAATCAGGAGGGGCGGCGGACCGGGTACGGCGCGTCTGCCCGCGTTGCGCCTCCGTCGCCGGACGCCGAGGCAGTGACGCGCGCCCACGGTGGCATCGCACCAACCCCCGGCCGTGAGGACAGCGGCGCCGTTCCGCGGCCCGGCCCCCGGGTTTCGTGGGCAGTCGTCGGATCGCCGCTCTGGAGCGCCGTTGAGCGACGGCCGGTGAGCGCGGACTGTGCCGGTCTCCCGTGTCGCGCCGCCGATCGGGAGCGGGTGCCACGCCGGGCGGACCAGTGCGGGAGCCAGCGAGCGGACTGGTGGTCGGCGTGAACAGCATGCCGGTGAGGTGGGGATCTCGGGGGCGGTCAGGTCGATCGGGTGGCGGTCGCGGGGGCGCGGGTCGGGTCTGCGGGGCGGGCTGAGGTGGCGGCGACCAAGCCGGCGGCGAGGAAGCCGGGGCCGGCACGGTCAGGGGGACGCGCCGGCGCCGGAAGGGCCGGCGCGTCACCTGGTGGTGGTCCAGATCGGCTTGGCCCTTCGGGGCGTGGACGCGCGCCACGCACATTCCAGGCGGTTTCCGGAACCCTGCCGGTCATCCTCGGGCGCCAGGGGTGCCGGCGGAAACGGGACGGCCGGGCAGCCCCTCCTCAGGGGTGCCCGGCCGTCGGATCGCCGGTGCGGGCTGGGCTCAGTGCCCGGCGGGCCCCTCGGGGCGCGCGTGACGTGGCAGGAGGAACGCGAGCAGGAAGGTCAGGGCGAGCATGCCGTCGACGATCCACAACACCGTCTTCATGACGGAGCCGAAACCGCTCTGGAAGGCCGACGACGTGGTGGCCTCCAGTGCGGCGGGTATCCGGGCGCCGGCCTGAGGTGAGGTCACGGCGGAGCGAGTGTCCTTCTCCAGGCGTGCGCAGGACGCCGGGGTCGCGGCAGGATCCTCGGCGGTAGCACGGTCCGAGGCACACGTACGCAGGTCCGCCACGACGCGCTCCCGCGCGGCGGGCGCGACGTGCCCGGCGGCGAGCTGCCCCCGCAGGCCGTCCGAGTGGTGGTCGACGGCGGTGGCTACCCCGCCGCCCAGCAGGCCGAAGAACACGGTGCCGAGGACGGCCACGCCGAAGGCGCCGCCGAGCTGCTGCATCGCGGTCATCGTGCCGGACGCCGATCCCGTCTCGTGCTGCTCGACACTGGCGAGCACGATGTCGAAGAACGGTGCCATGAGCAGGCCCATCCCGATGCCGGTGACGAGCAGGGACGGCAGGAACTGCCAGGGGCCGACGCCGCCCCCCACCACGTCGAGGGTCAGCCACACTCCGAACACACCGACCCCCATGACCAGCGCGCCCGCCTGCAGTACGGCTCGTCCGAACCGGGCGACACCCTGAGCGATCCCGAAGCCGACGATCATGCCGCCCGACCAGGGCACCATCACCAGTCCCGCCTTGAGCGGCGAATAGCCGAGACCGATCTGGGCGTAGAGGTTGAAGACCAGCATGAACCCCTGCATGGCCGAGAAGAAGACCAGTCCGAGGGTCATGCCGCCACTGAATCCACGCTTGCGGAAGAGGCTGGGGACGACCAGCGGGTCCCGGCCGGCCTTGCTGCGACGCGACTCGTACGTGCCGAAGGCGACGAAGACGACCACCGAGGCGGCCATCATCAGGAACGTCCACGCGGGCCAGTCGTACTCACGGCCCTGGACCAGCGGGAAGATGATGAGCAGAGAGGCCGACGAGACCAGGAGCATGCCGGGGATGTCGAGGCGCGGCTTGCTGTCGGACAGGCCCCTCGGCAGGTAACGCAGGGCACCGAGGAGGGCAGCGACACCCAGCGGCAGGTTGATCAGGAAGATCATCCGCCAGCCGGTGCCGAAGTAGTCGGCGTCCACGAGCCAGCCCGCCAGGATCGGGCCGCACACCGCGGACAGCCCCATGACCGGGCCGAACATGCCAAAGGCCTTCTGTGACTCCTTCGGCGGGAACATCTCCTTGATCATGCCGAGGCCCTGCGGCAGCATCACCGCGCCGAACAGTCCCTGTACGACGCGTGCGGCGATCAGCATCTCGGGCGACGCGGACAGCGCGCACAGCAGCGAGCCCAGCGTGAAGCCGGCGGCCCCCACCAGGAACATCAGGCGGCGCCCGTGAATGTCCCCGAGGCGTCCTCCGGTGACGAGACCGACGGCCATCGAGAGGGTGTACGCGGCGGCGAACCACTGCAGAGTGGAGGCACCGCCGCCGAGGTCGGCCCGCATGGAGGGGCCGGCGATGTTCGTGACGACGGCGTCGAGGAGATCCATCACCTCGGCCGCCAGGATCACGAAGAGCGCTGCCCAGCGCCACCGGTAGGGCGCTGGCGAGTCGGTGGGCGTCTCGGTGGACGCGACACCGGTGGTGGACATCGGAACTCCTCGCGAACGGGGCGCGCCGCGGTGACGGATCCGCGGGCGCGGTGGGTGGATGGGATGCGATTCCCGGCTCGGTGGCGCTGGCGCCGCTGAACACTGTTCACCGTAGCAGAACAGTGCTCACCACAGCAGAACGGTGTTCGTCACGATATGGCGCGACTCCGAGCCGGTCAAGATACATCGCGTTCGGCTGACGTGTCGCTCGCAGAGGAGAACACTGTTCTCCCGGCACCTAGACTGTCCTCATGACCGACGCGGCCGCCGACACCCCCGCACTCCCTCCGTCGTCCCCCTGGGAGCGGAAGCGTCCCGCTCGCGCCCACGCGGCCCCCGCGCGCGCCCCGCTGTCGCGTGAACGGGTCGTCGAGGCCGCTTTCACCGTGCTCGACCGCCAGGGGCTCGACGGGCTGTCGATGCGCCAGGTGGCGGCCGAACTGGGGGTGACGGTCTCCGCCCTCTACGCCCATGTCAGCTCCAAGGACGACCTCATGGAGCTGATGTACGCCCGGCTCTTCGACCGCTACGAGACGCCGGAACCCGATCCGGAGCGGTGGCGGGAGCAGGTGCGGGACTACGCCCGCTTCTGGCGGCAGCGCCTGCTGTCCCACCGGGACATGGCGAGGATCTCCATGGCCCATGTTCCCTTCACCGCCGAACTGCTGCCGCACGTCGAGGCGTTGCTCGCGATCTTCCGTACCGCCGGGCTGCCCGACCGCATCGCGGCGGAGGCCGGTGACCTCATCTCCACTTACATCGACGGGTTCGTCCTGGAGGAGGGCATGTGGCAGGACCGGGCCGCCCAGCAGGCGGGCGGCGGTTCCTCCCGGGCCCGCCCCGACTGGCGCGAGATGGCCGACGAGATGCAGAACTACTTCGCCTCCCTGCCCGCAGGGGACTTTCCCCACCTGCGCGCCCTGGCCGGGCTGATGGTGACGGACTCCTCCGACGAGAGGTTCGACATCGGTCTGGAGATCATCTTGCGTGGCCTGGCGAGCTACCTGCCGGACCCGGCGGCCTGTGTGGACCCGGACGCCCGCCGGGCTCCGGACACCGCCTGATCCGCGACCTCTCCGGCGCCCCTCGCGACCTGGGCTACGCACTCCGGTTCACGGAGTATGTGCGCACCCGCATGCCCCTCCCGGGGTAGGGCTCCGATGCCGGCGGCGGGGACTCCTCCTCGTACCTGGTGTCCTGGGATGGAAGCCGCGGGTTGGGCGCGCCGGTCCAGAGTGCCGGACCGAAGATGCGGCGCGGCGGGGGCGGGGGCGAGCTGGGCCGCGGGAGAACCGGCACGATCTGGCGAAGCTCATCTGGACGTTCAACCCGCCTCCGTCAAACTCCGATGACGCGACGTTCGACCGGACCCCGGCGGCGTTCGACGCTCCGGGCTACGTCCGGCATCGTGCTCCCCGGAGGCGGGCAGCCCCTCCAGTTCCGCGTCAAACGCCCGGGATGTGTGCGCGCTCGCCACTCGTAGGGCTCACCGAATGCCCCGAATGCCTGGTCCCCACTGGCCTCATGGGACCCGACGACACAAAGTGATCTTGCCGCTTTCATGATCTCCCTGCCCGCCCACGCCATGCCCTTCGCCCACCGACTGCGCTGTGCATGCCTGAATCGCCCGTGCACTCACCTCAAGGAAAGCGAAGATGACCCGTTCCGATGTGTGCCCGCATCCCGCCCGCTACCTCCGTACGCTGCCGCCCACCGCCGTCGTCCTGTACCTGGTGGCCGCCCTCCTCCTCGGCGGCGCGACACCCGCCGCCGCACTGACCAAGCCGATCGTCAACGGGCCCGTGTTCAACGACCCGCTGGGCACGCCGACGCAGCGGAAGGCCATCTTCACCCAGCTCGTCCAGCTGATCGACGCAACGCCCGCCGGGGCGCAGATCCGCGGCTCGATGTACGAGTTCCGGGACCAAGAGGTCGCCAACGCGCTGCTCGCCGCCCACCGGCGCGGCGTCGACGTCAAGCTCATCGTCGACGACTCGACCTATGTGGGCGCCAACGGCGCCGAGTACGCCAACCCGGCCTACCAGTCCCTCAGGACCGGGCTCGGCACCAATGACGCCGCCCGCTCCTGGGTCGTCGTCTGCGACGACAGGTTCGAGGACACCGACGGCGTGGATGACGTCCAGCGCGGCTGCCTGAGCGTCGCCCCACCCGGACCGGCCTACAACCACAACAAGTTCTTCATCTTCTCGAGGATCGGGCCGTTCGACGACGGCACCAGCTACTCGAAGGTCGTCTTCCAGACCTCCTCGAACCTCTCGGACTGGTACAAGACCGAGTCCTTCAACGACGCCGTGACCTTCGCGAACGCCGCCGTGTACGACGGCTACGCCTCGTACCACGAGAAGCTCCGCCACGGGCGCACCCTCGCACGCGGCGACAACAACGCGTACTTCTCCACACCGAGCGGCTCGACCTACCGGGGTTTCTTCTTCCCGCGCGGGGACACCTCGTACTACAACCCGGCCAGTGACACCGTCGTCAACGCGCTGAACGAGATCAGCTGCACCTACACCGGCTCGGACGGGCTACGGCACCAAAGCGACATCCGCATCGTGATGTACAGCTTCTACGGCTCGCGCGTCCAGGTGGCCGACAAGCTGGCCCAGCTGCGCGGCAGGGGCTGCTGGATCGACCTCATCTACGCCGAGAGCGACAGCACGATCACCACCAAGCTGAACACCGCGGGCATCCAGCATCGCAGGTGCCGCATTCCCAACGGCCCGGGAATCGACGTCCGTCCGCACAACAAGCAGCTCCTGATCGACGGGTACTACAACGGCGACACGACACCGCGCGTCTACACGGGCAGTGCCAATCTGACCGGGTCGTCGCTGCGCTCGGCCGATGAGGCGCTCGTACGGATCGCCAGCGCGTCCTACCACTCGAAGTACCTGAGCGCTTTTTACAGGATTCGCTCCGCCTGCGGCGGTTGACACCTGCACGGACCGGACGCAGCCGAGCGGGAGCGGTGGAGACGGGCAGGTGTCGGCACACGGTAGGAAGGCGCATGTCAGGCGCACATGTGCGGGGGCCCGGTCAGCCGAACTTGAGAAGGCCGGCTTCGACGACGGCGTGGCCGAAGGGGCTCGCGAGTTCGGCGAGACGCTCACAGCCGGCGTCACCCAGGGCGGCGTAGGCGGGAAGGGCCAGGCGGTCGGTGCGGTCCTCGATGTGCCGACGCAGGAGCACGCCGTCCGAGCTGAGGGAGTCGCCGTCGAGGAGACCTCGCTCGCGCAGGCGCTCCCGGGTGCCGGCCCACTCCTCCTCGGGCCATGCTCGGCTCGCCTTGAGGAAGTCGACGGGAGCCTCACCGGTGGCGGCGTGCAGAATCAGGGCCTCCAAGCCCCCGACTCCCTCGCTCAGCAGGCACGCGACATGGCCGTCGCCACGGAACTCCCGGAGCAGCGTCTGGGCGTGCCACAGTTGCAGTACGGGCTCCTCCGGCCAAGGCAGCGCGGCATGTGCGGCGAACAGCGGGCGGCCCTGCGCGTGTTCGCAGGCCGCCTCGGCGGCCCGGCGGGCCAGGGTCAGTACCTCGTCCAGGGCGGGCAACTCGTGGATTCCCGCTCGCCGCAGGGCCTCGGCCGCCGCGGCGTACCGCGCGTCCAGCACCTGCTGTGGCGTCGTTGCCTCCCAGGCCCCGCCGATCGCCTGGCGGACGAAATCGGGGTTGAAGTTGTAGAAGGTCGAGATGACCAGTTCGGCGGAGGCTGGGCCGAACGCGGCACTCCGGGAGGCGAAGTACCCGGTGCGGCCACTCAGTCCGAGGGCCGCGTACCGTCGCCTTCCCTCGGGGACGAAGTAGATCATGGCGTGTACGGGCTCGAGTCGGCGCCAGGCCGCGCGCGCTGTCTTCATGGGGTCACCTCTTGGGAGAGTCGACGAACGGGTGTTGTCTGCGGGTTCCGTACGCGCCGTGCGCTCGCAGGTGTTCGAGCAGGAGGCGGCTCAGCGTTTCGGGCGCCTCCTCGGGGACCCAGTGGCTGACCCCCTGGAGGGTTTCGAACCGGTACGGCCCCTTGACCCACCGGCCGGTCTCCTGTGCGGCGGCGGGGCCGAACGCTCTGTCCTCCGTGCTCCAGACGTACAGCGTGGGCACGTCGATGACGCCGATCGCGCCGTCGGGGCGGCCGGCCCGGTACCAGTTCAGTGCCGCGGTGAGAGCGCCTGGCTGGGAGAGGTGCCGCACGTAGGCCTCGGCGCTGTCCTGCGGGACCTTTCCGGCGTAGAAGGCGCGAAGCTCTCGCGCGTCGTGGGCCAGCATGCGCTCCTCGGTCGCGGGTGTCTCACGCCAGTCGATCATGTAGTGCGAGCGTTCGCGCTGGTCCAGATCGGTGCGCAGAGTGGTGGCCAGAGCACCGGGGTGCGGGGTCGAGACAACCGTCAGGGTGCGTAGGCGGCCGGGGTGGGCGTGCCCGGTCCACCAGGCCACCGCGCCTCCCCAGTCATGGCCGACCAGGTCGAACGTCGCCCATCCCAGTTCCTCCGCGATCGCGACCACGTCGTCGACGAGAAGGCCGATGCGATAGTCCTCGGGCCGCCGGGGGCGGGCCCCGGGGGAGTAGCCACGCTGGTCGGGTGCCACCACCCGGTAGCCGTGCGCGGCCAACGCCGCCATCTGCCGTTGCCACACCAGCCCCGTCTGCGGGAAGCCGTGCAGCAGCAGCACCGGGCGGCCCTCGGGCGGACCCGCCACGATCGCGTCGAATACCCCCGCCCCCGTGGAGATGCTCAGCTCGGCCACGTTCCACCTCTTCATACCGACTGGTCGGTAGCCTTCAGGTAGGAAGCGGGGCTGTCAAGACGCGAGCATGCGCCCACCCAGGCAATGGCAGTCGCGCCCTGTGTTTTCGGCCAGCCTGTGTCGGGCCCCGACCGGCGCTCCCCCTGATCGCCCGACGGTTGAACATGACGCCGAATTCAACTATAGCCGGTCGGTAGGTCGGCTCCCGTCACCCCCGCGGTCGTGGCTCATGTCACCGGTCACCGGAGAGGACGGTCAACGCGCGGCCGAAGCGCCGCCGTTGGCGTTCGGCACCGCCCCGCCGGCATCGATCCCGGCTTCCGGGTCCGGAATTCCGGCCCCGAACCTGGAAGCAGCCGTGATCTGCGTTCCCGCCGCGTGCGGCCGCGCGCCCGGCTGTTGACATGAAGCCAGATTCAATTACACACTCGCCGGCCGACCCCCCCCGTGGCCGCTGCCGCCCCGGCGCGGCACCCGGTGCCGGGTACGGGGGGAGTGAGGGGTCGTCGGGCGGTGGCCGGTCCTGTCGCTCCGGCCATGCACGGGCAGCTCAGCCGGGCGGTGCCGACAGATGGATCAGGATGCCGCACACCTCGTCCACGATCTCCCGGGCCTCCGTCTCGTCCCCGCAGTCGGCCAGCTCGCGCGCCGCCCCTCCGATGACGGTGGTCAGCACGCTCACCCGGACCCGTCCGGCGCGTCGCCGCTCGTCCACCTCCAGGAGCCGGGCGTTGCGCCGTACCCATGCGCGGTCCCACTGGCGGCGCAGCGCGTCGAAGCCCGCGGGGCCGTCGTCCTCCGCGAGGAGTCCGCCGAGCCGCCGGTTGTCCCAGGCGCCCTCCAGATACGCCCTGGCTCCTGCCACGAAGAGGGCGATGGGATCCTCCACCCCACGGCCGCGCTCGGAGGCCAGCGTGGCCGCCGTCCGGCGCTCCTGCTCCTCCCGGAACTCCTCCCACAGGGCGAGATAGAGCCCTCGCTTTCCGCCGTAGTGCTGGAAGAGGCTGCCCATCGGGGTGCCGGAGCGGGCCGCGATCTCGGTGAGACCGGCGTCGGTGTAGCCGCGCTCGGTGAACACCTCCAGCGCGGCCTCCAGCAGCGCGCGCCGGACCGTTCGGTCCTGCCCGGCGTGCCCCTCCGGCAGGCCCACGCCGCCCTGCCCGCCCGTCAGCGGACGAGCCGCCTCGGTCCCGGCGGACTCCACGATGCCGCTCACTGGCAATCCCCACCTTCTCCGGCCCCGTCGCGGAGGGCGAGGGCGACCAACAGTTCCAGGAGGTCGGCGATCCGGCGCGGATTGCGGCCGGTGCGTTCCTCGATCCGGCGCAACCGGTAGTGCGCCGTGTTGTGGTGCACCCGCAGCCGGTCGGCGGCCAGCCGAAGATTGAGGTCCGCCTCCGCGAACGCCCGTATGGTGGCCGCCAGCGGGTCGCCTCGTCCGCGGTCCTCCTCCAGCAGCGCCCGCACCCGGGGATCCACCAGCTGACGGGCGAGGTCGTCGGCGCGCAGCGCCAGATAGTCGAACGGGGACAGCCGCGGCAGCGCCGCCACCCCGCCCCCGCCGGGCACCAGATCGAGGGCGGCCCGCGCCTCCTGGTAGGCGCGCGGCAGTTCACACGCGCCCTGTGCGACCGTACTGATTCCCATGGAGAGCATGGTTCCGCCGCGCGCGAGCCGCCGCTGCACGGCCTCGAAGTGGGCGCATATGTCCTCTGCGTTCATGCCGGCCCGGACCACGGGCACGGCCACCACCTCACCGTGGCGCACGACGACCAGGGTCCTGCCGGCCCAGGGCCCGGCGACGCTGATCGACGCGCTGGTGGCATACCCGTTCTCGGCCGTGGTGAGGTCCCCGCTGCGCGTGTCGCCGACGCACACCGCCACGACCGCCATCATCGGCGAGCGCGGTCCGATGCCGTACGCCTGTGCCGCGGCGAACAGCGGACCGCGCGTCGGTACCACGCCGGTCAGGAGCTGGTCCAGCAGGTCCCGGCGCTCCCGGTCCGCGTCCGCCACCACGTGCTGCTGGTACTCGACATAGGCCTGCGCGGCATGGGTGCTGGCGTAGTCGACGTACCGCATCAGCGGGGTGACGAGGGACAGCGCGGCCTGCTGGGCCTCGGCGGACGTGCCCGCGCAGTCCAGCAGCGCGTCCCACAGCACCTGCCGGCCCACCCGGAAGGCACTGATCCAGTCCTCCAGGGCGAACCCCGCACGTGCTCGGCGCAGCGCTGCCGCGCGACTGAAAACCAGGTCCTCGGGGGCCATGTCGCGGTCGCCGGCCAGTGCCGCCAACTGCATCCGGTAGTGCTCGAGCACCTGCTCCCGTACGTCGTCGAAGAACCGTTCGTCCTGCAGTGCGTACGACGGGATCTCCGCGCGCATCACCTCGACGGCGGTCTCCGCCACCTCCTCGACCCGGTCGTGGACGGCGTGCAGGATCCGCTGCCGCTCCCGGCGGAGCGGTTCGGAGAGTGGGGGAGCGCCCAGGGCGGGACCGCGAGGCATGACGCCGATCGTCGCCGCCCGCATCGTGCGCCGTCAACAGGCTCGGCGTGAGACACCTGCCGGCACCTGTGCGCGGCGCACAGTTCGGCGACCGGGAAGTTGGGTGCTCACACCCAATGTGCGCGTGGAACGCCCCCGCCTACTGTGACGCTCTCCCACCCCCCAGCACGTCGGAAGGGGCGTCACTCATGCTCGCGGTCGACGGTATCACCGTGCGATTCGGCGGAATCACGGCACTGGACGGTGTCGCTTTCACTGTCGAGCCGGGCACCGCCGTAGGGCTCATCGGGCCGAACGGAGCCGGCAAGACCACCTTGTTCAACTGCCTCACCAGGCGCTGCACTCCCGACGGGGGAGATGTGCGGTTCGAGGACGAGGACCTGCTGGTCCTCCCCCCGCACGCCGTGGCCGGGCGCGGCATCGCCCGCACCTTCCAGAACCTGGGCCTGTTCCCGCGGCTCACGGTCCGGGAGAACGTCATGGTCGGCGCCCACAGCCGGGGGCGCGCCGGACACCTCGCCGCGGCGCTCCGGCTGCCCCGCGTCCGGCGGGAAGAGAGGGAACTACATGACCAGGCGGACGACCTGCTACGGCGGCTCGGCCTGGCGGAGGTCGCCGACCACGCCGCCTCCGGCCTGCCGTTCGGCACGCTCAAACGCGTCGAACTCGCCCGGGCACTCGCGGTACGGCCCCGGCTGCTGCTGCTCGACGAACCCGTCAACGGGCTCAGCCACGGCGAGGTCGACCAATTCGCGGATCTGGTCCGGTCGGTGCGCCAGGAGTTCGACCTCACGCTCGTGGTGGTCGAACACCACATGGGGTTCGTGATGGGCCTGTGCGACAAGGTGGTCTGCCTCGACTTCGGCCGCAAGATCGCCGAGGGCTCGCCGGAGGAGATCCAGCGTGATCCGGCGGTCGTCGAGGCGTACCTGGGGGTGGCCGCATGAGCGAGCCCACCACCGACCGCGCCGAGGCGGTGAGTGCGGAGCCGGGCTTCCTGAAGGTCTCCGGCCTGCACGCCGGTTACGGCCAGGCCCGCGTGCTGCAGGGCCTCGACTTCTCCGTGGCCCGCGGTGAGGTGTGCGCGATCCTCGGACCCAACGGCGCGGGCAAGACCACGACGCTGCGGGCCCTGTGCGGCATGGTCCGCGGCCGCGGCTCGGTCACCCTGGACGGCACGGAACTGCTGGGCCGCTCGCCCGAGCAGGCCGCCAGGCTCGGCGTGGCGCATGTGCCCGAGGGCCGGGGCACCTTCAACGATCTGACCGTCGAGGAGAACCTGCGCATCGGCGCCCACCTGCGCACCGGCCCCGGGCGGCGGGGCCGCGCCGAGCGCGCGGCGGTGGCGGCCGACCTGGAACGAATCCACGGCTACTTCCCCAAGCTGCGTCAGCGGTCCGGCCAGGCCGCCGGCAGCCTCAGCGGCGGCGAGCAGCAGATGCTCGCCATCGGCAGGGCGCTGATGCTGCGGCCCTCACTGCTGCTCCTGGACGAGCCGTCCCTCGGGCTCGCGCCGCTGGTCACCCGTGAGCTGTTCGAGATCGTCCGTGCCGTCAACGAGGAGGAGCGCACCACCGTGGTCGTCGTCGAGCAGAACGCCCAGCTCGCGCTGGACATCGCGCACCGGGCCCACGTACTGGAGGCCGGCCGCCTGGTGCTGTCCGGACCGGCCGCACAGATCCGACAGGACGGGCAGGTCGCCGAGGTGTACCTGGGTGTCTCCGTCCTCTCCCGGAAGACCGGGTGAGCGCCGTGATCGATGTGCTTCAGCAAGTGGTGGAAGGACTGGGCTCCGGCGCGGTGTACGCCAGCCTGGCGCTGGCCCTGGTGCTGATCCACCGGTTCACGGGGATCGTCAACTTCGCACAGGGCGAGCTGGCCATGCTCTCGACGTACGTCGCCTGGCAGCTGGTGGCGTCCGGGATGCCGTTCTGGCTGGCGCTGCCGGTCACCCTCGCGGTGTCCTTCGCCGGCGGCATGCTGGTCGAGCGGATCGTCATCCGGCCCGTGCAGGGCGCGCCCGAGCTGACGGTGGTCATCGTCACGGTCGGCCTGTTCATCTTCGTCAACGCGCTGGCCGGCCTGATCTGGTCGTTCACCGTGAAGGACTTCCCACAGCCCTTCCCCGACGGCGGGCTCGACCTGGCCGGCGTGCGCATGGACTGGTCGACACTCGGGATCATCGGCGTGGTGGCCGTCGTGATGGGCCTGCTGTATCTGCTGTTCCAGCACACCTCCATCGGCCTGGTGATGCGGGCGGTCGCCTGCAACCCGGCCTCCGCCCGGCTGTCGGGCATCCGGGTGGGCCGGGTGCTGATGTTCGGCTGGGGGCTGGCCGCGATGGTCGGCGCGGTGTCGGGCGTGCTCGTCGCCCCGGTGCTGTTCCTGGAGCCCAACATGATGGGCGGGGTGCTGATCTACGCGTTCGCGGCGGCCACCCTCGGGGGCTTCGACAGCCCGGTCGGTGCGGTCGTCGGCGGCCTGTTCGTGGGCGTCGCCGAGACGCTGACCGGGGCGTACGTGGACGTCATCGGCGCCGATCTGAAGGTGGGGGTACCCCTGGTGATCATTCTGGCGGTGCTGCTGGTACGGCCCCAGGGCCTGTTCGGACGGGCGGCGGTGGAGCGCGCATGAACACGATCACAGCGGCACTCGGCACCGACCGGGGCCGGTGGCTGCGGGCCGCGCTCACCGTGCTGGTCGCGGCGGCGGTCGCCGTCGGGGCACCCTTCTACTTCGCCCCCTTCCAGGTCTTCCAGCTGACCATGGTGCTGCTGTACGCCGTGGCGCTGTCCGGCCTGAACCTGCTGGTCGGCTTCGGCGGGCAGATCTCGCTCGGGCACGGCGCGTTCTTCGCGGCGGGGGCCTACACGGCGGCGGTCATGCTCGACCGGTACGACACCGGTCACCTGGCCACGCTGCCGGTCGCGGCCGCCGGATGCTTCCTGCTGGGACTCGGGTTCGGAGTGCCCGCGCTGCGCCTGCGCGGGCTGTACCTGGCCCTGGTCACCCTCTCGTTCGCGGTGTTCCTGCCGCCCCTGCTCAAGCGGCTCGAACCGGTGACGGGCGGCTCCATGGGGCTGACCGTGGACAAGCTGCGGCCGCCCGCGTGGAGCGGGCTGGCCGAGGACCAGTGGATGTACTTCGTCGTCCTCGCCGTCACCGCGCTGGTCCTGCTGCTCGCCCGCAACCTGCTGCGGTCCCGGGTCGGCCGGGCACTGCTCGCCGTGCGGGACAACGAGAGCGCCGCCGAGGTCATGGGCGTGCGGCTGTCGCTGCACAAAACCCTCGCCTTCGCGTGGAGCGCGATGTTCGCGGGTGTCGCCGGATGTCTGTACACCTGGGTGATCGGCTTCGTCTCGCCCGACTCCTTCAGCTTCGTGCTGTCCATCACCCTGCTGGCCGGCCTGGTGGTCGGGGGGCTCGGCTCGCTGTACGGGCCCCTGCTGGGCGCGGCGTTCGTGATGTACGTGCCGAGCGTGTCCCAGGACGTCAGCGAGGCGGCACCGGGAGTGGTGTTCGGCCTGCTGATCATCGCGGTGATGTTCGTGGCCCCGACGGGACTGGCCGGTCTGCCGGGCCGTGTCCTGGGCTCGGTCACCCGTCGCCTGCCCCGCCCCACCGCCCCCCTCGACCGGACACCCGAGGCCGCATCCGCCCCCGCCCCCGCCCCCGACCCGGGGCCGGGGTCCGGGGACGGATCCGGACCCTCCGCGCCCCTGACCCCTGCGGACCCCGCAGTTGTCGATGCCGAAACCGTGGGCGCACCGCCCCGCACGGAAAAGGAATGAATCACATGCGCAAGACGACCGCTCTGCGGGCGGCCGCGGCCGCGACCGCCGCCCTGCTCACCGCGACCGCCTGCAGCAGCCAGCGAGGGCAGGACGACCAGACCACCGCCGCCGGTGGCGCGTGCAAGGGCCAGCAGACCACCGGCATCACCGACAAGACCATCAAGCTGGGCGGGATCTACCCGCTGTCCGGCCCCGCCTCCGCGTACGGCACGATCAGCAAGGGCGTGGCCGCCTACTTCAAGTACGTCAACGGCGAGGGCGGTATAGACGGCCGCAAGGTGCAGTTCGTCGTCCGCGACGACGGCTACCAGCCGCCCAAGGCGGTCGAGGAGGCGCGCAGACTCGTCGAGCAGCAGAAGGTCTTCGCCGTGTTCCAGACCCTGGGCACCCCGTCCACGGCAGCCGTGTGGGACTACCTCGACAAGCAGAAGGTGCCGCAGCCCTTCGTCGCCACGGGTGCCTCCGTGTGGGGCACGGACGACAAGCACCCCTGGACCATCGGCTGGCAGCCCAACTACGTGGCCGAGGCACGGGTGTACGCCAAGTACCTGGAGGACGCGAGGCCCAAGGCCAGGGTCGCGGTCCTCTACCAGAACGACGACTTCGGCAAGGACCTGCTCGGCGGGTTCAGGAAGGCCGTCGCCGGCAGCGGCGTCAAGGTCGTCGCCGAGGAGAGCTACGAGGTCACCGCGCCCTCCGTGTCGGCACAGATGGCGAGCCTCGCCCGCTCCGAGGCGGATGTGCTGCTGGACGTCACCACCCCCAAGTTCGGCAGTCAGGCCCTCGCCGCCGACGCCAAGAACACCAAGTGGAACCCGCTGCACATCGTCAACAACGTGGCGTCGTCCGCCGCCGTGCTCCAGCCCGTCGGGTTCAAGAACGTCCAGGGCGTGGTCTCGGCGACCTACTTCAAGGACCCCGCCGATCCGCAGTGGGCCGACGATCCGGAGGTGAGGACGTACAAGCAGGCCCTGCACGAGTACGCACCCGACGCCGACCCGGCCAACCAGTTCAACGCCTACGGCTGGGCCGTCGCCTCCAGCCTGCACCAGGCCCTGGACGCCATGAAGTGCCCCACCAGGGAAGGGCTGCGGGACGCGGTGCGCAGTCTGAAGGACGTGAAGGTGGGACTGCTGCTGCCGGGGGTCACCATGTCCACCGGTCAGGGCGACGCCTTCCCGATCGAGACGATGCAGCTGATGCGGTTCAAGGGCGAGCGGTGGCGGCTGTTCGGCAAGCCGGTCGACACCCGGAAGGAGTTCGGCCCGGCGGCGAAGTGAGCCGGCGGGGGCGGTCCCCGTCGATGCCCGACACCTGGGGACCGCCCCCGCCCCGGTACCGGAACCGGGCCCTCAGGCCTGCCGTGACCACCCGTGCCCGCCACGCCGTGTGCCACGGCGGGCGCCGCCGTGGCCCCGCCGGGTTCACTAGGCTTACGTGTACCGGCAGGCCAGCCATCGGTGGAGAAGCGGATGACGGAACTCAGCGCAACCCACGACGATCCGTTCGCCCCGTACCTCGCCGCCCTGGCGGTGCTCGACGACCGTGGGGCCGTGGTCGGGTGGAACCGGCGGGCCGAGGAGCTGCTCGGCCATCCGGGCACGGGCGTGATCGGTCGTCCGGCATGCGAGGCCCTTGTCGATCCGCGCGATCTGCGGGCCGTCAGGGAGGCCGCGGCGAGCTGCCGGAAGGCCGGCGGCTGGTTCGGGGTGCTCAAGGTGCGGCACCGTGACGGACGGCTCGTGGAGATGGGGCTCAGCGCCCACGCGTTCTCCCGCGACGGCCGGGTCCGTGAGTGGCTCGTCGCCGGGGCACTCGCGGCCGACGTCCTGGAGTGGCAAAGGGACCGCGCGATCCTCGACGGATTGTTCCGCCGGTGCCCGATCGGCCTGGTCGTCCAAGGCCCCGACCTGAGAGTTCTCCGGGTCAACCGGGCCATCGAGCGCTTCACCGGCGTTCCGGCAGCGGACTTTCGGGGTGTGCCCATCGGCCATATGCTCCTTCCCGACGACGCGCGCAGGGCCGTGGACCGGGTACGCCAGGTGATGGAGACCGGCAGACCGTTGATCTACTCCGAGCAGTTCGCTCGCCTCGAGAAGGATCCGGCACGAGAGCGGGTGGCGTTGGTCTCGTCCTTCCGGCTGGAGGATCCCTCCGGCCGCATCCTGGGTGTGGCCGAGTTGATCGAGGACATCACCGAGCGCCATCGGGCCCAGCGGCGGCTCGCGCTCCTGGACCAGGTGGGCAGCCGTATCGGAACCACCCTCGACGTGGCCGAGACCGCCCGGGAACTCGCCGAGGTGATGGTCCCTCACCTCGCCGACCACGCGTCGGTGGACCTGCTTCAGCCGGTGACCGTCGGTGACGAACCGGCGCAGGCGGTGGCAGGACCTGTGGTACGAGTGGGGACCTGCGGCGTCGGCGCCCAGCAGCCCGGCCCGCCCCACCCCCAGGGGGCGCCGGTGGAGTTCGCACCCGGCACACCCCAGGCACGATGCCTGGCCGAAGGACGTCCCGTCCTGGAAGCGGTTCTGCCGCCCGACTCGTTCTCGCTCGCGGGACGCCAGGGGGCCTGCGCCCCGGACCTGGGCGCCCACTCGCTGATCGTGGTGCCTCTCGCCGCCCGTGGCCTGGTGCTGGGAGTGCTGACCCTGTGGCGTTCCCGCCACCCGGATCCCTTCGAGGCGGACGATCTCACCCTCGCCCAGGAACTCGCCTCGCGCGCCGCCGTCGCCATCGACAACGCCCGGCGCTTCACCCAGCAGCAGCAGACCGCGTTCACCTTGCAGAGCAGCCTTCTGCCCCGGGCGGTTCCGGACCAGTCGGCCGTCGAGGTGGCCCTGCGGTACCTGCCTGCCTGCGCGGCCCCGGGCCTGGGCGGCGACTGGTTCGACGTCATTCCCCTGTCCGGGGCTCGGGTCGCCCTCGTCGTCGGCGACGTGGTGGGACGCGGCATCCACGCCGCTGCCACGATGGGCCGGCTGCGTACCGCCGTACACACGCTCGCCAGCCTCGATCTGGAACCGGACGAGGTCCTCTCCCGCCTGGACGACCTGGTCGCCCTGCTGGCGGCCGAACAGGAAGCGTCCGGGGAGCGGCCCGTGGGGGAGCAGGTCGTCGGTGCCACCTGCCTGTACGCCGTGTACGACCCGGTCTCCCGGCGGTGCTCCGTGGCCTGCGCCGGCCACCCGCCGCCGGTGGTGACCGCTCCCGACGGACAGGCGGCACTGCTCGACCTGCCCACGGGCCCACCGCTCGGCCTGGGCGGTCTGCCGTTCGAGGCCCGGGAGCTCGAGCTGGCCGAGGGAAGCCTGCTGTGCCTGTACACCAACGGAGTCATCGGCGAACGCCACCTCGATGCGGACATCGGCCTGGCCAAGCTGTGCGCAGCGCTGACCCGCCCCGCGGACGCGCTGGAACGGACCTGCCAGGGTGTGGTCGACTCGCTGGTGTCCGCGCGTCCCAGCGACGACATCGTGTTGCTGATCGCCCGCACGCGCATGCTGCCACCGGGCGATGTCGCCTCCTGGCAGCTGCCGCTGGAGGCTGCCAGCGCCGCCCACGCCAGGGAATTGACCTCCGCCAAGCTGACCGAATGGGGTCTGGAGCACTTGGCGTTCAGCACCGAGTTGATCGCCAGCGAACTGGTCACCAACGCCTACCGGTACGCCAGTGGCCCGGTGACCCTGCGGCTGATCCGTGAACGGTCTCTGGTGTGCGAGGTCAGCGACACCAGCCACACCGCACCGCACCTGCGCCGCGCCCGTACCACCGACGAGGGCGGCCGAGGCCTGTTCCTGGTGGCGCAGATGACCGAACGCTGGGGCACCCGCTACACCCGCGAGGGCAAGACCGTGTGGGCCGAGCAACCACTGGCCGGCACGCTCACCTGACCGCACATGCCATCGGGTGCCGACGCACCGCAGCGTGCGCGTCGGCATACGGCTGCCCGGGGGCCCGTGGCGATGGTCTTGCCCCCGGGGCGGACCGCGGCGGCGGCACCGAGGCCGCCTGCCCGGTCCGCCCTCGCCACCGTGTCATTCGGCCGCGGCGAGCAGACGTGCCTCGTTCTCCTCGTACATCTGCCGGCTCTCTCGGCTGTCGGCGGCGCGGCGCCGGTGGTCCAGACGGCTGCCCAGCCAGCCCGCCAGGTAACCGAACGGGATGGAGACCAGGCCGGTGGACTGCATGGGGAACCAGTGGAAGTCGGCGTTCGGGAAGACGGCGGACGGCGTGCCCGAGACGGCCTTGGAGAAGACCATCAGCACCAGCGCGCAGGCCGTACCGCCGTAGAGGGCGGCGAGCAGGCCGGTGCGCGTGAGTCCCCGCCAGAACAGGGAGTAGGTCAGCGCGGGGGCCACGGCCGACGCCCCGATGCAGATCGCCAGCGTGGTCAGCACGCCGACGTCCCAGCTCTGGACCAGGCTGGCGAGCACGATGGCGAGGGTTCCCACCGCGACGCTCGTCCACGCCGCCACGGTCATCTCCGTACGCGGCGCCGCCCGTCCCCGTCGCGCCGCATGGGCGAACAGGTCGTGGGCGAGCGACGAGGCCGCGGCCAGGGTCATGCCCGCGACCGAGGACAGCAGGGTGATGAACACCGTGCCGGCGACGGCCGCGTAGAGGATCGTCGTGCCCGCGGAGGTGGCGCCGCCGAGCGCCCGGGACAACATGAGGACCGACGTCCTGCCGTGCGAGTCGGCCGCGGCGATGTACTGCGATCCCACCAGGGCCGTCGCGCCCGTACCCATGATGATCACGAGCAGGCAGAACGTGGTGACCGTGCCGACCGCCCACGACATGGAACGGCGCACGGCGGGCACGTCCCGCGCGGAGTACAGGCGCATCGTGATGTGCGGCAGGCAGGCCGCGCCGAGGATCACGGTGATCTGGAGACTTGCGAAGTCCAGCCGGCTGCCGGCCGAGGTGCCCAGTTGCAGGCCCTGCTGGAGAAAGGCGGGCCCCGCGCCGCTCCCGCGCTCGGCGGCCCGGAGCAGGTCGCCGAAGCTCCAGTCGAAGCGGTTCAGGACCAGGACGGCGACGGTGACGCTGGTGGCCAGCAGGACCGCGATCTTGATCATCTGGATGAGCGCGGTGCCCCGCATGCCACCGATCGCCGCGTAAATGATCATCAGGCTGCCGACGAGAACGATGCACGTCGTCCTGGCGCCCGCCTCGTGGGGGATGCCGAGGATGAAGGTGAGCAGCGACCCGGCCCCGGAGAGCTGGACGACCAGGAAGGGGAGGGTCGCCGCGAGCGTCACCACGCAGGAGGCGATGCGGACGGCCCGCCCGGGCATGGTGCGGGCCAGGACGTCGCCCATGGTGAACCTGCCGGCGTTGCGCAGCGGTTCGGCCAGCAGGAACATCAGCAGCACCAGGGACAAGGCGGTGCTGACCGCAAGGACATAGCCGTCGTATCCGGCGAGCGCGATGATGCCGGTGGTGCTCAGTACCGTGGCCGCGGAGATGTAGTCGCCGGCGATGGCAAGGCCGTTCTTGAGCGGGGTGAGCGAGAGGTAGCCGGTGTAGAAGTTCGTCAGGTCGTCGCGGTCCGGTCCCGCCATCACGCACATCAGCAGTGTCAGGGTGACCAGGGTGCTGAACAGAATCAGGACGATGGCCTGCGTCCCTGAGCCGAAGTCGTTCATCGCGCCGCTCCCACGTCCCGGCCCGGTCGGACTGCCTGTTCCCTGACGACCCGCGCCAGCGGGTCCACGGAGCGCTGTGCGCTGCGTCCGTACCAGCAGACGGCCGCGAAGGTGACGACCAGCTGGAGGATCCCCAGGGCCATGCCCAGGCTCATCTCTCCGGCGACCTTGGCTCCCATCAGGTCCCGCGCGCAGCAGGACAGCACCACGTACACCACGAAGGAGCCGAGCGCGGTGAGGGTGGAGACCCTGCGGAGCACGCGGTAGGCCGAGCGGAGGGCGGCGAGGTCGGCGGTATGGGCGGAGGCCTGGGGCGCGTACGACTGGAGCCGCGGATGTTCCTCGTGCGCGTCGTACGGGAAGGCGCCGTAGCCGTACGAGTCGTAGCGAGGGGCCTGCCCACGGGGCTCGGTCCGCGGCTGCGACCATCCCGGCGGTGCTGGGGGCGGATACCGGTTGTCGTCGGGGTATGTCATCGCTGGCCTTCCGGTGCGGCTCGGTTCCGTGGGAGGTGGGCTGTGCGGAACGTTCGGCGGCGCACGGTACCGACTGGTTGGAATGGCTGATAAGAGTGCTGAGCGTCCTGTTATGAGTTCGATGCGGGAGCCGGTCGGGAGCAGGTCGGGGCCGGCGGTCGGCGGCCTCCGGACCCTGGGTACTCCGACGGGCGGGTGGCGTATGGTGAAAATCACACCTACCCACGTACCTACTGGTCGGTATGGTCACGGGGAGCTGCGAACGACAGGAGGCGCGATGTCTGCGACCAACCGCCAGATACGTCTGGCAGCCCGCCCCGTGGGCGAGGTCAAACCCGAGGACTGGGAGCACTGTGCGGGGCCCGTCGACGAGCCGGGACCGGGCTGGTTCGCGGGCCGAACGCGGGTCATCTCCCTGGACCCGGCGATGCGGGGCTGGCTGGACGACCGTCCCTCCTACCTGCCGCCGGTGGGCATCGGGGAGGTGATGCGCGCCGGATCGGTCATCGAGGTCACCGCCTCCAACCACCCCGACTACCAGCCGGGTGATCACGTGGTCGGAGTGTTCGGCGTCCAGGAGCACGTGGTCTCCGACGGCAAAGGCGCCATGAAGATCGACACTTCCCTCGCCCCGCCCTCGACGTATCTCGGTGCGCTGGGCATGCCCGGCATGACCGCCTACTTCGGCCTGCTGGACGTCGGGGCGCTGAAGGACGGCGAGACCGTCGTCGTGTCGGGGGCGGCCGGCGCGGTCGGGACCATCGCGGGTCAGATCGCGAAGGCCAAGGGCTGCCGGGTCGTGGGCATCGCCGGGGGGCCGGAGAAGTGCGCGTTGCTCACCGACGAGCTGGGATTCGACGCGGCGATCGACTACCACGCCGACGACGTCAGGAAGGCGCTGCGCCGGCACGCCCCCGACGGCATCGACGTCTACTTCGACAACGTGGGAGGCGACATCCTCGACGCCGCCCTGACCCGGCTGGCGATGCACGCGCGCGTCGTGGTCTGCGGTGCGATCAGCCAGTACAACAACGCCACCCCGGTCAAGGGCCCCTCGAACTACCTGTCACTGCTGGTGCGCCGTGCCCGCATGGAGGGCTTCGTCGTCTTCGACTACGCCAAGCGCTACGCGGAGGCCGCCGAGCAGATCTCCGCCTGGATCGGCGCCGGCCGTATCAAGGTCAAGGAACACGTGGTGAGGGGGACCGTGGACGACTTCCCCGAGACGTTGCAGATGCTCTTCCGCGGTGAGAACGTCGGCAAGCTCGTCCTGGAGCTGGCGTGACGGCCGCCGAGGGCGGGGCCGCGCTCGAGGGCAAGGTGGCGATCGTCACCGGCGGTGCCAGCGGACTGGGCCGGGCCACGGCGCTGGCACTGGCGAAGGCGGGGGCGCGCGTCGTGGTCGCGGACCTCGACGCGCGCGGCGGCCGCGAGGTGGCCGAGATGGCCGGCGGCCATTTCCGTGCCTGCGACGTCTCCGACCTCGATGCCAACCGTGCGCTGGTGGACTTCACCCGGGAGCAGTGCGGTGGTGTCGACATCGCACTGCTCAACGCGGGGGTGGCGACCGGATGCGGCGTCGGCGAGGACTTCGATCCGGCCCGCTACCGTCGCGCGATGGGGGCCAACCTCGACGGCGTGGTCTTCGGCACCCATGCGGTGCTGCCCGCGCTGCGGGCCCGTGGCGGAGGCACGATCGTGGCGACCGCGTCCCTGGCCGGGCTGGCGGCGGTACCGCTGGATCCGCTGTATGCCGCCAACAAGCATGCGGTCGTGGGCCTCGCACGCTCCCTGGGACCGGCTCTCGCGCCGGACAACGTGCGCTTCAACGCCGTCTGCCCGGGGTTCGCCGAGTCGCGGATCATCGATCACCTGCGCGACATGCTCTCCGGGCAGGGACTGCCCGTCATCCCGGCCGAGGTCGTGGCGGACACGGTGCTGCGGATCGTCACCGGCGACGGCACCGGGGAGTGCTGGTTCATTCAGGCCGGCCGCGACCCCGAGCCGTTCCGTTTCCGTAACGTGCCCGGTCCGGCAAAGCCCGTCGAGATCTGAGCGCTCACGGCAGCCCGTGTCGGCCACGGGCTGCCCGTGCGGTCACCTGGAGATGAGTGCCACTCGGGCGATGGGCCGGGCGTCACCTCCCCCCGGCCCGGCGCGATGAGGGCGTCGGAAACGGCCCGTCGGCGGCGGGGAGGGGGTAGGAGTGGAGTGATGACCGCAGCAGTGAGGTGAGCACACCATGGATCTGGTGATGGTCGTTCGGGATGCGGGGATCAACTGCGGACGCGGTGCTCTCCCCGGCGCGTCCACCTGGCCACCGTAGTTCCCGTGCCGCATCGTGGATGGGGCTGCTGACCTGCCGAGAGACCGCTTCGCCGGCTCCGCGCGCTGAGGCGGGCGCGCCGGTGAGGCCGGCAGGTGGAAGGAGCGAGTGCGATGAGCCGAGCGAAGCAGCGGCCCGGGCAGGCGGATCGCCCGGAGGACGAGGCGTCGGGCCCGAGTGGGTTGATGGATCTGCTGGGTGTCGCTGCGGTGCTGTTGGAGGCCGACGGCCGGATCGACATGTGGAGCCCGCAGGCCGAGGCACTGTTCGGCTATGCCCGCAGCGAGGCGGTCGGGCAGTACGCGGGGCCGCTGCTCCTCCACCCCGAACACCAGGATGCGGCGATCAGGCTGTTCGCCGAGGTCATGGAGACCGGCCGGGGCTGGGCGGGGTCCTTCCCCGTCCGGCACAAGGACGGCAGCACCCGAATGGTCGAGTTCCGCAACATGCGGCTGACGGACAACCTCGGCGACCACTACGCCCTGGGGCTGGCCACCGACCGGTCCACGCTGCGCCAGGTGGAGCGCGACGTGGCCCTGTCCACCCGGCTGGTCACCCAGGCCCCGATCGGGCTGTCCATCCTGGACACCGAACTGCGGTACCTGGTCGTCAACCCGGCCCTGGCGGCCATGCACGGCACCCCCGAGGCCGACCACGTCGGCCGGGGTTTCCACGAGGTCCTGCCCGGTCAGCGGTTCCGGGCCGCGGAGGCGGCCATGCGGAAGGTCCTGGAGACCGGCGTCCCCGTCGTGGACCAGCAGGTGGTGGGCCGTACCGCCGCCGACCCCGACCATGACCACGCCTGGGCGGTGTCGTTCTATCGGCTGGAGGACCACCACGGGCACGTGCTGGGGATCGCCAACGTGGTGGTGGACGTCACCGACCGGTACGAGGCAGCCAGAAAGGCCGACCGGGCCCAGCAGCGCCTGCGCCTGGTGGCCAACGGCTCGGCCCGCATCGGCACCACCCTCGAGGTGGAGCGGACCGCACAGGAACTGGCTGACGTCCTCGTGCCCGACCTGGCCGACATGGTCGCCGTGGACCTCCTGGACTGCGTGCTGCAGACGGGGCGCATGGACGTGGGCGAGGGTCCGGCGATGTTCCGGGCCCTGGCAGTGAAGACCGCCTACCCCACCGACGCCGCTCAAGCGATCGTTCCGCCGGGCCGCCTCACCGCCTACCACGCCGACCACCCGGCGTCCCATTGCATCCGCACCCGCCGCCCCCTGCTGATCACCCACCTGGAGAGCGGCGACCTCTCCCGCGTCGCCGCCGACTCCGACGCCGCCCGCCTGCTCGCCCAGGCCGGTGTGCACACCGACATGGCCGTCCCTCTCATCGCCCGCGGACAGATCATCGGCGTCATGGACCTGGCCCGTGCCCGCAACCCCCTGCCGTTCGACGAGGACGACCTCACCCTCGCCTGCGAACTGGCCTCGTCCGCCGCGCTGAGCATCGACAACGCCATCCTGCACCAGCACATCCGCAGCGCCGCCGAAACCCTTCAGCGCAGCCTGCTTCCGCAGCTCTCACCCCGGCATCCCGGTCTCGAGGTCGCCGCCCGGTACCGGCCCGCGCAGGCCTTCAGCGAGGTAGGCGGCGACTGGTACGACGTCATCCCCCTGGACGGTGACCGCACCGCCCTCGCGGTGGGCGACGTCATGGGCAGCGGTATCCCGGCCGCCACCACCATGGGCCGCCTGCGCACCGCCACCTCCACCCTCGCCGACCTCGACCTCGACCCCGCCCGGATCCTCACCCACCTCGACAAGATCACTCGGGGCCTGGACCCCTATCTGGCCACCTGTGTGTACGCGGTCTACGACCCGCATCACGCGCGGTTGCACGTGGCCTCCGCCGGCCATCTGCCCCCGGTACTGGTGCGGGCGGGCAGGCCACCCGAACTGCTCGACCTGCCCACCGGCATCCCCCTGGGAGTCGGCGGCGTACCCTTCCAGGCCACCACCCTCGACCTGAATCCCGGCGACCAACTCGTCCTGTACACCGACGGGCTGGTCGAAACCCGCGACGACCCCATCGACGAACGCCTGGAAGACCTCCTGCGTCTGCTGTCACCGCCGTACCGGTCCGCGGAGGCGACCTGCGACCTGCTCCTGCGGGAGCTGCGGCACCCTGCCGGCCATGACGACGTCGCCCTTCTCATCGCCCGTGCACAACCACTGTCGACCGGCCGATCCTGAGCAGGCGTTCGAGAGGCCTGGTCAGGCGTCCACCACGGCGCTCTTCCCGGGTCGGTGGGGTACCCGGGTACGACCTCGCCGGTCAGGCCGCCCTGTCACCGGGCCGCCGGTCCGGCCCTCGCGCTGCGTGCGGCCTCTCGGGCTCGGCGTGCCGGCAGGCGCGGGGAGGCGTTCCACCGGCTCCGGCGACGTTCGGGGCTGCCGGAGCCGGCCGGGCGCCCGGCGTCAGCTGTGGCTGAGGACGTTGACGACGCGGCCGTTGGGGTCCCGGACGAAGAACCGCCGCACGCCCCACTCCTCGTCGGTCAGCGGATGGACGATCTCCGCGCCGCGCTCCTTCATGGCGGAGTACACGGCGTCCACGTCCTCGACCTCGATGCTCACGTCCGGTGCGACCGGCGCCGTCTTGTCGTCGGTCATCAGGCTGATCTGTACGGCGGGGTTCTCGGTGGACGCCAGGGTCATGATCCAGCCGTGGTTCATGACTTCCTCGAAGCCCAGGACGCCGTAGAACTCCGAGCTCGCGTCGAGGGCTTCTGACTGGACGTTGGGGACGACTCGGCGGACGTGCATCTCGCGGCTCCGGTGGTCGGGTCGGACGCGTCTGAGGACCGGGCCAGCCTAGTCGTTGCGGCGCCGGGCCGCTCGGAGGACCGAGCGGCCCGGCGCATCTTTCGGGGGTCTGTCCCCTCCCGGCCGGAACACCGCAGACGGGAATTGAATGGCCGGCAAGGCCAAGACACCCACCCGTGCGGGAGACGCGATGCGGTTGACCACGTCCCAGGGCGCAAGCGTGCCGGAGCGCGCCGTCATCGAGCTGCGCGAACGGCTGCGCGGCTCCGTCATCACCGAGGAGGACCGGGAGTATCCGGCCGCCAAGGCCATCTGGAACGCCTACTTCGAACGCCGTCCGGGTGCGATCGTACGGGTCCGGGGCGCCGCCGACGTGATCACCGCCGTGCGGTTCGCCAAGGAGCACGACGTGCTGCTCGCGGTGACCGGTGGCGGCCACTGCTTCGCCGGCACCGGCAGCTGTGAGGGCGGACTGGTCATCGACACCTCCGCGCTCAAGGGGATCAGGGTCGACCCCGAGCGGCGCACCGTGCAGGCCCAACCCGGCTTGCTGCAGGGCGAGTTCGACGCGGAGACGATGCACTTCGGGCTGGCGGTGACCGGCTCGCAGGAGTCGTACATCGGCATCGGCGGGATGACCCTCGGTGGCGGTCTGGGCTGGCTGGGCCGTTACCGGGGGCTGCTCGTGGACAACCTGCTGTCCGCCGACATCGTGCTGGCCAGTGGCGAGGTGCGCAGGGCCAGCCCGCAGGACGACGCCGATCTCTTCTGGGCGATCCGCGGGGGCGGCGGCAACTTCGGCGTGGCCACCGCCTTCGAGTACAAGCTCCATCCGCAGGGCGACTGCCTGGCCGGACTGCTGGCCTTCCCCGTCGCCGAGACCGGCGCCGTGGCCAGAAGGCTGGGGGAGTTCAATCAGACCGCGCCCGACGCGCTGACCACCTCGTTCGCCTTCCTCACCGTGGACGGGGAACCGGCGGTCGGTCTCGGATACGTCCACGCCGACACCTCGGCCGGGGCGGAGGAGGCCGTGGCGCCGCTGGCCGGGCTGGGCCAGAAGCCGCTTCTCAACCACGTCGGCCGGATGCCCTACCTCGCCGTGCAGCGGATGCTGGACGACAACACGGTGGCGGGCCGCAGGCTCTACGCGCGCTCCTTCCACATGGACGAACTGCACCCCGAGGCCGTGGAGATCCTCGGCGACGGCTACGCGAGCAACCCCTCGCCCCTGTCCCTGGTCGGTGGCGGTCTCATGGGCGGCGTCATGGCCCAACTGCCACCCGAGACAACGGCTTTCCCGCATCGCGACGGATATCTCGTCAGCGTCCTCAGCCAGTGGGAGGACGAGAGTGAGGACGAGCAGAACATCGCATGGACGCAGAACGTGTACGAACGCGTCCTCCCGTACACGACCGGCGGGGTGTACGTGAACCACCTCGGCGACGACGGTCCGCAGCGCGTGGCCGACGCCTACGGTGTGAACTATCCGCGCCTGCGGACGCTCAAGGCGAAGTACGACCCGGAGAACGTATTCCGGGTGAACCACAACATTGTGCCGGCCGACTGACGCCCGCCACGGACCGGGGGCGCACACCGCGTGAAACGGCCGGCGAGACCCGTATCGAAGGGGCTCGCCGGCCGTCCCGCGTTTTCAGCGCACCCGGAGCGGGACGCTGCGATAGGCACAATAGGGAAATCGGAAGCCGCCCCCGCTGGGCTGCCAGTCCGCCGGCCCCGCGGGCTCGAGTTCCGCGAAGCGGTCGAGGAGCCGTCCGAAAACCGCCGTGCCCTCCACCCGTGCCAGCATGGCCCCGAGGCAGTGGTGGGCCCCGCCGCCGAAGCTGAGGTGGGGATTGGGGTGCCGGCCCACATCGAGCCGGCCGGGGTCGGTGAACCGCCGCTCGTCGTGGTTGGCCGACGCCAGGAGCAGGACCACGACCCGGCCCCGGCGCAGTGTGCGTCCGCCCACCTCGATCGGTTCCAGGGTGAGCCGGGTCGTGGTGTGGATGGGTGCGTCCCAGCGCAGGAACTCCTCCAGCGCGGTCGGCAGCAGCGAGCGGTCGGCGCGCAGCCTGCTCTGCTCGCGCGGGTGGCGGGCCAGGGCCGCGCAGCCGGTCGCGATCAGGTTCGTCGTCGTCTCGAAGCCGGCGTAGTAGAGGAACAGCGCGTTGTCGACGGCCTCTTCCTCGGTGAGCCGCCAGTCGCCCTCCCGTGCGGTGGCGATGGCGGTGAGCAGGTCGTCGCCCGGATCGGCCAGGCGCCGGCGCATCAGATCGCGGAAGTAGTCCCGAAGCCACACGACCGCCGCGTGCGCGGCGGCGCGCTCCGCCTCAGGGATGAACACGGCGAAGGCCTTCGAGACATCGATCGAGCGTTCCATCACCGCGTCGCGGTCCTCCTGGGGGATGCCGAGGAGGGTGCTCATCACCTGCACCGGCAGGGGCTGGGCGAGATCCCGGACCGCGTCGAAGGTCCCGTGCGCCACGGCCCGCTCCAGCAGATCGTCGGTCATGGCCGCGATCGGCTCTGCCAGCGAGCGCACCACGGGTGGGCTCAGTGCCCGGGTCAGCAGCCGGCGCAGCCGGGTGTGTTCCTCGGGATCCCGGTCGATGACGATGCGCCGCAGGAAGTCCACCGCGGGTCCCGGGCCCACCGACAGGTTCTGGAACTCCTCGGGAAACTCTCTGCCGAGCCGGCGGTCGCGCAGCAGGGCCGAGACCTCCGCATGGCGGGTGACGACCCACTGGGCGGGGCCGCCCCGGCACAGCGGCCCCCGCGCACGCAGTTCCCGGTAAACCGGGTAAGGGTCTCGCAGGAATTCGGGATCACCCAGGACGAACCTGGGGAGTTGTGTGTCCATTGCCTCGGTCACAGGGCAGAGGATGCCTGATTCGGAAGTATTCATGGCACGTTCTGAAAGGGGTTGGACAGGGAATTGCGCGCACTGCTGAAGTTCAGTTCCGAACGTCGTGACCTCGTCTTCCCGATGGTAGGCTGCGCCAGCCGGAGGAATTTCTCGACCTGGGGGAGTGGAATGTCTTCCGATCTGCCCTTGAAATTCGATTCCAGGGACCCCGCGGTACTCAAGGACCCCTATCCGATCTACGCGGAGCTGCGCGCCTCCGGAGGTTTGAGCAGGGGCGGCCCCGGCCAGTGGGTGGTGAGCCGGTACGACGATGTCGCGCCGCTCCTGCGGGACCGCCGTCTCAGTCACGAATACCCCCCCGAGTACCACGAATTCAGTACGGGTGAGGGGCCCGCCCAGACGTTCTTCCAGCGGATCCTCCTCGATCGGGACGCACCGGACCACACCCGGCTGCGCCGGCTGATGGCGCAGGCCTTCAGCCCGCGTCTGCTGCAGCGGATGCACGACTACATCGAGCGGCAGGTCGACCTGCTGCTCCGCCCCGCTCTGGACCGCGGCAGTTTCGACGCGGTCACGGAGCTGGCTTTCCCGCTGCCCGTCACCGTCGTGTGCGAGCTGGTCGGCATCCCGGCCGTCGACCGGGACCTGGTGCGACCGCATGCCATCGACCTCGCCAAGGCCTTCGCCCTGTACGTCGCGGAAGAGGACCGGGCCGCGGCCCACGGGGCGGTGGCCTGGTTGCGGGAGTACATCGGCGAACTGCTGCGCGAACGGCGTGCGTCGCTGGGGGAGGATCTGCTCTCCCGGATGATCGTCGCCGAGGACGCCGAGGAGCCGGGTGCCCGGCTGACCGCCGAGGAGATCGTCGACAACACGGTCTTCCTGTTCTTCGCCGGGTTCGAGACCACCACCAATCTCATCGCCACCAGCGTCGCGGCGCTGCTCGACCATCCCGGGCAGACCGCCCGGCTGCGCCAGGACCCGGGCCTGTTGCCGAGCGCGGTGGAGGAGTTCCTTCGCTACGACGCGCCGATCCAGGCCACCGCGCGTCTCGTGCGCGAGCCGGTGGAGGTGGGCGGGCGAACCGTGCGACCCGGGCGGGTTCTGGTGCTGCTGCTGGGGTCCGCCAACCACGACGAGCGCCGGTTCGCCGACCCCGGCCGGCTCGACGTCGGGCGTGCGCCCAATCCCCACCTCAGCTTCGGCGGCGGCGCCCACCACTGTCTCGGCGCCAACCTGGCCAGGGTCGAGGGGCAGGCGGCGATCGGCTGGCTGCTGCGGCACGCGCCCGCGCTGAAAGCGGCGGGAGACATCGTCCGCAGGCCGAGCGTCACCTTCCGCTCCTATCGCAGCGTGCCGGTCGCGCTGCGCTGAACCTGGCCGAAACACAACTGACAGATTTGACCGTCCGCAATGGTCCCGGACCGTACATTGGCTGTGGGAATTCCAGGGAGGCCGGACGGGCTGAACCAGCCGTCGTGCGCCCCCGTCCCGAATTCCCGGCGGGACTTGATCATCATTCGGTTGTCCACGGGGGAGTGATGGCCGTGTACGTGTGGTCATGCCATGGATTGGGCGGAGTCCTGGCCGGTGCGTTGTCGCCCCCGCGCCTGCGCGTCACGAGGCCGGGCAATTTCATTCGAAACTAAACCACCTCTCGGGTGGTGCACGAGCGTGCCGACGTAGGTGCCTACCCGATCCAGTCGGGATGAGCACGGGACGGAATCGTTTCATCCGCCGGATTCGGCAGTACGGTTGTGCATGCCCACCTGACGTGCCGCGGGTGCCCGTTGAACGCTGCCCAGATGTCCGGCGGCAAGAGCCACGGGGGCCGGTGTGTGGTGCATCAGCAAGCGCGTGGAGGGAGCGCGTAGTTGGCACGTGAAGAAGTCCGGCTCCTGCGATGGCCGGCACAGCGTGAATTGCGTGACCGATGTAGGTCCAAGGGCTTGCCCAGGATACTGGTCGTCGAAGCGGGCGCGGCGGCCCCCATATGCGAGGACGTGTGCGAGGACTGGGTGCGGGCGCCGATCCCGGCCCATGATCTGCAGGCCCGGGTGGACGCCCTGAGCCGCAGATACCAGTTGAACCGGTTGCCTTACCTGGACGAGAGTGGTGTCCTCCACTTCTGCTCCCGCTCCGTCACCCTCTCGCCCACGCAGGCGGAGCTGCTGGAACTGCTCGTGGCACGCTACCGCGAGGTGGTGCCCCGCGAGGCCCTGCGGTTCCGGCTGGGTCAGGTCAGCGGATCCCGGACGCGCAACGCCCTGGATCTGCACATGATGCGGATCAGGGACCGGATCCAGCCGCTCGGACTCTCCATCCGTACCGTGTGGGGCCGTGGCTATGTGCTGGAGGCACAACCCGACCTGTCGTGACCGACCGGCCCGCGCGGGCCGGGATCCCGCGCGACACTCACCACTCGGGCGACCGCCGTGCAATCACCACGCAGGTCACGAGCAGGCCCGCTGCGGCGTGCCACCTGCCGTGGAAGCACGGGTCGCCCGGCAGCGCGTACCCGTCCGGAAGCCGCACCACGAAGCCGCCCGACGCCGGACCGGGTCCGGGCCCGGTGACCGATTCGACACTCAGGGCGCGCAACGGCGGCGGTCCTTCCCGAGGGGAGGGCCATGCCTTGTAGGCCGCCTCCCGCGCGCTGAACAGCAGGCGGTCCACGGGCAGCCAGGGCAGCCGCCGTTCCATCTCACCGGCCAGTGCGTTCTCCCGCGCCGTCAGCAGCCGGGCACGCACGCGAGCGGGCAGCGGTTCCGCCGGCTCGGCGTCCAGCCCCAGCCCCAGCCCCCGCGTGTCGCGGCAGACCGCGGCCGCCCGGTAGCCGGCGCAGTGCGTGATGCTGCCCACCACACCCGCGGGCCAGACGGGCGCGCCACGCGGACCGCGCGGCACCGCCGCAGGCGCCCCGCCCAGCGCGGCCAGCGCCCGGTGCGCGCACCAGCGCCCCGCGGTGAACTCGGCCCGGCGGCGCGGTCCGGCGTCCGCGCAGACGAGCGCCTCCTGCTCGAACAGCTCACCGGGCGCCACATCGCCGACGCGGGCCGCACCGCACGCCCAGGGCGGCAGCACGGCACGCAGCAGCGGTCCCTCAGCCCTCGCCACGGGCCCGCAGCGCCTTCTTGTCGACCTTCCCCACGGGTGTCTTCGGGAAGCCGTCCACGAGCTCCAGCCGGTCCGGGAGCTTGTAGGCGGCGAGCCCGCGTTCGGTGAGGTACGCCTTGAGGCGCCCCAGCCGCAGGGGCTGCCCGTCCAGGGGTGGGGACGACGGCACCACGAAGGCGCACACCTGCTCACCGAGCCGCTCGTCCGGGAGCCCGACCACCGCCACGTCCCGCACGGCCGGATGCGTCAGCAGATGCCTCTCCACCTCCTCCGCGGACACCTTGTCGCCGCCCCGGTGGATGATGTCCTTCACCCGCCCCGACACCACCAGGTTCCCCTCGGGAGTCAGCCGGACCAGGTCACCGGTGCGGAAGAACCCGTCGGGCGTGAACGCCCGGGCGTTCTGCTCGGGAGCCCGGTAGTACCCGCGGATCGTGTACGGGCCGCGCGCCAGCAACTCGCCGACCTCGCCCCGCGGTACGTCCCGTCCCGCGTCGTCCACCACCCGGATCTCGTCCGCCGGGCAGAGCGGGCGCCCCTCCGTCGTGAGGACCACCTCCTCGGGATCGTCCAGCCGGGTATGGGTGAGCAGACCCTCCCCGATGCCGTACCACTGCGTGAGCCGGCACCCCAGGGTGGCCGTCACCCGGCGGGCCACCTCGGGCTGGAACTTGGAGCTGCCCACCTGAAGCAGCAGCCCCGACAGGTCCGCCTTGGCCACCTCGGGATCCGCCAGCCACATCATCACCAGCGGCGGGACCAGTGTGGTCAGGGTGACGCCCTCCCGCAGCACGAGCGGCAGCGCCTCCTCCGGGCTCGGGTTCGGGGCGAGTACGGCCTTGCCGCCGACGAGGAGGGTGCCCAGCACCCCGGGACAGCCGAGCGCGGCGTTGTGTGCCACCGGGGTGGCCGCGAGGTACGCCCCGCGCTCGTCCATTTCGAGGGCCCTGGCACACGCCAGCGCGTTGTAGGCGTAGTCGTCATGGGTGCGCGGGATCAGCTTGGGCAGCCCGGTCGTACCGCCGGACAGCAGCAGCAGCGCCACCTCGGAGGAGTCGACCGGCGGCAGGTCCACCGGGGCGCCACGCACCTCGTCGAGCGGCGTGAACTCCTCGGCGTCGCCCGCCACCAGGACGTGGCGCAGCCCCGGCACCGCCGCGCGCACCTGCCGGGCCAGAACCCGGTAGTCGAAGCCCTGGAAGCGGTCCGGCACCACGTAGGCGACGGCCTCCGCGTGCCGGCACAGGTGGACGATCTCGTTGCGGCGGTGCCCGGGCAGCGCCATCACCGGCACGGCGCCCAGCCGGAACAGCGCGAAACTCAGGCCGACGAAGGACGCCTGGTTGGGCAGCTGGACGACCACCCGGTCCCGGGCCCGCACCCCGAGCCGGTACAGGCCCGCGGCCAACTCGTCTACCTGGCGGACCAGTTGCCCGAACGTGAGCCGCAGGTCGCCCGCGACCACGGCGGTCCGCTCCCGGCCTCCGCGCTCCGCGGACCGCAGCAGGTCGTACAGAGTACGCCCCTGCCAGTAACCCTCCTTGCGGTAGCGCTCGGCGAACTCGGCGGGCCACGGTGCAAAGCCTTCCAGCATGGAACGCCTCCCTCTGGACGTGCTGAGCCGTGCGGGGCTGCCCGGTCCGGCGCGGCCGGCGCGCGTCGCGGGCCACGGGCGGGGAGCCGATGAGGCGACCCGTCCGGCCGGACCGGGATGCGGCCCCGGGCGGGCACGGTACGAGAGCCCGCACGGCGGGAAGACCAGCATCCATCGCGGCGCGCGCGTGGCGCAGCCGGGTGAAAGACACCCAACAGCATCGGCCGGCCCTGTCCGGACGGCCTCTACGCTCGCCGATGTCCACGGCGGATCGGAGGTGAACCGGCCGTGTCCGCTCCCACGTTGCTCACCTGGCTCGAAGCACCCAGCACCCGCACCGGCGTGAACTTCGGCACCCCGGACGGAAGCTGGCACCGGTACAGCTATGACGAGTTGGCCCGGCTCAGCCGTCGGGCGGCCCACGCGCTCACCGCCGCCGGAGTGGGCCGCGACGACATCGTCGCCCTCGTGCTGCCCTCGTCGCCCGCCTTCCTCGCCGCGTTCTTCGGCGCCCTGCTGGCCGGCGCCACTCCCGCACCGCTGGCACCCCCGGTCGACGGAGCGCCCGCGGCGATGGGCTACGACGACCGGATGTCCGCACTCCTGACGGCCGCCCGGCCACGAGCCGTGATCGCCGACCGTACCCCCGGACATCACCTCCCGGCGGATATACACCTGCTGGACAGCGCCGGCCTGCTCGACCCGGCGCACGAGCGGGACACCGGTCCCGGCCGGATTCCGGCCGCGCGCGGACTGGTGCAGTTCACCTCCGGCTCCGGCGGCCGCGCCCGAGGCGTCGCCCTCGACGCCACCGCCCTGGCCGGTCACGTCGCCGCCATCCGTGACTGGCTGGAGGCCGCACCGGGCGCCGTGTGGGCCAGCTGGCTGCCCGTCCACCACGACATGGGACTCGTCGGCTGCCTGCTCGGTGCCGTCCTCGCCCAGGACGAGCTGTGGCTGATGCGGCCGGAGGCCTTCGTGCGGCGGCCGCTGGAATACCTGCGCTGCTTCGGCCTGCGCGGCGCCTCCATCAGCGCCACCCCCGCCTTCGGTCTCGACCACATCCTGCGCAAGGTCCGTCCCGAGCACCTGACCGGCCTGGACTTCGCCGGCTGGCGCTCCCTGGTGGTCGGCGCCGAACGCATCCCGCCGGCCACCCTGCGCGACTTCCACGCGCTGCTCGGCCTGCACGGTCTGCGCCGCGGGGCGCTGCTGCCCGCCTACGGGCTGGCCGAGGCCTCGCTCGCCGTCACCGGTCTGCGGCACGGGCAGCAGTGGACCGAGGAGAAGTCGGTCGTCGGCTGCGGCAGCCCGCTGCCCGGCACCACCGTGCGCATCGTCGACGACGACGGCCGGGACCTGCCGGACCGCACGGTGGGCGAGATCGCCGTACGCGGACCGCAGCTCGCCCTCGGCCACCTCGGCGACGACGTCCGCGACACCCGCATCACCGACGGCGAACTGCGCACCGGCGACGCGGGTTTCCTCGCCGACGGGCAGCTCTTCGTGCACGGCCGGATCGGAGACGGCCTGAAACTGCGCGGCCAGTGGGTGTTCGCGGAGGACGTGGAACAGGCCCTCGGCCGCGCCGGTCTGCTGCCGGCGCGAGCCGTCGTGGTGCTCGGCGAGGACGCGACCGGCCCGGTCGCCGCCCTGGTCGTCGAGGACGGCACCGGCACACCGGACCCGGCCGCGGACGACGCCGTACGCCGGCTGCTGCGCCACACGGTCCCAGGAGCCGACACCCTGCTGCTCAGGGTGGCGCGTGGTGCTCTCCCACGCACCCCGAGCGGCAAGCCGCGGCGCCGCACGATCTGGCACACCCTCGTCGAGAACGCGGCAGACCACCCTCAGCCCTAGGAGAGACATGGCCCACACCGAAAGCGCGGTCCGCGAGACCATCCTGAGTATCATCCGCCAACTCGCCCCGGACGCCGAGGGATTCCCCGAACAGGGCCCCGCCCATCTGGTCAACGATCTCGGCTACCACTCCCTCGCCCTGCTGGAGCTCGCCTTCGCGATCGAGGACGACTTCGACCTGCCGCCCATCGACGAGGAGACCGGCCGCAAGATCGCCACCTCCGAGGACGTGATCGCCTACGTGGTAGGGCAGTTGCGCGAGCAGAACGAGCTGGTGGCGGGCTGACCCGCGGAACGCCGGCCACCGAAAGAACTCTGACAGGAGACCGGAGTGGACATGCACACATCGTTAGGTTCGGAAGGCTCTGTGCGCTCGCCCGAGACCGGCGCACTTCCGGCGTGAAGAGAGGGGCTTTCACGTGTCCGACGCCGTGATCTCCATCGAACGGCTGCGCAAACGCTTCGGACCGACCACAGCCGTCGACGACGTCTCGTTCTCCGTCTCCGCCGGTTCCGTGGTGGGACTGCTGGGGCCCAACGGAGCCGGCAAGACCACGCTCATCAACTGCCTCACCACCCTGCTCACTCCCGACGGCGGCACCGCCAGCGTGGCCGGTCACGACCTGCTCTCCGACCCGCACGGGGTGCGTGCGTGCCTCGCGGTCACGGGGCAGTTCGCGGCCGTCGACGAGAGCCTCACCGGCCGCGAGAACCTGGTCTTCTTCGCCCGGCTGCTCGGCCTGTCCAAGCCGCGCGCCGCGGCCCGGGCCGAGGAACTCCTCGACCGGTTCGGGCTGGCGGAGAGCGCCGGCCGGCCCGTGGGGCAGTACTCGGGCGGCATGCGACGCAAACTCGACCTGGCCGTCGGGCTGGTGGTCCCGCGCCCCGTCCTGATCCTCGACGAACCCACGACGGGGCTCGATCCCCGAAGCCGCGAAACCCTGTGGGACGCCGTGCGGGCCCTCGCCGCCGACGGGATGGCGATCCTGCTCACCACCCAGTACCTGGACGAGGCCGACGCCCTCGCCGACCGGATCGTCGTCATCGACCACGGCAGGGTCATCGCCCAAGGCTCCCCCCGGGAGCTGAAACAGCAGACGGGCGGGTCGGTCTGCGAGGTGATCGTCGCCGACGACTCCGCCCGTGCCCGCGCGGCCGAACTCCTGGGCGCCTCCACCGCGGTCCATGTCCGCGACGACTGCCTCGTCATACCCGTGGGTGGTATGGAGGACCTCGGCGGGATCATCGACGCCCTGAACGCCGGCGGGATCCGCGCCGATGACGTCGCGGTGCACGCGCCCACGCTCAACGACGTCTTCTTCGCCCTCACCGCCGACCGCCAGGGCACCACCGGTCCCACGGCCGACCGCCCCGTCCCGGAGGCCCGCGCATGACCGCCCTCGCGCCCGCCCCGGTCTCCTCACCCGGACTCGTCCACGACGTACGGGTCCTCGCCGAGCGGGACTTCCGGCGCTCTTTCAGCCGGGGCGCGCTCGTCGGCACCGTGGTGGAGCCGCTGATGTTCTTCGGCATCTTCTACGCCACCTTCAGCCGGATGCTGGACGCCAAAGGCATCGACTACGGCCGCTTCGTCACCCCGACCATCATCGTGCAGGCCCTGATGTTCGTGGCCATCGCCTCCGCGATGTCACTGGCCACCGACCGCGGCAGCGGGCTGTTCAGCCGGCTGCGCACCATGCCGATCGCAAGTTCGGCCCTGGGCGCCGCCCGGCTGCTGGTCGTCGCCGCCGAGGCACTGACCTCCACCGTGGTGATCTGCCTCGTCGCGCACCTCGCGGGATTCCGGTTCCACGCCGGGGCGGCCGCCGCGATCGGCTTCCTCCTGGTGGCGATCGCCTTCACGGTCGCGCTGGCCGCCGTCACCGCCACCCTCGGGCTGAGCCTGCGCAACCAGGAGGCGCTGGCCGCCGCGCTCTTCCTGCCGTATCTGCCCCTGCTGGTGGTCTCCACCGGGTTCGTACCCGCATCGCTCTTCCCGGGCTGGCTCCAGCCCGTGGTGCGCAACTCGCCGGTGTCCGCCGTGATCGAGGCGCTGCGCGCGCTGTCCACCGGCGACCCCACGTCCGGACGGATCGTGCCGGCCGTGCTCTGGTGCGCGGGACTAACCCTGTTCTTCGGATGGACCACCGCACGCGCGTTCCGGAAGGTGACCCAGTGACCGCGACCAGCCCGACCCCCGTCCAGATGTCGACGACGGGACTGTGGGCGCAGTCCACGCTCATCGGTGGCCGGGTGCTCAAGCACTTCGTCCGCAGCCCCATGATGCTGCTGTCCACCTTCGGGTTTCCGCTGCTGCAACTGTTCATGCTGCTGGCCGCTTTCAAAATCATCGTGCGGGACACCCTGGGGGAGAGCTACGTCGTCCGCCTGGCCCCGCTGATCATCCTCGTCACCGCCTTCTCCGCGATCGGCTCCAGCGCCATCGCCTTCTGGGTGGACATCCGCAGCGGCGTCTTCAACCGGCTGCGGGCCATGCCGATCAACGCCCTGTCCGTCCTGCTCGGCCGCATGCTCGGCGACCTGGTCCGCAGCCTGGGCATCGCCGTCCTGGTCGCGCTGATCGCACAGCTGCCCGGGTTCCGCTTCCGGCAGGGTGTGGCCGCCGTGCTGGGCTTCTTCCTGCTCGTCGCCCTGTTCGGGCTGATGTGCACCTCCATCGCGGTGGTCGCGGCACTGTCCGCGCCGTATCCGCCCGTCATCATGCGCTGGGTGCAGATGCCCACGCTCGCCCTGACCATGCTGTCCTCCGGCTACATGCCGTCCGACGCCTTCCCTTCCGCGATCCGCCCCGTGGTCGCGGCCAACCCCGTCTCGACCGCCGTCGAGGCGCTGGTCGGGCTGTCGCAGGGCGGGCCCCTGCTGGTGCCCGTGCTCGCCACCCTCGCCTGGACGGTGGGCGTGAGCGTGCTGTGCGCGTTCGTGACAGTGCGCAAGTTCCGCGGTTTCGTCGCCGGCTGAGGCCAACGCCCCGCCGATGCCCAGGAGTTCCGTCACCCGTGGCGCGGTCCGCGGAGAATGAGGAGTCCGTCATGCCTGAAACACCCGTGTCCCCCGTGCCCGGTGAGCGACGCGCCCTCATCGCCGGATGCGGTATCACGGGCCCGGTCCTCGCCCTGTTCCTGATCCGCTGCGGCTACAGCCCCGTGCTGTACGAGGCCCGCCCCGAACCGGACGATCACGCGGGCTCCTTCCTCAACCTCGGCCCCAACGGACGCGGCGTCCTGCAGACCCTCGGCATCGCCGACACCGTGCTGCGGCACGGCGCCCCGACCACCCGGCTCGTCTTCACCAACCACAAGGGCCGCGTCATCGGCAGCAACCCCGAGCACACCACGTGTGTCAAGCGCGGTCTGCTCAACAAGGCACTGCGGGAGTGTGCCGAGCGGGCCGGAGCGCGCGTCGAGTTCGGCAAGCGCCTGGTCGACGTGAAGGGCGGACGGCCGGGCGAGGTCACGGCGGTCTTCGCCGACGGCACCTCCGCCGACGGGGACATCCTCATCGGCGCCGACGGCATCAACTCGGCCACGCGCACCGCCGTGTTCCCCGAGGCCCCTCCACCGAGCTTCACCCAGGGCATCGGTTCCGGCGGATTCGCCCGCACCAGCGCCCCGGGGGACCCGGACGGCACCTTCCGCATGATGTTCGGGCTGCGCGGCTTCTTCGGTTACCAGGTGCTGCCGGGCGGCGAGGTCTACTGGTTCGAGAACCACACCCAGACCCGTGAACCCGTCCGCGGCTGGGCCGGGTCGATCACCGACGAGCAGTGGCGCGAGCAGCTGCTGCGCCGGCACGCCGGCGACCATCCCCTGGTCGGCGAGATCCTGAGCGCCACCGACGGGCCGATCGGCCGGTGGCCGCTGTACGACCTGCCGTCCCTGCCCGCCTGGCACCGGGGTGACGTCTCCCTGATCGGCGACGCCGCGCACGCCATCTCACCGCACCTGGGCCAGGGAGCCGCGCTCGGCATGGAGGACGCCGTCGTCCTCGCCAAGTGCCTGCGCGACCTGCCCGACGCCCGCGCCGCCTTCGCCGCGTTCGAAGGGCTGCGCCGCCCGCGGGTTGAGGACCTGATCCGGCAGGCGCGCCGCACCGGCGGGCAGATGACCCCCGCCGGGCCAGTGGGGCGCGCCGTCCGCGATCTGATGCTGCCGGTCTTCCTCAAGCTCGGCCTGCGGAACGCCGAGTCGGTCTACGGCTACCGCGTCGACTGGTCCACCCCGGTCACCGCAGCGGACCGGTGACCGGCCGTGGCCCACATCCTGGTCATCGGTGCCGGACTCGCCGGATCGGCCACCGCGCTGTTCTGCGCCCGGCGCGGCCACCGGGTCACGGTCCTGGAGGGCGGCGGCCCGCCACCGCCCGGAGCCGGCGCGGACGACGACTGGCACGACTGGGAACGCAGAGAGGTGCCGCACGCGCGCCAGGGGCACGCCTTCCTCGCCCTGTCCACCCGGGTCCTGCGCGAGGAGTGCCCGGACCTGCCGGCCGCCCTCGCCGCCCGCGGAGCCCGCGTCACACCCCTGGAGGCCGGCTCCGAGGACGCCACCGTCCTCAGCCGACGCCTGGTCTACGAGGGAGTGGTCCGCCGGACCGCCGCGGCCGAGCCGGGAGTCACCCTGGTCACCGGGGCACGCGTGACCGGCCTGCTGACCGGAGGCGACACCGACGGCCTCCCCCGGGTGACCGGCGTGCGCACCGAGGACGGCACGCAGCACACCGCCCATCTCGTGGTGGACGCGGGCGGCCGCCGCTCGCAGCTCGCGCGATGGCTGACCGCGGCGGGCCTGGCGGCGCCCCGGGAGACGGCACAGCCCTGCGGCTTCTTCTACCTCACCCGGCACTACCGGCTGCGCCCGGGCTGCGCCTTCCCGTCCACCACCGTCCCCATCGTCACCGAGCTGGACTACGGCACCGCCCTGGTCTTCCCCGGCGACAACGACACCTTCCAGCTCTCCACCACGGTGGCGGTCGACGACCCGTACAAGCACCGCTTGCGCGAGCCGGAGATCTTCACCCGCTTCCTGCAGGCCGTGCCGAGCACGGCCGAGTGGTGCGAGCGCGGTCTGCCGCTGGACGACCCCGCGCCCATGGGCCGGCTGGAGAACCGCCGCCGGACCCTGCTCGGCACGGACGGCAGGCCCGTGGCCGCGGGACTGGCCCTGGTCGGTGACGCCGCGCTACAGACCAACCCCACGTTCGGCCGCGGTGTCTCCCTGGCCTTCGTCCACGCCCGGCAGCTCGCGCGCACCGCCGAGCGGGCGGCGGCCGAACCGGCGGCCTACACCGAGCGGTTCGAGCGCTGGACCGACGACAACCTCGGTGTGTGGTTCGAGATCCAGCGGGCCACCGACCGCGCCCGGCTCGCGCAGCTGCGGGCCGGACTCCGCGGTGAGCACGCGCCGCCCGCCGACGACCTGCCCAACCGGTTCGTCCGGGCGATGGCCGTGCTGCGCGACGACGAGCGCATCCGCAGCGCATCGTTGCGGCTGTACCACATGCTGATGACGCCACAGGAACTGATGAGCGACCGGACCGTGTCCCGGCGCATCCTCGCCTTCCTGCGCGAGCACCCGACACCCGAGAGCCCTGCCGAGGGCCCGGACCGTGCCGCCTTCGAGGCCCTGGTCACGGGCGCCTCCACCCCCTCGGTTCTGCCATCCGCCGGTATCCCGGCCAAGGGGCCCGGCACACGGGCCCGTACCTGACGAAGGACGACAGCGTGGACATCGCACTGAAGACCGGCGTGACACTGAGCTACGACATCTTCGGGGACCCGGACGGCTCCCCGGTGCTCCTGGTCGCCGGACAGCACCAGGCCAACCTGTTCCACCAGACGCAGGTCCCTTTCCTCACCAAACGCGGTCACCGCGTCATCACCTTCGACCACCGGGGAGTGCCGCCGTCCGAGGAGACTCCGCCGCCCTACACGATGGAGGGCCTGGCCGAGGACACCGCTGCCCTCATCGAGCAGCTCGGCATCGGGCCGTGCGCCATCGTGGGCTACTCGCTGGGCGCGACGATCATCCTGGAACTCGCCGCCGAACGGCCCGATCTGCTCACCCGCGCCGCCCTGGTGGGCGTGCCGTGGAAGCCGAGCGCGCTGCACCGGGCGATCCGCGAGGACGCCCTGGAGCGGCTCCGGTCGGGCGCGGTGATGCCGCCGGTGACGGAGGGCATCTACCGGGCGATGTACCTCTTCGGCCCGCGGGCGCTGAACCGGGACGCCTTCATCGGGCCCTACCTCGAAGGTCTGCGCGGACTCGCCGCCTCCGGCGGGCACGGAGCCCTCGGACACGCGGAGGCCTCGGCGGCCTACGCCCCCGATCCGCAGCGGATCGCCGGGATCACCGTGCCCTGCCTGATCGTCGGCATGGAGCACGACATCATGGCCCCCTACCCGATGGCCCGCGAACTGGCGCGGCTCATCCCGGGTTCCGAGTACCGGGAGATCAAGAACAGCGGCCACGCCGCCCTGCTGGAGAAGCCGACCGAGGTGAACCGGCTGCTGGACGAGTACCTCGGCGCCGGCGGACCGACGGCACCGCGGAGCTGAACACCGGCGGCCGGCCCGCGCCGATCAGACCGCGGGCCGGCCGCCGGCCGTTGTCATCGCAGGTGGTACAGGCGGTGGAAGGTGTGCCGGACCGGCAGGATCCGTACCTGCCGGAAGCCCGCGGCCGTCGCGTACGCCCGGACCGTGCCGGGCCGCATCACCGTCCCGGTAGCGGCCGAACCTTCTTCCGCTCTGCCGACCGGCAGGCAGTGCAGCACGCTGACGGCGTACTGGTACCGCTCGGTCTCCGGCGCCGGCGCCCGGAAGCGTTCACCGACGTTGGGCTCCATCAGCAGCACGCTGCCACCGTCCGCCAGCAGCGCGCGGCACGCGCCGAGCACGTCGACCGGGCGAGCCATGTCGTGCAACGCGTCGAAGACGCACACCAGGTCGAACCGGCCGGCCAGCGCGGGGTCGGCCGCGTCCCGGACCTCGAAGCCGACCCGCTCGGCGACCCCGGCCTCCCGCGCGTTGCGAACGGCGTCCGCCACCGATGCGTCGTCCAGGTCCAGGCCGTGCACCCGCGCGCGCGGGTAGGCCTGCGCCAGAGCGATCGACGACCAGCCGGTGCCGCAGGCCACATCGGCGATCCGGCCGCCCTCGCCGGACAGCACCGCGTGCACCTCCGGGAGGGTCGCCGCGATCCAGCCCGCGAGCTGGTGCCGGAACACCGACTTGTTCAGCCCCTCCTGACCGCCCCGAAGTTCCGCACCGTACGCGGCGTACGGAACCCCGTGTCCGGAGCGGAAGGCGTCGGCCAGCCTCGGCAGGACGGCGGACAGCCCGCCGATCGGCAGCACCACCAGCGGTGCGATCGAGTACGGGCTGTCGGGGTCGGTGAGCGCCTCCGCATGCCCGGCGGGCAGGGTGAACACACGCCGGGCGGCGTCCGGCTCGGACTCGTCCGTGGTCACGATCCCGGCCGCCGCCTGCTGCTCCAGCCACTCGCGCGCGTACCGCGGATCGACGCCGGCACGCCGGGCCAGTTCGCCGGCGGTGGCCGGGGCCTTGGCGAGTTCGTCGTACAGACCGAGCCGCAGGCCCAGGTAGGCGGTCATCAGCTCCGCCGCGCCCAGCCCGGCCATGAACAGCCGTACCGACAGCGCCCGTGCCGAACCCTCCGTGTCCTGCGCGTCCATGGTCATGTGCCCCGCATCCCTCCGACTCGACCGCCGGGAATCCCTCACACGGGCCGGCCGGACGGCCGTCGGGACAGCCGGCGGGGCACCGTCCCGTAACTGAGCAGATCCAGGTCCGCGAGTCCCTGACGCACCCGCTCCGACATCAGCCCGATGTGCACCAGTGATGACACCACGCGCGCGAACACCGTCTGCCGGTACAGCACCATCGCCGGGTCCGTCGCGGCGTAGGCCAGCCCAGCGGACCGGTCGACGTCCAGCCGCTCCCAGATGTCGGCGAGCAGGAAACGCCGCCGCATCAGCGCCGCGGCCTCCAGCACCAGCTCCTCCCGCTCGGCCAGTTCCCGGCTGCACAGCTCCCGGTACACCTCCTCCAGCGACACCACGCCGAGCGAGACGTGCCGGGCCTCGTCGCGCGCCACCAAGGTGGTGATCCGGCGGATCAGCGGGTCGTGGAACGTGGAGCCGGCCAGCCGGAAGGCCGCCATCGCCAGCGCCTCCACCATGATCTGCATGCCGAGCGCCGTCACGTCCCACCGGGAGTCGCCGAGCACGTCCTCCAGCAGGGCCCGCAGGTCCGCGTTGATCGGGTACGGGGCGGGGACGTGCTCGCGCAGATAGCGCGCGAACACCTCGACGTGCCGGGCCTCGTCGGTCACCTGGGTCGCGGCGCACAGCTTCGCCTCGACCGTCGGCAGGGACTCCACCAGGCGTGCCGCCACCGTGAGCGCGGCCTGCTCGCCGTGCAGGAACTGGCTGACGAGCCAGGCCTGCAGCTCCCAGCGGAAGTCGTCCCACATCGAGCGTCCCCGCGCGGCCATCGGGGACGCCTCGAACGACGCCCTCGCGAGGTCGGATCCGTCGCCCAGGGGGGTGCCGAAGGGCACGGGTGCCGACCAGTCGATGTCGCGGTCCGCGTCCCACTGACCGGCGTGCGCGCGGCGGGTGAGGGTCTGGAGCCGGGGGGTGCTCGCCGTGTAGTCCCAGGACAGGCGGGTGTGCACCCGGGCCTCCAGGTCGAGGCTCTGCATGCGGGCGAGGCTAACCGCGCGCACCGGGTGCCGGGGTAAATCTTTCAATGCCGCCAAACATCTTTCAGTGAAAGCCCGGCCGTCTCCCGGCCGCGGGTAGCTTGACCGCGTGGCCAGCCCAGAAGAGCGAGAGCCAGAAGAACGAGAAGCCGAAGAACGAGAAGCCGAAGAACGAGAAGCGGAAGAGCGAGAAGCGGAAGAACGAGAGGCCGAGCCTTCCGCGGGACAGCGGCTGCTGTGGTTCCTGGACCGTTATCGGGGACATGACGGCGCCTTGAACTGCCCGATGATGTGCCGTATTCGAGGCCCGCTGGAAACGCACGTGCTCCGGCGCTGCCTGGAGGCGGTGATGTCCCGTCACGAATCCCTGCGGTCGGTTTTCCGGGGTGGCGGACGCAATCTGCGCCAGAGGGTGCGGGCGTCCGCGCCCGTCGACCTCCGGGTGCGTCACCTCGACCGGGAGCCCGACCCCGAGCGGGCACTGCGCGAGGCCGTCGCCGAGGAGCTCGCCACGCGCATCGACCCGACGCAGACCGCGTTCCGCGTCACGCTGTGGCGGGTCGCGGACGGCGACCACGTCCTGTGCCTCAACATGCACCACCTCGTCACCGACTCCTGGTCGTGCGGTGTCGTCTTCCAGGACCTGTGCGCCCTCCTGGACCAGGCTCGCGGAGGAGGCGCCGAACCCCTGCCGCCAGGCCTGCCGTTCAGCGCGTTCGCCGCGTGGCAGCGCGCCGCCCTGGACGGCGGTGAACTGCGCGGACAGCAGGAGTACTGGCACGACCGCCTGGCCGGGCTCACCCTGCCCGCCCTGCCCACCCGCGACGTTCCGGGCGAGCGCCGTACCGCGCTGGTACGACGGGAACTGGACCGAGCCACGGTGGCCGGCCTGCGCGACGCCGCCCGGGCCGGCGGCAGCACCCTCTTCTCACTGCTGCTGACCCTCTATTACGCCGTTCTGTACCGGGCCACCGGCCACACCGACCTCGCCGTCGCCTCCCTGTACGCCAACCGGACCCGGCCCGAGCTGCGCAGGACCGTCGGCTTCCTGGCCAACATGGTCGTGCTGCGTACCCGGTTCGACCCGGCCGCCGGTGTCCTCGAGGCCCTGCGCGCCACTCATTCCACCGTCACCGGCGCCTTCCTCAACCAGGGCGTCCCCTATCAGTTGCTGCCGTTGCGTGAGGCACAGGGTCAGGGCTCGAGAGCCGACGACATCGTCTTCCAGATGCTCGCCGAGCCGGTCTACAGCACCACCGCGGCCGATCTCCGCCTGGAAGTGCTGGTGCCCGACGGAGTGGGCAGCAGATTCGAACTCGAACTGGTTCTGGTGCCGCACGATGCGGGATTCCACGTGCTGCTCTTCTACAACGAGGGACGACTCGACGAGAAATTCGTCACGGAATTGTCCGAGCGTTATGTCGCGGCGGCCGAACGTGTCTCCCAGAACACCGACCTGTCCTTCGGACGGGTCTGCTGAGTACCGCGGGAAACCAGGGGATCTTCATGCGAATAACGCTCGAGACGATGCGCAGGGCCGTCGCCGACATCCTCGACGAGCCGCCCGGTGCCATCGGCGACCAGGACGACCTGACCGCCCTGGGTCTCGACTCGATGGCCATCATGAACCTCGCCGCGCTCTGGCGCCGGGCGGGCGCCGACATCCGCTTCGGCGACCTGGTGGAGCGGCCGCGGCTGGCGGAGTGGTGGGCGCTGGTCGAGCGGGCCGCCGACGAGGCGGCGGAGGAGGAGGCGGGGCCCGCCGCTCCCGACGGCGACCCGCACCCGGCCCGGCTCGACGAGTCCGCCCCCTTCCCCCTCGCGCCCCTGCAGCACGCCTACTGGGTGGGCCGCGCCGACGGCCAGGTACTGGGCGGTGTCGGCGGGCACTTCTACTTCGAGTTCGACGGACCGGCCCTCGACCCGGACCGGCTGGACGCTGCGCTGCGTGCGCTCACCCTTCGGCACGCCATGTTCCGTGCCCGCTTCCTGCCCGACGGCACCCAGCGCATCACCGACCGGCCCACCGGCCTGACCGGGGTCCACGACCTGCGGGACGCGAACGCCGAGCAGGTCCGCCCGGAACTGGACCGGCTGCGCGCCCACCTGTCCCATCAGCGGCTGGACGCCGCCGCCGGTCCCCTGCTCGACGTACGCCTCACCCTCCTGCCGGACGGCACGAGCCGACTGCACCTCGACGTCGACATGCTGGTGTGCGACGCGATGAGCTTCCGCATCGCCCTCGCCGACCTCGCGCGGTACTACGAGCACCCCGAGTGGGAGCCCGAACCTCTCGGCTACAGCTATCCGCGCTACCTGGCGGACCGGGCCGCCCGGCCGCCCGCCCGCCTCGAACGGGACCGTGCCTACTGGGCCGGCCGGCTGCCCACCCTCCCCGGCGGACCCCAACTCCCGCTGGCCGGACCACCGGAGCGGCTGCACCGGCCACGCACCGGCCGCCGCACCCTGTGGCTGACACCGGAGCGGCGTGAACGGCTCGCCACCCGCGCCCGGGAGCACGGTCTCAGTCCGGCGATGGTGCTGGCCACCTGCTATGCCGAGGTCCTGGCCACCTGGAGCGCGGAGAAGCGCTTCCTGCTCAACCTGCCGCTGTTCGACCGCGACCCGGTCCACCCGGACGTCCCCGCCCTCGTCGGCGACTTCACCAGCCTGCTGCTGCTCACCGTGGACGCCACCCGGGAGGAGTCCTTCGCCGAGCGGGCCCGCCGGGTGCACGCCGACTTCCGTGAGGCCGCCGGACACAGCGCCTGCCCCGGCACCGACGTCCTGCGCGACCTGGCGCGCAGCCGCTCCCAGAGCACGGTCGCGCCGGTGGTGTTCACCTCGGCGCTGAACATGGGCGAGCTCTTCGCGCCCGAGGTGCGCCGGGTGCTCGGAGAGCCGGTGTGGCTCAGCTCCCAGACGCCGCAGGTGTGGATGGACCTCCAGGCAGTCGAGCACGACGGCGGGATCCGGCTCGTCTGGGAGGCCGTGGAAGAGCTCTTCCCCGCGGGCCTGCTGGACGACATGGCCGGTGCCCTGCGCCGCCTGCTCGACCGGTTGACCGCACCGGACGCCGACTGGGCGGACCCCGTGCCCGACCTGCTTCCGGCGGCACAGCGTGAGGTCAGGGCCACCGTCAACGCCACCGACCGGCCCTGCCCCGACCACACCCTGCACGACCCCTTCTTCGCCACCGCGCACCGGGATCCGCACCGGCCCGCGCTGCTGTGGGCGGACGGCTCACTGACCCGGGCGGAACTCGCCGACCAGGCCCTCCGGCTCGCCGGACTGCTGCGCACCCGGGGGGTGGTCCCCGGCGACCCGGTCATGATCTCCCTGCCCAAGGGCCCACGGCAGATCGTCGCCGTCCTCGGCGTCCTCGCGGCCGGCGGCACCTACGTACCCGCCGGCATCGACCAGCCCGAACACCGCCGCCGGCGCATCGCGGACTCCTGCGGCGCACGCCTGACCGTGACCACGCACACCCTCGACGAGGCACGCACCGCGGCGCCGCTGCCCGGACCCGTCCCCGTACCGCCCGAGCGGATCGCGTACATCCTGTACACCTCCGGATCCACCGGAGAACCCAAGGGCGTCGAGGTACCGCACCGCAGCGCCGTGAACACCGTGACGGCGCTCAACGAACGGTTCGCCCTCGGCCCCGGCGACCGCACCCTCGCCGTCTCCGCGCTCGACTTCGACCTGTCGGTGTACGACATCTTCGGCCCCTTGTGCGCGGGGGGCGCGGTGGTCTGTGTGCGGCAGGAGGAGCGGCGTGACGCGCGGGCCTGGCTGGACCTGGTCCGCGGCCGGGACGTCACCGTCGTCAACTGCGTCCCCACCCTGCTGGAGATGCTCCTGGAGGCGACCGAGGGCGCCGGAGCCACCGCGGGGATCCGCGTGGCCCTGCTCGGCGGCGACCGGGTCGCCCCCGACCTGGCCGCGCGCGCCCGCCGCGTGTTCCCCTCCGTGCGGTTCGCCGGCCTCGGCGGCACCACCGAGACGGCCATCCACTCCACCGTCCAGGAGGTCGAGGAGGCGCCCGCGCACTGGACCTGCGTGCCGTACGGAGTCCCGCTGCCCGGCCAGCGCTGCCGGGTCGTCGACCCACGCGGCCGGGACTGCCCGGACCGGGTGCCCGGCGAACTGTGGATCGGCGGCGCCTCGGTGGCCCGCGGTTACCGGGGTGACCCCGAACGCACCGCTGACCGGTTCGTGGAGTACGCGGGGCTGCGCTGGTACCGCACCGGCGACCTGGCCCGCTATCTGCCGGACGGCACACTCGAGTTCCTGGGCCGGGCCGACTTCCAGCTCAAGGTGCGCGGGCACCGGATCGAACCGGGCGAGATCGAGGCCGCGCTGCGGGACCATCCCGCGGTGACCACCGCCGCCGTGGTCGGCATCGGGGACCCGGCGACACGGCTCGCCGCCGCGGTCGTCACGCGCGAGGCGTCCCCGCGAGGGGACGAGCCGGCGGAGCCGCTCACCGCGCTGCTGCGGGAGCATCTGGCCGACCGGCTGCCGCCCGCCATGATCCCGGACGTCCTCGCGGTGCTCGACGCACTGCCGCTCAACACGAACGGCAAGGTCGACCGAGCTGCGCTGCGCGACCTCCTCACCCACGACGAGCGCACCACCGCCGGACACGAGCCGCCACAGGGGGTCGTGGAGAGCCAGGTCGCCGAAGTGTGGGGCGAGTTGCTCGGGGTGGAGCGGGTCGGACGCGACGACGGCTTCTTCGAGCTGGGCGGTGACAGCCTGCTCGCGACACGGCTGCTGACCCGGCTGCGGGCGGCAGGGCTGCACGGCGCCGATCTGGGACGCCTGTTCACCGCACCGGTCCTGCGCGACTTCGCCGCCGGACTCCGCATCGGCCGGCCCACCCGGCTGCCACCGGTCACCCCCGACCCCGGCCGCCGGTACGAACCGTTCCCCGCGACCGACATCCAGCGGGCCTACTGGCTCGGGCGCGGTACGGACTTCACGCTCGGCGGCGTCGGATCGTACTGGTACTGGGAGTTCGACGGCCCGGACGTGGACCTCAAGCGCCTGGAGGACGCCTGGAACCGGCTAGTCGAGCGCCACGAGATGATGCGCGCGGTCTTCGACGAGGACGGCAACCAGCGCATCCTCGAACACGTCCCGCCCATCGCCTTCGAGGTCACCGACGCGCCACCGGGGCGCGCCGAGGAGATGCTGCGGGCCCAGCGTGCCGCGCTGGACCACCGCGTGTTCGACGTCACGCAGTGGCCGCTGTTCCACATCGCCGCCACCCGCTACGACGGCGACCGCACCCGCATCTCGTTCGGCTTCGACTACATCGTCCTCGACGCGCTGAGCATCATGACGATCTTCTGGGAGCTGTCCCGGCTGTACGACGACCCGGCCTGCGCGCTGCCCTCGCTCGACATCTCCTTCCGCGACTACGTGCTGCAGGCCGCACCCGACCCCGAGGAGGTCGCCGCCGACCGGGCGTACTGGACCGGACGACTGCCCGAACTGCCGCCCGCCCCGGCGCTACCGCTGGCCATCGCCCCGGAGCAGACCGCCCGGCCCCGCTTCACCCGGCGCGAGTTCTTCCTCCCGCCGGCCACCTGGCAGGCGCTGACCCGGACCGCCCGCGGCACCGGGCTGACCCCGTCGGCCGTGCTGGCCGCGGCCTTCGCGGACGTCCTCTGCGCCTGGAGCGCACAGCCCGAGGCCACCGTGAACCTGACCCTGTTCGACCGGCGGGAGGTCCACCCGGACATCAACAACATCGTCGGTGACTTCACCTCCCTGCTGCTGGTGGGCCACCGGCCGCAGGACGGCGACGGCTGGGCCGACGCGGCGCGCCGCTTCCAGCAGCAGATCTGGGAGGGGTTGCAGCACAGCTCGGTGTCGGCGCTGTGGGTCCTGCGCGAGCTGGCCCGGCGCACCGGGACGGCGGAGGCGGCCATGCCGGTCGTCTTCACCAGCACCCTCGGGGTCTCCGACCGGCTCGCCGACCTGACCATGCCCTTCGGGGAACAGGTGTACGGGCTCTCCCAGACCCCGCAGGTGTGGCTGGACTGCCAGGTCGTGGAGCGCGACGGCGGCATCTCGGTCAACTGGGACGCCGTGGAGGAACTGTTCCCCGCCGGGCTGCTGGACACCATGATCACCGCCTACGAGCGGCACCTCACCGGCCTGGCCCGGGCGGACTGGCGGCGTCCCGTCGCCGTGGAACTCCCCCCGGAGCAGGCCCGCGTCCGTGCCGAGGTGAACGCCACCCAGGCTCCGCTGAGCGGACGCCTGCTGCACGAACCCTTCTTCGCCGGGGCCGCCGCCGCGCCCGGCCGCCCCGCGCTGCTGTGGCGCGACGGGCGACTGGACCACGGGGAACTCGCCGAGCGGGCCCTGAGGGTCGCCGGCGCGCTGCGGGCCGCGGGTGTCCGGCCCGGTGACACCGTCGCCATCGTCCTGCCCAAGGGGCCCGACCAGATCACCGCCGTCCTGGGCACGCTCGCCGCCGGCGCCTGCTACGTGCCGGTGGGCGTCGACCAGCCGCCCGTCCGGCGGGCGCGCATCCTGCGGCGCGCCCGTGCCGTGGCCGTCCTCACCGACGCCGGCCCGACGGCGGACGCCGCGTGGCCGGACGGTGTCGCGGTGCTGGACGTGCAGGCCGCCCGCACGACCGGCGCCCCCCTGGACGCGCCGGTCACCGTGCCGGACACCGCGCTCGCCTACACCGTCTTCACCTCGGGCTCCACCGGTGAGCCCAAGGGCGTGGAGACCACCCACCGCGCGGCCGCGAACACCGTCGAGGACATCAACGAGCGCTTCTCGGCGGGGCCGGACGACCGCGTCCTCGCCCTGTCCGCCCTCGACTTCGACCTGTCCGTCTACGACATCTTCGGCCTGCTGGGAGCGGGCGGTGCCCTCGTCCTCGTCGAGGAACGCGACCGGCGCGAACCGCACCGCTGGCTGGACCTGCTGCACACCCATCGGGTCACCGTGTGGAACACGGTGCCGGCGCTCCTCGACATGCTGCTGACCGCGGCCGAGGGAGCGGACGGGCCCCCGTTGGAGCCGCTGCGCCTGGCGCTCGTGTCCGGCGACTGGGTGGGGCTCGACCTGCCGGGGCGGCTCGCCGCCCGCGCCCCGGACTGCCGTCTGGTGGCGCTCGGCGGCGCCACCGAGGCCGCCATCTGGTCCAACGCCTATCCCGTGACCGAGCCGCCGCCCGACTGGCCCTCCATCCCGTACGGATTCCCCCTGCGCAACCAGCGCTTCCGGGTGGCCGACCCGGCGGGCCGCGACCGCCCGGACTGGGTGCCGGGGGAGCTGTGGATCGGGGGCACCGGCGTGGCTCGCGGTTACCGCGGCGACCCCGAGCGCACGGCACACCAGTTCGTCGAGCACGAGGGCCTGCGCTGGTACCGCACCGGCGACCTCGGCCGCTACCGGCCGGGCGGCATCCTGGAGTTCCTCGGCCGGGCGGACCAGCAGGTGAAGATCCGCGGGCACCGCATCGAACTGGGCGAGATCGAGGCGGCGTTGCACGACCTGCCCGGCGTTGCCCGGGCCGTCGCCCGCATCGTGGGGGAGCGGCCCCGGCACCGGATCGCCGCGTTCGCGGTGCCGGCCGGTGACCCACCCGAACCGGTCGCGCTGCGCGCCGCCCTCACCGAGCGGCTGCCGGGCTACATGATCCCCGAGCGCATCCGGATCGTCGACCGGTTGCCGCTGACCGCCAACGGCAAGGTGGACCGGGGCGCCCTGGCGGCCCTTCTCGACGAGGAACCGCCCCAGGCCGACGAGGAACCCAGGGGAGAGCTGGAGACCGCCGTCGCCGCCCTCTTCGCCGACCTCCTGGGCGTCGAACGGGTCGGCCGCACCGAAAGCTTCTTCGCGCTCGGCGGTGACAGCCTGACCGCCACCCGGGCCACCGAACGGCTGTGGCACACCACCGGCGTCCGCCTCACCCTGCGCGGCTTCTTCTCCGCGCCGACCGCCGAGGCGCTGGCCCGTCTCATCGAGCACCGACGCGCCGAGAGCGCCCTGATCCCCATGGAAGAAGGAGTGCTATGAACCTGGCCGGGCTCTTGGCCGAACTGGAGGCCAGTGGTGTCGAGTTGTGGGAGGAATCGGGAAAGCTCCGCTTCCGGGCCCCCCACGGCGCCCTGACCGGGGAACAGCGCGCCCTCCTGAAAGCCCACAGGAACGACGTGCTCGACCTCCTCAGGGCAGGGCACGACCGTGTCACGGTGACCCCGCGACCCGCCGAACGCCACGCGCCCTTCCCGCTCACCGACGTGCAGACCGCCTACCTCCTCGGCCGCCGCGACGTCTTCGACTACGGATCGGTCGCCTGCCACGCCTACGGTGAGCTGCGCTTCGCCACCCTCGACCCGGACCGCCTGGAAGCCGCCTGGCAGACCCTGATCGACCGGCACGACATGCTGCGCGCCGTCGTCGAGGACGAAGGCGCCCAGCGCGTCCTGGAATCCACTGCGCCCTACCGCATCGCGGTCACCGACCTGCGCTCGGCCACCGGCACCGAGACGGCGGCGGCACTGGCGGCGGTGCGCGAGGAGATGGAGCACCAGGTCCTGCCCACCGGCACCTGGCCGCTGTTCGACCTGCGGATCACCCTCCTCGCCGACCACGCCCTGCTGCACCTCTCGATCGACTTCCTCATCGCCGACTACATCTCCCTGCACCTCCTCCTCGACGAACTGCGCACCCTCTACACCGACCCCGACGCCTCCCTGCCCGAACTGCCCGTCACCTTCCGGGACTACCTGCTCGCCGAACGCCGCCTGCGCCAGGGCCCGCACCGCGAACGCGACCGCGCCTACTGGCTGGACCGGATCGACGATCTGCCCCCCGCCCCGCCGCTGCCCCTGCGCGAGGGACGGCGCAGGGGCGGCCCGGCCCGGTTCGACCGCCACCAGCTCGTCCTCGCCCCCGAGCGCTGGCGCGCCCTGCGCCGCCGGGCCGTCGAACGCGGCCTGACACCGTCGGGAGCCGTCCTCGCCGCCTACGCCGAGGTGATGGGCCGGTGGAGCGGACGAGAGCGCTTCACCCTCGACCTCACCCTCCTCAACCGGCTGCCCCTGCACCCGCAGGTCGCCTCCCTCGTCGGCGACTTCACCTCCGTGGAACTGCTCGCCGTCGACCGCCGGCGGGGTGCGACGTTCACCCAGCGGGCCACCGCCGTGCTGGGGCAGCTCTTCGAGGACCTGGACCACCGGCTGTTCACCGGAGTCGAGGTCCTGCGCGAACTCGCCCGCCGCCGCGGTCAGGAAGCCGCTCTGATGCCGGTCGTCTTCACCAGCGCCATCGGCCTGCGCGAACAGGACGCCCCGGACGGCACGGCGCACGCCGGGAGCGCCGAGGACCCGGGGAACGCCGTCCCCGACGGCGAACTGGTGCACGGCATCAGCCAGACCCCGCAGGTGTGGATCGACTGCCAGGCGATGGAGCGGCGCGGATCCCTCTGCGTCAACTGGGACGTCCGCGACGGCGTCCTGGACGAGACGGTCGTGACGGACATGTTCACCGCCTTCCGTGATCTGCTGGCCCGCCTGGCGGACGGTGACGACCCATGGGAGTCGTCCTCGCCCGTCCGTCTGCCGGCCGCGCAACTCGAACGCCGGAACCGGGCCAACGCCACCGATGCCCCACTGTCCGACGCGCTGCTGCACGAGGGCGCGCTCACCGCCGCGCTGCGCACCCCCGACGCCCCCGCCGTGATCACCGGGGACCGCCGCCTGACCCACGGCGACCTCGCGGCCCGTGCCGCCGCCGTGACCCGGGCGCTGCGCGCGGCCGGATGCGCGCCCGGCGACCCGGTCGCGATCGTCGCCGACAAGGGCTGGGAGCAGATCGCGGCCGTCCTCGGCGCACTGTCGGCGGGCGCGGTCTACGTCCCCGTGGACACCCACCAGCCGGCCGCGCGCCGCGAGCGCATGCTGCGCGACGCCGGAGTCCGGCACGCTCTGATCCGTTCCGGCACCCCGGGACTGCCCCCCGACGTCACCGCGATCACCGTCGACACGCTCACGCCCGAGCCCGTGCCCGTCCGGCTGCCCGCCCGGCTGCGCACTCCGGATGACCTCGCCTACGTCATCTACACCTCCGGCTCCACCGGCAGCCCGAAGGGCGCGATGATCACGCACCGGGGAGCGGTCAACACCATCGACGACATCAACCGCCGATTCTCCGTGGGCTCCGACGACCGGGTCCTGGCCCTCGCCAACCTGGGCTTCGACCTGTCCGTCTACGACGTCTTCGGCGTCCTCGCCGCCGGCGGCTGCCTGGTCCTGCCCGACCCCGCCCGCCGAGCGGACCCCTCGCACTGGGTGGCGCAAATGGCCGAGCACGACGTCACCCTCTGGAACTCCGTGCCCGCCCAGCTCCACATGGTCAACGAATACCTCGGCACCAACCCGGTCCCGCTGCCCCGCCTGCGCCTGGCCCTGCTCTCCGGCGACTGGATACCGGTACGGCTGCCCGACAGCATCCGCGCCAAGGTGCCCGGACTGCGCGTGGTCTCCCTCGGCGGCGCGACCGAGGCGTCGATCTGGTCCATCCTCCATCCCCTCGACGGCGAGGTCCCCGAGGACTGGCCGTCCATCCCCTACGGCACCCCTCTCGCCAACCAGCGTTTCCACGTCCTGGACGCCGACTTCGAGCCCTGCCCCGAACTGGTCGCCGGCGACCTGTACATCGCGGGCGCGGGGCTTGCCGCGGGTTACCTGCACGACGAGGAGAAGACCGCCGAGCGTTTCGTACGGCATCCCCTCACCGGCGAACGCCTGTACCGGACCGGCGACCTGGGACGTTACCTGCCCTCGGGCGAGATCGAGTTCCTGGGCCGCAACGACCGGCAGGTCAAGATCCGCGGACACCGCATCGAGGCGGCCGAGGTCGAGGCGGCTCTGCAGTCCCATCCGGCGGTCGCCGCGAGCGCGGTGATCGTGGACGGTGAACGGCCCCTGGAGCGCCGCCTCGTCGGATTCGCCCAGACCGCCCGCGCCGCCCGCGGCCCCGCCGAGCGGACCGACGGCTCCGCTCTCCTCTCGGCCGTCGCAGAGGAAGGCGAGGAGGTCCGCTCCGGGGTGGACGCCGAGCGGGTGGTCGGCTTCGCCCGACACCTCGACGAGGCCGCCCTGCTGGCCATGATGGACGTCCTCCAGGGCAGCGGACTGTTCCCGGACGAACGAACCCGGCATCCGCTGCCCGAGATCCTCGCCGCCGCGAAAGTCGCCCCGAAACACCACCGCCTGGTGCGCCGCTGGCTCGCCGCCCTCGTCCGGGAGGGCTACCTGGAGCACCGGCCGCAGGACGGCTACCGGGCGGTGCGCCGGGCCGCGCCGGGCGCCGTGGGGGAGGCCTGGCGGCGTGTCGACGCCACGCTGCCCTCCGCCCAGGACGGCTCGCAGCTCCTGCAGTACTTCCGCACCGCGACCGCCCACCTCCCGCAGCTGCTGCGCGACGAACAGGACCCCGTGCAACTGCTGTTCCCCGAGGGCAGCATCGACATCCAGGAAGCCGCCTACACACAGGGCTTCCTCAACTCCTACCTCAACCGCATCGCCACCTCCGTCGTGCGCCGCATCGCCGACGACCGCGCCCGGCACGGCACGGTGCGCCTGCTGGAGGTCGGCGCCGGGGTGGGTGGTGTCAGCGTCGAGGCGGTGCCCCGGCTGGCCGGCACCGACTGCTCCTACCTCTTCACCGACGTCTCGCAGTTCTTCCTGAACAAGGCCGCCGAACGGTTCGCGGACTTCCCGTGGGTGCGCTACGCCCTCTTCGACATGAACGAGGACTTCCGCCCCCAGGGGATCGAGCCGAACTCGCTCGACCTCATCCTGTGCGGGAACGTCATGCACTACTCCCGCAACGCCACGAAGGTCCTGGACCGGATGCGGCAGATGCTGGCCCCCGGCGGCTGGCTGGTCTTCATCGAGACGACCCGCGACAACTACCAGATCCTCACCTCCATGGAGTTCCTCTTCGACGCCACCGCCGGCGACTTCGAGGACGTGCGCCACGGCAAGGACCAGACGTTCGTGGCCCGCGACCAGTGGCTCGACCTGATCTCCCGGGCGGGCGGTGAGACCGTGCTGTGCCTGCCCGGTGCGGACGACCCGCTGGCGGCCATCGGCATGCATGTCTTCGCCGTCCGCTTCAAGGCCGACCGGGCCCGGGTGACACCCGCCGAACTCGTCGCACACCTCACCGAGCGGCTGCCCGAGGAGATGGTCCCCGCGCAGATCCAGGTCGTCGACGAACTGCCGCTCACGGACAACGGCAAGGTGGACCGGCGCACCCTGCGGTCCTGGCTCACCCCGCGCCGGACCACCGAGCAGACCCGCAGCGCGGACCCCTCGCCGATGACCGATCTGGAGCGGCGGATCACGGCCCTGTGGTGCCGCGTCCTGGATACCCCCGCGGTGGGCAGGGACGACACGTTCTACGAGGCGGGCGGCGACTCCCTGCTCGCCGCCCAGCTCGTCGGAGCGCTGCGGGAGGAACTGCCCGAGGCCGAACACACCCTGTTCGACGAGCTGTTGCGCGAACTCCTCGACGGCGCGAGCATCCACCGTCTCGCAGAGGTCCTGACCACAGCCCCGGCGCCCCGAGCGGCACCGCAGCCGACCGCCCCGGCGGCTCCGGTGCCGATCGCCTCCACCGGCTCCCCCGACGACCGGCTCTGGGCGGTGTTCCGGGAGGGCTTCCCCGCCAGCGGCTCCCACCGGGACCTGTGCACGCGGCTGGAGGAGACCGGCCCGCTGCTCGACGTCTCCGCCGCACACCCCCTCAGCGCCCACCTGGGCACCGCTCCGCACGCCGTGATCGAGCGCGTCGCCCACGAGCGGGCCCGGCTGTTGCGTGCGACGGGACACACCCGGTTCCGTCTGGTCGGAGCCCACAGCGGAGCCCTGCTCGCGGCCGAGACCGCCCGGCAGCTCACCGAGGGCGGCGCCGACGTCGGCCTGACCGTCATCAGCAGCTTCCCGCTGCCCGCGGTGGTCGAGGACCCCGTCTTCGCCGAGTACCTCTTCGCCCTCGGCAGCGGAGCGGACCCCCGCGACCTGGGCTGGCCGGACCAGCGTGCGGCCGGAGCCGCCCTGGCGGCCGTACTGGCCCGCACGCCCGGCAAGGTGCCCGCCGGTGCGCTCGCCGCGCTGGACGGCGACCTCGCCGGTACCGCGGCCGCCTTCGCCCGTCTGGCCGCGACTGCCGCCGACGAGCGGCAGGCACGTCTCGCCGCGGCCCTGGGCAGCACCGCCGAGGCGGTCCGGGAGCGATACGCAGCCCACCGCCTGCTCGCCGAGGCCGCCGCCACCCACCGGCCGGACCCGTACACGGGGGACGTCACCCTGCTCCTCCACCGCGACGACACCCCGCTGTGGCCGACGCTCGCCGCCGACGCCACCCGCTTCTGGGACGAGCTGAGCCTGGGCCGGCTGCGAACCCGCACCGTCCCCGGTGACCACTTCACATGCCTGTCCGCCGACCACGCGGCCGAACTGGCCGGCGCCCTGACCTCTCCCGCGACTCACCAGGAGGACACCCGGTGACCACCACCCTCGCCGTCCTCGGCGGCTACGGCGCGGTCGGCGCGGTGGCCGCACGCGAACTGGCCGCCACCCACCCCGAGGCACGGCTGCGCATCGGCGGCCGGCGCCTCGACGAGGCGACCCGCTGTGCCGGCCGCCTCGGCGGGCGGGCCGAGCCGTACGCCGTGGACCTGACCGACCCGGACTCGCTCGCCGCGTTCTGCGCCGGCAGCCACGTCGTCGTCAACTGCGCGGGTCCCTCCTACCGGGTGCTGGACACGGTCGCGCGGGCCGCACTCGCCGCCGGCGCCGACTACGTCGACGCGGGCGGCGACGAACCGGTGCACCGGGCGCTGTCCGGCCAGGACCCGGCGGAGCAGGGCCGCGCCGCCGTCCTCACCGCCGGCATGATGCCCGGCCTGACCGGTCTGCTGCCGCGCTGGCTCGCCGCCCGGGGAGTCGACGAACCCGAGCGGCTGCTCGGCTATGTCGGCACCATGGACCGGCTCACCCCCGCCGGCGCCGGCGACTACCTGCTCAGCCTCGGCGGGGCCTACGGCGAGGCCCAGTCGGCCTGGCGGGGCGGCGCCCGGGTGCTGCGCGTCCTGCAGCCGCTCACGGACACCGAACTGCCCTTCTTCCCCGGCACGGTCAGTGCCTACCCCTACCTCAGCTACGAGGTCGAGCGGCTCGCCCGCGACCTGGGACTGGCCACCGTCGACTGGTACAACGTCTTCGACGGCGGTTCCCGGATGCTCAAGACCCTCGGACGCCTCCAGGGCGCCATGACCGGGCAGAGCGCACTGGAGCCCGCCGCCCGCGAGCTCATCGAGGCCGCCGGACTCGACCTGTTCGGACGTGACCCCTACCAGCTGTTCGCCCTGGAGCTGACCGGCCGCAGCGCGGGCCGCCCGACCGCGCGCGCCCTGGTGCTGCGGGGCACCGACACCTACGAACTGACCGGCGCCGTCGCCGCCGTCGCCACCGGAGCGCTGCTCGCCGGCCGGGTGCCCGCCGGAGTCCACTACGCCGCCGAGGTGCTGGACCCCGACCTCGTCGTCGAGCGGCTGAGAGCGCTGGCGGCGGTGACCTCGCTGGACGTCTTCGACCGCCCGCTGGCCGAGGCGTGCGCCACGGAGGAGGGCGAACTGTGAGCGGTGGACGGCCCCGGATCGTGGTGGCCGGCACCAAGTTCGGCCGTATCTACCTCGCGGGCGTCGCCCGTCCCGACTCCCCGTACGAGCTCGCCGGGGTCCTGGCCCGCGGCAGCGAGCGCTCGGCGCGCATCGCCCGCCACTACGGCGTGCCCTTGTTCACCGACCCGGAGCAGGTCCCCAAGGACGTCGAGGCCTGCTGCGTGGTGGTCGGCGCCGGCATCAACGGCGGCCCCGGTGCCCGCCTCGCCCAGCAGCTCATGGCGCGCGGCCACCACGTCCTGCAGGAACATCCCCTGCACGCCCGCGAGCTGGCCGACTGCCTCCGCACGGCCCGGGAGCACCGGGTGGCGTACCGGTTGAACAGCCACTATGTGCACGTCGAGCCGGTGCGCCGGTTCATCGCCGCCGCCCGCCGGCTGCTGGCCGGCCAGCGCGCCCTGCACATCGACGCGGCCTGCGCGTTCCAGGTCCTGTACACGCTCTTCGACATCCTCGGTCGCGCGCTGGGTGGCGTCCGCCCCTGGGGTTTCGGAGAGACGGGCGACCTGCCGTCCGCACTCCGGGACCTGGCGGACTCACCCCCCGTCTACCGCAGCCTGGACGGGGTGATCGCCGGGGTGCCGTGCACCCTCCGGCTGCAGAACGACATGGACCCCGCCGACCCGGACAACCACACCCACCTCTTCCACCGCATCACCCTGCACACCGAGGGCGGGCATCTCACACTGCTCAACACCCACGGCCCCCTCCTGTGGAGCCCTCGTCCGCACATGCCGGACGACATGCGCGAGACCGTACGCATGGAGCAGTCGCAGGCCGCGCACTTCGGCCACCTCAGCGCCGAGCCGCTCGGACCCGCGACCGGACCCGACTACCGGGACATCCTCGGCGAGCTGTGGCCCGAGGGAGCGGTGGGAGCCCTGCGGGCGCTGCGCGAGGACATCGGCAGCGGCACCGACCCGGGCAGGGACGGCCAGTACCACCTGACGCTGTGCCGGCTCACCCGTGACGTCGCGGACCGCTTCGGACCCGTCCGCCTGCACCGCGACACGCCCGCGCCCCGTGTCCTGCCCGTCACGGCCCTCATAGAGGGCGCGCCGGCACCGAGGAACAGTCCATGAACCCCCAGCGCAACGCCCGCACCGCACAGGCCCCTTCGGACCTCGATCTGTGGTTCCGCCGCTACTGGCCGCGCCCCTCGGCACAGCGCCGCGTCGTGCTGTTCCCGCACGGCGGCGGCGCCGCCAGCTTCTACCGCGGCCTGGCCAAACGGCTCCTGCCCGCGGCCGAACCGCTGATCGCGCAGTACCCCGGCCGCGAGGACCGGTTGGAGGAGTGCCACATCACGGAGATGGCCGAGCTGGCGGATCGGATCAGCGCCGCACTGCTGCCCGCGCTCGACCGCGAGTTCGTGCTCTTCGGGCACAGCATGGGCGCGGCCGTCGCCCACGAGGTGGCGCTGCGGCTTGAGCACGAGCACGGGGTGGTCCCGGCGCTGCTGTGCCTGTCGGGCCGGCCGGCCCCCCGCCACCACAGACCCGGCAGCAAGCACCTCGACGACGAGGCCCTGTGGAAGGAACTCGCCCGCCTGGGGGCGACCCCGTCCCTGCTCCTCACCAATCCGCAGGTCCGGCGCGTCGTCCTGCCCACCCTGCGGGCCGACTACCGCCTGGTGGAGCGGTACCGGCCGGGCACGGGTCCCGTGCTGTCCTGCCCCGTCGCCGCCTGCCTCGGCGACCACGACCCTGAGGTCGCGCCTGAGGAGGCCGAGGCGTGGTCGGAGGTCTCCCGCGGCGGCTTCACGTTCCGCCTCTTCACGGGGGACCACTTCTACTTCCGCGGCCAGGAGGACGACCTCGTCGGCTGGCTGCTCACCACAACGGACCGGGAGGCCGCATGATCGTCAGGCCCACCGTCGAGGCCTACGCCGAGGCGCACTCGACGGGTGAACCGCCGCCGCTGGCGGCACTCGCCGAGGAGACGCGCAACCGGTGCGACGTCCCGCAGATGATGGTCGGCCCGCTGGAGGGCCGCTTCCTCGCCCTGCTGGTCCGGATGCTGCGCCCGCGCAACGTCCTGGAGATCGGCACCTTCACCGGCTACTCGGCCCTGTGCATGGCGGCGGAACTCCCGCCGGACGGCACTCTGGTGACCTGTGAGGTGGATCCGGCGCACGCCGAGATCGCACGGCGGCACTTCGCCGCCTCGCCCTACGCCGACCGGATCGAGCTCCGGCTGGGACCGGCGCTGGAACAGCTCAAGAGCCTCGACGGGCCCTGGGACTTCGTGTTCATCGACGCCGACAAGCCGGGCTACGGCGACTACTACGACGCGGTGCTGCCCCGGCTCGCCGAGCGCGGCCTCATCGCCGTCGACAACGTGCTGCAGTTCGGCGGCGTGGCCAACCCGCTGGACCGGAAAGCGGACACCGTGGCCCTGCGGGCGTTCAACGAGAAAGTACGCGACGATCCCAGGGTCGAACAGGTGGTGCTCACGGTGCGCGAGGGCATCACATTGATCCGGCGGGCCTGACGCCACGGAATTCCCTGCTCCGGTCCCGCTGAAGTTCTTTTTGAACCCTGAAAGATTACGCCGGAACGAATGCACCGCACCCTAGGCTCTCGTGACGGGCGACAGCAAGCGGAAACCGCAGACATCGACCGCGGAAGAAAGCGAGCGGGATTTCCCTCATGAGCCTGCACGGAAAGACCTTCCTCGTGACCGGTGCCGGCAGCGGCATCGGACGCGCCGTGGCACGGCAGCTGATCGGCGAGGGCGCCCGGGCCGTCCTGGTCGGGCGGCGGGCCACGGCTCTGCGCGAGACCGCCGGGGCGGCGGCGGACGAGCAGGCACTCGTGCACCCGGCGGACATCGCCCGGCCCGCGGCGGCCGCCGGTGCCGTACGAGCCGCGCTGGACCGCTTCGGCGGGCTGGACGGCCTGGTCAACAACGCCGGACTGGCTCGTTTCGGCCCTCTGGCCGAGGCCGATCCGAACGATCTGACAGCCATGCTCGACGTCAACCTGATGGGGCCGGTCCACCTGATCCGGGCGGCCCTCCCCGCGCTGCGGGCCGCCGGCGGATCGGTGGTCAACGTCTCCTCCGTCGGCGGGGTCCTGGCCATGCCCCGCCGGGCGGTGTATGGCGCGTCCAAGGCCGCACTGAACAGCCTCACACGGTCGCTGGCCCGGGAACTCGCCCCGCACATCCGGGTCAACGCGGTGCTGCCCGGTCCGGTCGACACCCCGATGTACGACGATCTCGGGCTCGCGCCCGAGCAGGTGGCGCAGCTGCGCGACGACCTGGTCGACAGCACCCCGCTTGGCCGCTTCGGAACACCGGACGACGTCTCCTCCTGGGTGTGCCGGCTGCTCGACCCGGAGGCCGCCGGATGGGTCACGGGCGCTCTCATTCCCGTCGACGGGGGCCGCACTTCGTAATTCCGCTCGTTGTTTCGTACAACAGTCCGGCACTGCTCAGAGAACATGCGGTGCCGAAAGGACGAGGGAGAACAAGAATGAGCAGCGAAGAGATTTCCACCGTCTACGGCCGTCAGGAATTCAAGCGGGTCGACGTCGGGGCCGTCATGCGGGACGGTCACCCCGACATCAGCGACGGCGACCAGCTGATCGTGGACCTGGTGGCCAAGAAGCGCGAGTCGGCCGGTCGTCCGCTGACCGTCATCGACGTGGGCTCCGGATCGGGTGTGCTCTCCGAGATGATCGCGCAGCGGCTGCCCGACTGCCGGGTGATCGCCAACGAGATCGCTCCCAACCCGGCCCGTCAGGCCCGCGATCGGCTGGCGGACCACCCCCGCGCGGAGGTCTTCACCGACTCCTTCATGGACTGGAAGGACCCGCTCGACGTCATCATCTCCTGGGGCAGCCACCACCATCTGCCGCACAGCCACCTCCAGCACGCGCGCGCCCTCCTCGACGAAGGGGGTGTGCTGATACTCGGTGACGAGTTCTGCCCCGAGTACTGCACCGACGAGGACGTCAAACGGTTGAGGGACGCCGACGTCATCGAGTTGGGCGGCGGCTATCTGCTCGCCAGCCGGGAGGAGATCGAGGCGTACCGCAAGGACGGCACCGTCCCCGAGTGGTCCCGGACGCTGGAGGACCGCCGCCGCCGCACGCTGTGGAACTGGTACAAGTTCGTCATCGACTACGCCATCGAACGGGACCACTGGCCGGTGGCCATCGCGGAGATGCAGATCACCAAGGACGACATGGTCACGTCGTTCGAGGAGGAGCACAAGCTGTCACCGCTCATCGCCGAACACGAACTGGCCGTGAACGGGTTCGAGCAGATCGCCAAGCACGTCATCGGTGACCGGCCCGCTGAGCTGCAGAGCTTCTTCATCTACGAGTTCGTCCCGGGCAACGGGGCCGCCGACGGCGACGGCGACCGGTGATGGGCCGGGTCTCACACGCCGGCACCATCCCCCCGTCCTGTCTGCACGCGGTCTTCCGCGCGGCGGAGGAGCGGGAGCGGACCACCGGCCGGCCGGTCGTCAAACTCCATGTCGGTGAACCCTACTTCCCGCCGCCGCGCGAGGTCGCCCTGGCGGTGGAGCACGCGGTGCACGACGGCCGGACGGCCTACACCTCCGCGGAGGGCATGCACGCGCTGCGGGAGGCACTGGCGGTCAAACTGGAGACGGAGAACGGTCACCGCACCAGTCCCGAACGGGTGTTTGTGACACCGGGCTCGTGTCAGGGGCTCGCCGCGTTGTTCCAATCCCTCGCGAGTCCGGGCGACGAACTGCTGATGCCGGAACTGCACTGGCCCATCCACCTCCAGCAGGTCCTGCTCGCGGGCTTCCGGCCCGTGTTCTACGCGCTCGGCCCCGGGTACCGCCCCCGCCTGGAGTCGCTGCGCGAGGCCGTCACCCCCCGCACCCGGGCCGTGCTGGTGAACTCCCCGGCCAACCCGACCGGTGCGGTGCTCGACGCCGAGACCATGACGGGCATCCTCGAACTCGCGCGCGAGCACGACCTCCAGATCATCAGCGACGAGGCCTACGAGCACTTCGTGTACGAGGGCGAGCACCTCTCGTTCGCCTCCCTGGAGAGCGGGTTGCCGGAGGAGGAACGACGCGTCTCCAGCACGTTCACCTTCTCCAAGAGCCTGGCGATGACCGGATACCGGCTGGGGTACGTGGTGACACCCAACGCGGCCGCGGCACACGCCCTGCGCGTGGTGCAGGAGGCGAGCATCATCGGCCCCTCGACGCCCATCCAGTACGCCGGGCTCACCGCGCTGAAGGCGGAGGACAGCGCCCGGGCCAACGCGCGGATGGTGCGGGCCAACCGCGACCGGGCCCTGCCCGCCCTGCGCGAGGCGGGTCTGCTCGCCGAACTCCCGCAGGGCGGCTGGTACGCCGTGATCGACGTCGGCTCGACCGGTGTCGACGCGGACACCTTCGCCGCGAGCCTGCTGGAGACCCACGAGGTGGGTGTGGCTCCGGCCGCCGGGTTCGCGCTGCGGCCCGTGTTCTCGGACGACGGCCGGGTGCTGGCGTCCGACCCCGCGCCCGAGGCCCGCACCCTGGTCCGGCTGGCGTTCTGCGGCGACCCCGTGGAACTCGACACCGGCGTCTCGCGGCTGCTCGCCCACGTGAGGGACTTGCGCTCCCGAGGCGGATCACCGTGACAGGCCAGGACTACGCGGGTTATCTGCGCCTGGAGCGGCTGCTGTCGCTCCAGGAGCCGCAGTACCCGGCCGGCGACGACACCGCCACCGGATCGGCCGAGTTGTTCTTCATCGTGGCCCACCAGACCAGCGAGCTGTGGCTCGTGCAGGTGCTGAACGACCTGGACGCCGCCACCGAGGCACTGGTGTGCGCCGACGGGACGGGCACTCCCGACGGCGTCGAACACGCGCTGGAGCACCTGGGCCGTGCCGTGGCGGTGCTCGGCCTGCTGGGGGAGACGGTCCGGCTCCTGGAGCGGCTTCCCGTCCAGCGATTCGCCGTGTTCCGCCCCCGCCTGGGCAGCGCCAGCGGAGCCCAGTCGCGCAACTTCCACGACCTGGAAGTGCGCATGGGGACCGCGGACGAGGGCGAGAGCCCGCTGTACCGGGCCTTCCTCAAGGCGCTCGCCGCACGCGGCACCAGTGTGGAGGAGGTCTGCCGACTCGGCGCCGCCGGCGCGGGCGCCGCCCACCGGCTCGCCGAGACCCTGCTCGACCTGGGGTACCGCTTCTGGCAGTGGAAGGTGAACCACCTGGTGCTGGTCGATCGCGCGCTGGGCGGCCTGTCCGGCACGGGCGGCACGACGGGCGCCGCCTATCTGGTCACACGGGCCCGCATGCCTTTCCCGGAACTGCGGTCGGCCCGGGAGCGACTGCATCGGCACGAGGCCGACACCTGACCACCGAGCCCTGATGCGAGGTGCATGACGGCACCGCCGCGGGCGCGTCGGCACGGGATCGTCCCGGCAGCACACCGGAGCAGCTGGCCGGAGGCGGGGCACGGGTGGGAGTGATCGGCAGCGGGGTCCGACGCGGCTCGCGGCCTCGACGGAGCCTGAGGAGGGCGCCTGGCCGGGCGTCCGACCCGGTCAGGCGCCCTCTGCCGTGACTCTGGAAGAAGCCCGCGGCCTGCCGCCCGCCACCGCGTCCCGCGAAGAGGCGCCCCCCCCGTTTTCCGTGCGCAGCTCCGCTGCCACATCCGCCGCATCACCGGCGTGACCGACCTCGCCGCGATGGCCAAGGCGGCCAGGGCCGTGGCCTCCACCCGGCCCCGTCCGGGCGTCGAGTCCGCCGCGGCCAACATCGCCCCCGGCCCGGGAGCCGCCCTCATGGACCGCGCCGAGGGCGCCGTCCGCAAGGCCATGGGCAAGGGCTGAACCCCGGCACTGCGGTGGACACCGAGGGCCCGGCCGGCAGCGACCGACCCGGGGCACGGCGTGTGCCGTGCCCCGGGTAGGCACGATGATGGGACGTGGAGCGGCACCCGCCACCAGCGGGGGGTGACGCCGGGCACGCAGCAGTGGGCGACCGGTCCGGAACGCGCCCGCTCCCTTCGAGGCGGTGCGCCGCCGGAACGGGAGGTCCCCGATGACGACCGTCGGTGTCGAAGAGGAGTACATGCTGGTGGAGCCGGTCACGGGCCGGCTGGTGGCGCGCGCGGAGAAGGTACGGTCCGCGGCCGGCCTGGCGCCGTTCGTGACCGCGCGGGAGATTCAGTCGGAGCTTCTTCAGGCGCAGATCGAGGTGGCCACTCCGGTGTGCGACTCGTTGGAGGAGGTCGGCGGCCATCTGCTGCGTCTGCGGCACGCCGTGGCCGGGGCGGCGGAGACGCACGGCTGCCGCATCATGGCCGGCGGGACCCCGCCCTTGCGGCAGGCCCTGCCGATGCCCGTCACCGACCAGGTCCGCTACCGGGCCATGCAGCAGCAGGCACCACAACTGGTCGCCGAGCAGATGGTCAACGGCATGCACGTCCACGTCGCCGTGCCGGGCCGGCGCGTGGCGGTTCAGGTGCTGAACCGGATCCGTGTCTGGCTGCCGGTCCTGACCGCCATGGCGGCGAACTCCCCGTTGTGGGAGGGCCACGACACCGGCTTCGCGAGCTGGCGCACCCTGGTGTTCGACCGTTGGCCGGTCAGCGGAGTCCCGCCGTGTTTCATCGACGAGACGGACTACGACGTCCGGATACGGCGGCTGCTGTCGACCGGGGTGATCAGCGACACCGGCCAGCTGTACTGGCAGGCTCGGGTGTCCGAGACCTATCCCACGGTGGAGGTCCGCTGCCTGGACGTGCAGCTGCGCACGGATGAGGCCGTGATGTTCGCCGGGCTGGTGCGCGCCCTGGTCGACACCGCGATGTCCGAGACGGCGGCCGGCCAAGAGGCGCCGGACACCGCTCCTGAGCTGGTGGACGTGGCGATGTGGCAGGCGGCACGCTACGGACTGAGTGGTGAGCTGATCCTGCCCGGAGGCGAACGCTGCCGGGCGGGCGACGCCGTGTACGGGCTGGTGGAGCACGTCGGCCCGGCGCTGGAGGCGGCCGGTGACACCCGTGAGGTGACGTCGCTCGTCCACCGTCTGCTGCAGCAGGGCACCGGCGCGGACCGCCAGCGCCAGGCGCTGGCCGAAGGTGGTCTCGACGCCGTCATCGACCTGCTCATCGAGGCCGGCGGCATGCCCTGACAGCCCCATGGGAGACCGGAAGACGCTCAGCCCCGGACGGCAGTGGTGCCGGCCGGGGCTGATGCTCTCACGGGCGTGGATGAGGCCCGTGGAGACACGCGATCTGGTCAGCTGCGACCCGGTGCGTAGGACGTCGACATGTCGCGCCGTGCGTGGGACGACTCCGCCGCCCGGGCGGCCGCGCTGGCGGCCAGGGCCAGCAGGAGGGCCAGCACGCCGGTGATGATGTTGTTCACGATCGTCTTCGTCGTACTGACGTCACCCGCAACCACCCAGGGCGCGATGATGGCCCACGCTCCCAGCGCACAGGCCGCCCACGCCATGCTGTGGGTCCGCTCGTAGGCGCGGCCGAATCCGCCGCTCATCAGGACCGCGTAGGCGATACCGGTGAGCAGGTTGGTGACAGCCAGTGTCGACAGGTTGTTGAACCCGGTGATCCAGGGCGATGCCGCGAGGTAGAGACCGGTGAGCAGCGCCATGGTCTCGATGGCCTGGGCTTTGGGTGTGCTCGTGGCGCGCTCGGCCATCTCGTGACGAAGGCGCATGTCGACGATGTCGGGATGCGTTTCCATGGACGGCCTGGGAGAAGTTGTCATTGTTCTCACCTTCAGGGCGATGCTGATGATGCTGTCAGATGTGTCCCGCACGCCGGGCAGAGCGCACCGGAGCGATGGCTCCTGGGGCCACCCCTCGGGATGCCCCGCAGGGCGCTGCCGGGCGGGCGGCGGGATACGCCAGGATGGGGGTGGGTCGGGGCGGTTGCCCGAACGGTTTCCCAGGCGGCAGCGATCCGCCGCAGCGGACGGTCACTGAGGGCCTCCCGCAGACGAGGAGGCCGGCGAGGTAGCGGTTCATCATCGCGTCGAGCCGTGGGTGGTAGCGCCGCTGGTGTGGTCGCGCCGCTGGCGAAGCAGAAGACTGCCGCCGCCCCCGAGTAGCAGCATCCTGGTGGGCGATGGAGGCGGTCACAATCCGGCCGGCCCCGGGGGTGCGCCTTCAGCGTCGGTGTCGTCCTCGTCGGCGGGGGCGTCGGCCGAAGTCTGAGGCTGCTGCCGACCTTCCTCTTCCTCGGGGTGGACGTCCTTCTCACCCGTGACCTGCTCCAGCGGGTGGGAGAACTCGTTCCCCTGCGGGTTGCTCATATCGGCTCCTTCCAGAGCGGTACCTTCCGGGTTCCCCAGGGGGGTGACTCAATTACCCTAATTCTCCCTTTTCTGTGCCGGTATGGGTCTTTCGTTTGCCGTAGGGGCAGGCGGGGACCCGGCGCCCATGAGCGCAACGCCCCTTCGCCGCCGGGTGCGGCAGAACCGGATCCTGAGTCTGCTGGACGCACTCGAGCGGGACCCACGGGCGGACCCGGTGATCGACGCTGTCGGCAGCGGAGTACGCGGACTGCCGTTGGGACGCGGCCGCGACCTGCTGCACGGCAGGTGGCTGGGGCACCCGGCGCATCCACTGCTGGTGCAGCTCCCGATCGGCACCTGGCTGTCCGCCGCGGTTCTGGACCTGCGGCCCGGCCGCTCCCGTGAGGCGGGCGTACTGGTGGGCGTCGGACTGGCGGCGGCCGCGCCCGCCGCGCTGGCGGGCGCCGTCGACTGGGCGGAGCTGCACCGGCAGCAGATGCGCGTCGGACTTGTGCACGCCCTCGCCAACACGGTGGCTCTCGGCCTGTACGCCACCTCGCTCGCCTGCCGCTTCAAGGGCCGTACGGGAGCGGGCCGGGTCTACGGCTTTCTGGGGCTGACGGCGGTCGGGCTCGGCGGCATGCTGGGCGGGCACCTGGCCTACCGCCAGGCGTCCGGCGCCAACCATGCGGAACAGGTCCCGCACGTGGTCCGGGACATCTGGCACCGGGTCGGCGCAGTGGCCGAGTTCCCGGCCGGGGAACCCGTACGCCGCGTCGTGGACGACGTACCGGTCCTGGTGCTGCGCGAGTCCGGCGGGACGATCCACGCACTGGCGGAACGGTGCAGCCACCTCGCGGGTCCCCTGTCCGAGGGCACGGTCACGGACGGGTGTGTCCAGTGCCCCTGGCACGGCAGCGTCTTCCGCCTCGCGGACGGCTGGAACGTACGCGGCCCCGCCACCGCGCCCCAGCCCGCCTTCGACACCCGGATCGCCGATGGCCACGTCGAGGTGCGCCTGCGCCGGCATGACGGGGAACAATGACGAGCGACCGCCGGGAAGCGGACCGGAAGAGAGCGGGAAAGGAACGGACAGGGCCCATGGGCACAGCAGCTGACAACCGCCTCGCACGACGGGTGAACGGGCTTCTTCGGCGCACCCACCAGAACTATTCCGCCGGGCACGAACGCCCGCTGGGCGGTTACCTCGCGGCCATGACGGGGTTCGGGGCGTACACGGCGGCCTGGGCCACGGCGGTACGACTTCGCGGGTGCCCGCTGCCCGACCGCCCCGAACCGTGGGACGTGGTACTGACCTCGGTGGCCACCTTCCGGCTCAGCCGACTGCTGAGCAAGGCGTCGGTGACCAGTCCGCTGCGCGCCCCCTTCACTCAGTACGTCGGACCACAGGGCCCTGCCGAACTCCACGAGGAAGCACAGTCCCAGACGGGCAAAGAGACCGTGGGCGAGCTTGTGACCTGCCCCTTCTGCGTGAGCGTGTGGGTGGCCTCGACCCTGACGGCCGGCCAGTTGCTCTGGCCGCGTGCCACGCGCACCGCCATGGGCGCGCTCGCCGCCCTTGCCGGAGCGGACGCGTTGCAAATGCTCTACAGCGCGCTGGTGGACAAGACGACCGGCGACTGACCCCGCGCGAGCCCCCCACACCCGCTTCGCGTCGAGCCGAGAGCGCTGGGGCGCGGGGGGTCCGACGGGGCTACACGGAAGTCGACCGGCGCGGGGCTCAGTTGGGCCGGATCCGGTTGCCGGTCCGTCATGGGAGGCGAGTACCGCGTCGTCTCAGCCCCCTTGCTGCCGTGCTTCCTTGACCACCTGCTGGCCCGACTCACGTGCCTGCGCGGTCAGATCCTCGCTCTGGCCGCGTACTTCCTCCTGGGTCGTCCGGGCAGCGTCGGCGGCAGAGCCCTTGATTTCCTCGGTGGCCTTCTGCGTGACTTCTTTGGCGCCTTCCTTCAGGTTCTGCGCGGACTCCAGAGCAGCCTGCTTCACCGGCTCCAGCACCTCACCACCGGACTCCATCAGGCCGGAGACCGTCTCCTGCTCCACCTGTGAGGTCGGCAGCAACGAGGACGCCAGTACACCGACTCCGAAGGCGATCAGACCCGCGGCCAACGGGCTTCCCTGGGCCTGGCGCATGACCTGATCGGGCGCCTGCTTGACCGCGTCGCCCACCTGACCGGCCGTTTCCCGTACCGCGTCGGTGGCCTGTCCGGCGCCTTCCTGCAGCGAGCCGGCCGCCGACTGGGCACCGGTCGTGACCCCGTGAGCCGTCTGTGAGGCGGCCCCCATGACACTCTCACGCAGGCCAGTGAACCTGCTCCGCGCCCGCTGGGTCCGGCGACGCACCATGCGGCGGGGACTGGTCCGGTCGGCGAGCCGGTCCACGTCCGCGGACAGCTGGTTCCGGGTGGCGTCGATCTGGTCCCTTATTTGGTCGGGTGACGTGCCCATTCCGCATTCTCCTTCATCGTTTCGACGGTCCGCTCGGGCTTGGGGGAGACGGTGCGCATCCGGGTGCGGCCCCGCTGGTAGAGCACGGCGGCGATGACGGCCCACACCGCGGCGACGATCAGCGAGGCCCACCCGCCGTCCATCACGTTCGCCAGACCGAGGACGGCGGCCAGCGAGAGGAACAGGAGCACCATGTATCCGCCGAAACCGGCACCGCCGTACATGCCGGCCGCCTTGCCGGCCTTGGCAGCCTCCTGTTGCACCTCCGCCTTGGCCAGCTCGATCTCCTGGCGGAAGAGTGTCTGGACGTCGGATGTCACCACCGCCAGCAGCTCACCGACCGACCTGTCATGCCCGTGCTCCGCGGGGCTCGGAGGGATGGTAGACACCTCACACCTCCGGATAGGGCCGGGTCCGCATACCGGCCGGCGGCGGGTCCCCGGGCAAGGGCGGTGCCTGCGGTGATCCGGAGGGCTCTGTCGACTGCGGGACAACCGGCGGTGCGGGCGGCATCGGTGGGGCATCCTGCACAGGGCCGGATGGCAACGTCGGCGTAACCGGCTCGTTCTCCGCTTCGAGCTGCGGGGTGCCGGTGCGGCGCTGCCCCGACTCGGACGACTGCCCGGCCTTGCCTGCGGCCTTGGTCAGGCGCCCTACCGCCAGTCCTGCCAGCAGTGCTCCACCCAAGAAGACCCCGGGGCGCCTGCGAGCGAAGCGGCGAAGATCGGAAACCGCCCCGTCCACACCCTGCTTCTCCAGGTAGTCGGCGGCCCGGTGCCCACGGTCGGCTATCTGGCCGGCAACGCTGCGGGCAGCTGAGTCGCTCGGGGCGTTGTCGGCCAGGCCGGCCACGTCGTCGGACCACTGCCGCAACGTTCCCGTCGCGCGCCGTGCCTGTTCCTCGGCCTCGTTCACCGCGCGGGTGCGCAGTTCCTCGATGACCGTAGTGGCCTGCTGCCGCGCCTCCCCGGCCACGGCCTTGGCCTGTTCTGCGGCGGTTCCCGCAACCTGGCCCGCGGCCCGGCCGGCCTGATCGGCCGTGGCCGACGCCTGTGTCCTGGCTGTCTCACCGGTCTGCTTCAGCCTCCCGGCACCCTCTTGTGTGTATTCACTCATCGGCCAGCCTCCTCGGCACCGCATCGACGTTCATGCGAGACCTCTCGCCGACGTACGGGACGCCACCGCCGGGCCTCACAATCGACCGTTCTTCTCACCCACGAGTAACTGTTAGGGCGACATTCACACACAAATCGGGCATCAGTTTCTCCGCTCGTGAGGGTGGCGTCGTCAGCGCCGCGGCGCTGACCACTTACCGGGCCCCGCGCACCCTCTTCGGGCGTCCGCGCGGGGAGTTGCGGCCGGCGGTGTCCCTGGAGTGGCGGCAGGGGACTGCCGAGCCCGGGGCCGCCTCGGCCGGGGACCCGTCCGGCCCAGCCTTGATGGCGGCCGGAGCAGGTTCCGGCAAGGGTGGAGTGACGCTTGACATCTCTGTCGGCTCACCCCGCACCCCTGAGTCAAAGGAGCACAGCCATGTCCGGACGCAACACCCTCATTCGCAGCCTGCACGACGTGGGTCTGGCAGCATGGTTCGGCGGCTCCCTGATGGGCGCTGTCGGCCTCAACGGGGCGGCGAAGGACGAGGGCGCCACGGACACGGCCGGGGCGCGGATCGCCTCTTCCGGATGGTCGAAGTGGGCACCGGTCAACGCGGCCGCCATCGGCGCACACCTGTTCGGCGGTGGCGGGCTGCTCGCGGTGAACGCCCACCGGGTCGCCAAGCAGAAGGGCGTAGCCGCCTCCACCACGGCCAAGACGGCCGTCACCGCAGCGGCTCTGGCCGCCACCGCCTACGCCCGCGTCCTCGGCAAGAAGATCGAGCTGAGTTCTTCCTCCGATCCCCAGGACGCCGAGAAGGCCGCCCAGCATCCCGTCGACGTCGACAAAGCCCGGCGTCAGCTCGCCTGCGTTCAGTGGGCGGTGCCGGCCCTGACCGGCTGCCTGGTCGTGCTCAACGCCCTGCATGGTGAACAGCAGCGTCCTTTTGAGCAGCTCCATGGCATGTGGGAGCACGCCCGCTCGGTCACTCCGCTGATCCCGTGAGACTCCGCCGCAGGACACCTGGTGACGGAGACCGGCCGCAGGAGGGCGACGCAGTCGGTGATGCGCCGGCCAACCGGTCCCCGCCGGGCTTCGAGGCCACGGGCGACGGCCCTATGGATGTCCGGAAGCCGGTGGTCAGGTCACGGAATGGGCTGCTTGCGCTTCGGCGACGCTGCCGTGGACGGGCAGAATGGTGTCGGCGCCGGTCAGCGCCAGCATCCGGGCCAGTTGCGGGGGAGGGCCGGCCAGAATGAGCCGGCCGCCGGCTTCCTGAGCGCGGCGGCGCAGCCGGATGAGGCTGTTGAGGCCGGAGGAGTCACAGAAGGTGACTCCGGCCAGGCCCAGGATCAGTGAAGGGTACCGCTGCAGGACGTGGGTGGCGTGCCGGTAGAGCCGGGGTGCGGTGTGCAGGTCCAGCGGGCCGGCCACGGCGGCGACGGGCAGCTGACCGGGTTGGTCCGTCACGTCGATGTGCAGATCCGCGCTCATGGAAGGATGCTCCCGTCCTGGTCGCTGTCGCTGTGGGGGCCGTTGGACGACAGGCCGGTCACCTCGGCTGCCTCGTCGGCCGGCTCCATGGCTGCGCCGAGCCATTGGCACAGCAGGACGGTGGCGTCGTCCTGAAGGTGCCCGTCGTGGTAGTCCAGGACGGCGTGGATGAGACGGCGCAGGGTCTCGGGGACCGAGAGGCCGTCGGCGTGGTGGCGGATGAGGAAATCGGCGAAGCGTTCCAGGCCGAATTCGGGGCCGCCGGGGCGGCGGGCCTCGGTGATGCCGTCGGTGTAGAAGACGATGCGGTCGCCGGGCTGGAGCTGCTCCGTGCACACGGTGCCGGGCAGGCCGAGGTCGGTCCCCATGGGGTGTGCCGGTGGGCAGACCAGGTGGATGGTCCAGCGGTTGTCGCGGATGATGATCGGCGGATGGTGGCCGCGGTTGACCCATTGCAGGACGCCGGTGCGGGTGTCGAGGGTGGACAGGATGCCGGTGACGTACCGCTGGCGGCCGTACTGCTCGATGAGGGCGGCCTCGACGGCTTCGCCCTTGCCGATGAGGTCGGCGCCCTGCCGGCGAGAGTTGCGGCAGGCCCCCAGAGCCAGCGCGCCGGCCAGACCGGCGGCGGTGTCGTGGCCCATCGCGTCGAAGATCGACAGGTGCACGAGGGGCCCGTCGATGGCGTACTCGAACACGTCGCCGCTGATCTGGTAGGCCGGCTCCAGTGAGGCGGAGATCGCCACCCGCCCGTCCGCGTAGGTGCGCGGAGGCAGCAGATTCCACTGCATCTCCGCGGCGAGGTTCAGCGGCTGCGCGCGCTCCAGCTTGGCCAGTGCGTCGCTGGTTCCCCGCTTGCTGACGATGATCAGAGCGACGAGGGCGGCCAGTGCCTCCAAGTCCTGCCGGGCGTCGGCGTCGTTGTGGTCGGCGGTCACTCTCAGCAGCCCGATGCGTTCGGTGCCGTCCAGTAGCGGCACCCACCACTCGAAGACATTCCCGCCCGCGGATACGGCGGGGTGGATGTCGCCGTACTGGTAGGCCCGCCCGGGCACCGTCCCCTCGACCTGCAGTTCTGCTTCGGCTTCATGGTCCGTCGCCCCTTCTCCCATGAGAAGACGCAGGGTGTTGCGCTGCAGGTCGGCCAGGTAGATCAGCACCTGGCGGAAACCGGCGGCACGGGCACAGGCGGATGCCTTGGCCGGCAGCATCTCGACGGGCATGAGGTGGCTGGCGGCCAGCAGACCGGCGAGCATCTCCCGCCCACCCCCGCCGCTTCCTTCCATCGACCCACACCTCCGCTCATCGGTGTCGCCCCGCCTCACACGACTACCCCCTGACGCCGTCAGAAGGCAGCAGAGAGGCAGCGGGCCGGCCGAACCACCCCTTCGCCCGTTTTCCGCAGCACGGCATGGACTACGGCATCAGCGCCTGTCCCTGGCCCGACGACGTGCACCCGCGGGGCCACCGGGGCCCCAGCCGGGGCTCGGCCCCATGGTGATCGCGGGTCCGCTCTGCTTGACGGCCCACCCTGTCCGCGTCCGCGCCCGCGCAGCCGCAGATCGCAGGCGCCGGCGGCACCTCCGACCGACGCCCGACCCCGCACGGGGCACGCAGGCCCAGCCACCGCCCGCCCGGGCCGCAGTGCCGGCCGCGGTCAGGTGGCGATGGTGGCCAGTCCGCCGATCACGCGAAACCGGCCTGGTGGTCTTCCCGAAGGGCGCGGTGACCGCCTGGCGGTCGTCCGGCGGAAGTGGGCCGTCGTGCCCGGCGATGTCCGTGGGGTCCGGTCCCTCCACCGCTGTGTGAGGACGGCGGTCGGCTCATGGCGCCCAGACGGCGTCGTCCGTTCCGGAAAACCTCCCCGGATCCCCACCGGGCCGACGGTCGGACCGGCAGGTGTTTGGGTGCCCGCTGGTAAAATGGCGACACGCTTCGACACCGCCGGGGCCCGTACCGAGGGGTACGGGCCCCGGCGCGTTCCGGGCGCCCGATCGAGAAAGGTCCCCCATGAACGCGAAGCCGCCGGCCCCCGGACTCTCCCGTGCCGGTAACCCCCAGCGGGCAGCAGCCCCGCAGGCCGAACTCTCGCCGCCGCAGATGGTGGCCCCGGACGTGCCGCCGGCCGAGTCCTTCGACGTCCTCGGGCTGCCGCCGGAGCTGATGAAGACCATGATCGGCCTGGGGGTGACGGAGCCCTTCCCGATCCAGGCGGCGACTCTGCCCCACGCACTGGCCGGCCGCGATGTCCTCGGTCGCGCACGAACCGGCTCCGGCAAGACGCTCGCGTTCGGGCTTGCGCTGCTCGTCCGGACGGCAGGCCTGCGAGCGGAGTCGAAGCGGCCGCTCGCACTGGTCCTGGTGCCGACCCGGGAACTCGCACAGCAGGTGAGCGACGCGCTGGCGCCGTACGCACAGGCGCTGAACGTCCGACTGGGGACGGTCGTCGGCGGGCTGTCGATCAACCGTCAGTCGGCGCTGCTGCGGACCGGCGCCGACGTGGTCATCGCGACGCCGGGGCGGCTGGCCGACCTGGTGTCGCGCCGGGACTGCCACCTGAATCAGGTGCGGATCACGGTGCTGGACGAGGCTGACCAGATGTGCGACCTGGGGTTCCTCCCGCAGGTCGCGGAAATCCTGGACCAGGTGCGCCCCGACGGGCAGCGGCTGCTGTTCTCGGCCACGCTCGACCGCGACGTCGACCAGCTGGTGCGCGACTACCTGCACGACCCGGTACTCGCCTCGGTCGACCGGGTGGCGGGATCGGTCACCACGATGGAGCACCACGTGCTGAACATCCACGCCGCGGACAAGTACGCGACCGCTACCGAAATCGCCGCGCGGGACGGCCGGGTCCTGATGTTCCTGAACACCAAGGCCGGCGTGGACCAGTTCACCCGTCACCTGCGGGCCAGCGGGGTACGGGCCGACGCTCTGCACAGCGGGAAGTCACAGCCGCAGCGCACGCACACGCTCGCCAAGTTCAAGGACGGCGAGATCAACGTGCTGGTGGCCACCAACGTCGCGGCGCGGGGCATCCACATCGACGCGCTCGACCTTGTCGTCAACGTCGACCCGCCGGCCGACGCCAAGGATTACCTGCACCGTGGCGGGCGCACGGCGCGTGCCGGGGAATCCGGGAACGTGGTCACCCTCGTCACCCCCAACCAGCGGCGCGATGTGAACCGGATGATGTCCGACGCCGGGATCCGGCCGACCGTCACACAGGTGCGCTCCGGCGAGGAGAAGCTGACCACCATCACGGGGGCGAAGCGCCCACCGGCCGGGGTGAAGAGCGGCAGCGGCAACGCCCCCTTCCGCGGCCTCGGCACTCGTCCGGGCCGCCCCGCGAAGGAATCCCGCAAAGCCGCCGAGCAGCGCAAGGCAGCCGAAGCACGCGCGGCGGCCCGGGTGCGCAGGGGCCGCTGACGCGAGGGACCTGCCGAGCGGGCATACACGCACCTCACGCGGGCCGCCGAAGTCCTCCGGCATCGAACGCCGGGGGACTTCGGGAGGGTCAGCGGGCGGCGCCGGCATCCGCGTCCGGTGGCTGTCCGCCGTCGTCACCTGTGGTCAGTGGAGCGGTTGCGGCGACGCCGCGGTGAGGAGCAGCCGCGGCCCTCGTCGCGGGGGTCACCTTGTTCGCCGACGGTCGGCGACTCGGACTGTCGCGGTCCCGCAGGGGGTTGTGCCGCGTCGGCGCCGCGGCGCGGGCCGCGGGGCACGCGGCCGGGCAGAGCGCGGCTGTACCGGTGCACGGCGATTCTTTCCGCGTGCTCGGCGTTGAGCCGGTGGATCACGAATGCCGCCCCCGCGATGGGGACCAGGAAGGCGGCGACCGTCAGGAAGGCGTGCATGGCGGCCCTCTCACATGCCGATGATCAGGCGACTGGCGCGACCGGCCTGGCCGGTACGGCCGCGGAGACCGAGGACGCGCCGCCCTCGTACTCCCATGCCTCGTCGGGATCGAGCGGCCGGTCGGCCGCGGAGCCGGCGTGCCCGGCCTCGTCCGCGGTGGTCCCCGGCGGGATGAGTCCCAGCGGCCGGTGCCGTAGGAGCGCAGCGACAGCTTGTGCGGGTCGATCTCAGCTCAGCGGGTTCCGGGAGCGGGGCCGCCAGGCACCGTCCAGGAGTCCACGGGACGTGCCGTTGCGCTTCAGCGCGAGACGCGCGGCCGGGGCTGTGACGGGCTCGGGGTGCAGCACGGGTGGGCAAGAGACGACTCCGCATCCGGCGAAGCGGGCGTGGAAACCGGCAGGAGTACGCTGAAACGGCCGGGGCACGTCGTGTGCCGGAGACGGACGCATCCCGCTCTTCAGGCCTCACACGTCCCCCGCCCTGCGCTCCTTGGCTGTGCCACGTGATCGGTGAGCACCCGCTCCCCACCCGACCGCCGAGGCCGGGCCACCCGAGCCCGGCGTTCGTTCTGCTCTCGCCGAACGAGAGCGGGAAGGAGAAACGGCATGATCCAGCCAGCCGATATCCGCGAGTGGCGCAACCGCGATGTCGTCGACCCGAAGGGTCACAAGATCGGCGCGCTCGAAGCCGTCTACGTGGACACCACCACCGACCAACCGGCCATGGTCACCGTCCGGACCGGTCTGCCCACCCACCGGTTCCTTGTCTTCGTGCCCCTCGACGAGACAGTCCTCGGCCCGGACTACGTCAAGGTCTCCTACGACAGGGCACGCGTCAGGAAGTCCCCTTCGATCGGCACGGACGACGTGCTGCCCGCCGAGCAGGAGGAGGCGATCTTCCATTACTACGGCATGGCCTACCAACCAGGGGCCGGCGGCGAACGGCAACTCGCGCGCCGCTGACGGCCGCGTCCGGCCAAGGGAGGTGTTCCCGTCATGGTGATCTTCCTGCTGATCGTCATCGTCGCCATCGTGCTGGGACTGATCGGCGCGACGGTGGAGGGTCTCGGCTATCTGCTGATCATCGGCATCGCGCTCCTCGTCGCCGACCTGGTCCTCGCCGCCGTGCGGTTGTCCCGGCGCTCCCATCGGCACGTCCTCCGCTGACGGATTCCCGCGCCGGCGGACTCGCCGGTCGCCCGGCACATCCCGCCAGGGAACCCGCCGACCCGGCACCTCGGACACAGGCCGCCGAACCGGCCGTTCACCGCTCCGCCCAGAACACGACCGTCACACGGCCCTCGCCGCCTCGCTGAGCCCCGTACGCCCGCCACCACCAGGCCATGAGGGCCATGGCAGCCCCCGAGGCCCTCGACCGCGCCCCGACCGCGGCCGCATCATGATCACCGGGTCGGCGCGGGCGTTCGTGGCAGGCGTCGACATCAAGGAGACGCGGCCGACGGCCAAGACCATGCGAACCGTGCCTGACCGGACGCCCCGTGGGCGCGGGGAGGCCGAGCGTGCCGGGCCGGTCTCGGGCGAACGGCGCCTGGTCGATGCGGTGTTCGCGACCTGGGGCCAGAAGGGCGGATGGGCGCCTTCGCCGGCAGGAGGCCACCCGAGTCCCATCGCACCCACCGCACTCAGCAGACCGGTCACCTACCGCGAGAGGAAGATCACGCCAGGTGGCGCGGTCTTGGCGGGCTACGCGTCACGCGGTACGGTCTGTCAGATATCGACGACGGCGAGACGGAAGCCGGTGGGAATCCGGCACGGTCGCGCCACTGTATGCGAGAGGCGTCTCGTGAGTCAGACCCGTGGCCGTCGTCCACTGCACCACCGAGATGGGACGCGAACTCCCAGAGGAGGTTCTGCCATGGCGCAGACCGTCGCCCAGCCGACAGCCACCACTCCCGCCATCCCCGCCAAGCTGCCGCTGAAGGCGATAGCTCCCTGGGCGGTCTTCTTCGGCATCATGATGCTGATCCTGCTCTACTTCGTCGGCGCCGAGCAGGGCGCCACCTCCGTGTTCAGCGGCACGGACGTCCACGAGTGGGTGCACGACGCCCGCCACCTGCTCGGCTTCCCCTGCCACTGACGCGAGGGACGCCGCACGCCCATGAACTCCGCAACGGTAAGAAACCTCCTCGTTCGGGGCATGCTCGCCGGCCTGGCCGCCGGCGTGCTCGCCCTGGTCGTCTCCTACCTCCTCGGTGAGCCGAACGTCGACAAGGCGATCGGCTTCGAGGACGCCCACTCCCACGAGCACGAGATGGAGGTCGTCTCCCGCTCCCTGCAGTCCACCGCCGGTCTCGCCACCGGTGTCCTCGTCTACGGGGTCGCCTTCGGCGGCATCGCCGCGCTGGCCTTCTGCTTCGCGCTGGGCCGCGTGGGCAGCTTCTCCCCGCGGGTGACCGCGCTGCTGCTGTCCGGCTGCGCACTGCTCGCCGTGTACGTGGTCCCGTTCCTGAAGTACCCGGCCAACCCGCCGTCGGTCGGCGACCCCGACACCATCGGCAAGCGGACCACCCTGTACTTCCTGATGATGCTGCTCAGCGTCCTCCTCGCGGTCGCCGCCACCATCCTGGGCAAGCGCCTGGCGCCCGCTCTGGGTACCTGGTGGGCGACCGTGGCCGCGGTGGCCGCCTTCGCCGTCGTGATCGGTCTGGCCTATGAGTTCCTGCCCGTCATCAACGAGGTGCCGGCGGACTTCCCGGCCACCCTGCTGTGGCGGTTCCGTCTGTCCGCACTGGCCATCCAGAGCGTTCTGTGGGCCGGATTCGGGCTGCTCTTCGGCGAGTTGGCCGAGCGGCAGCTGAACCCCAAGCCGGCGACAGCCCCGTCCGGGCGGACAGTTCCCGCCTCGAACTAAGCGGTTTTGGGACACGAGAGGGCCCCTTGGAACCATCCGGGGGCCCTCTCGCGTTCTCCGGGCACCGACGCGATCGGATCACGGACAGGGCACAGAACACCGTCCGATGGGGCGGGTACCGCCAAGCCGAGGAGCGGAGGAACCGAGTGGCCAGACATCCCCAGCCGCGCCGCATCACGCTCGGGGGCCGTGAGGCGGTCGCCCTCACCGTCGAGGAATACGAGCAGCTGATCGCCAGCCGACGGCAGATCGGCGGTCAGAGCGCCCGGGTACGGGTGCTCGCCCAGCAGGTGAAGCGGACCGAACGGCTCCTGCACGAGCTGGAAACGCTGGTCGACAACCCGGCGGATCGCCACGAGCAGAACGGCACCGTGCCGTCGGAGTGCCCGGCGTCCTGTTCCACGGCCCGGGCGGCGGAGTGGGACGCGGGAACCGACTGCCTGCGCTGTGCGATAGCGGCGCTGCTGCGCCGTCACCGGGACGCGGCCTCCTGAACCACGGCGCCCGCCGGTCTCAGCGCGCCGCGGCGGTGCCCGGCGCGGCCAGGGGCTGCCCGAGCCGCAGATTCCAGCGTCCGGCCCGTCCACTGAGCTGTGTGGCCGTCAACGGCGGTACGTCGAGCCGCCAGAAGGCAGCCGTGGGCAGGCTCAGGACATGAACGACCGCGGCCCGTACGACCTCTGGCTCCACCACGGCGACCGTACGGCCGTCCGTGTCCGGCGCGGTGTCCAGCCAGCGCCCGACCCGCTCGCACACGTCCCGCACCGATTCCCCGCCGTGCCCCGACCAGCCCGCGTCGGCGAGCCAACGGCCCACCGCCTCCGGCTCGGCGGCTCCCACCTCCTCAAGGGTGCGGCCTCGCCAACGGCCCGCATCCAGACCCTGCAACTCCGGCGTCGCCACGCCGTCGAGGCCGAGCGCTGCCGCCGTCTCGCGGCAGCGCACGCTCGGGGAAGTGATGACACGGGCGTACGCGGGCAGCGCGCCGGCCGCCGAGAGGGCGTGGGCGGCCCCGACGGCGTCGATCGAGTCGCCGTCGTAGAAGCGGGCCTGCCGCAGCGACGGGCTCGTCGCGGGTGAGACGAAGGTGACGCGGCTGGTCACGTGGCTGCTCCTCCCGCGGCTGCCAAGACCTCAGCGATCCGCGGCAGCACGGGTGCCGCCAGCGGGCGCCGGGCCGCACGCGCACCTGCTCGTCGCCCCGCCGCGTGGCGAACATAGCATCCGCGGAAGTCGCGGTTTCCGCAGATTCGGGGCCCGCATCGGACGACTATGGCCGCTCCAGCCATGCGGACTTCCCGAACTCGCCCTGACATGGCACGGTTTGATCGCTGAATCGCACAATCGCGTACGGGCGTACCGGGCGCACGCTGTCGGCAGCACGGACGGGGGACGCACATGGGGAGTGATGCCGCGTGGCCGGAATGAAGCTCTATTCACTCGAATCCGGCGATCCGCGGCGGCTCGGCCCCTACCGGCTGCTGCGGCGGATCGCCACCGGCGGCATGGGCCGCATCTATCTCGCCCGGCAGGAAGCCCTGGGGACCCCCGCCAGCGCCGCGGGGCCCACCGGGACCGCGGTGGACCACGGGCTCGTCGCGGTCAAGACACTCCTCGCCGAGGGGTTCGTGAGCAGGCCGGACCGGGAGCGGTTCGCCCGCGAGGTGGAATTGGCGGGGCGGGTCGACAGCGCGTACACCGCCACGGTGCTCGACGCCGACGCGAGGGCGGAGCGCCCGTGGCTCGCCATCGAGTTCATTCCGGCGCCCAGCCTGGCCGAACTCGTCGTCAGCGCCGGGACGTTGCCCGTCGACGGAGTGCGCTGGGCCGCGGCCGGGGCGGCGCGGGCGCTGGTCGAGCTGCACGGCCTGGGGGTCGTCCACCGCGACATCAAGCCCCTGAACATCCTGCTGCCCCATGACGGCCCCCGCCTGATCGACTTCAGCATCTCACACGCCCACGACCACACCAGCTCGACGACGACCATCGGCACTTTCGCGTTCACCTCGCCGGAACAGGCGTGCGGCAAGAAGTCCACCGCCGCGTCCGACATGTACTCCCTGGGGGCCACGCTCTTCTTCCTCGCGGTCGGCCGCCCGCCGTACGAGCAGACGGACCACTCCATCGGGATCCTCGCCCTCGTCCAGCGCGGAGAGCTCGACACCAGCGGACTGCCGCCGGAACTGGAACCGCTGATCCTCCCCCTGCTGGAGGCCGACCCCGCGAGACGTCCGGCCCCGTCCGACGTCCTACGGGACGTTCTCGCCGGCCTCGACCGGATGACGGCGGGCGGGGGCACCGAGCGGTGCCTGCCGCGGTCGTGGACCGCGCTGATCGAGGAGTACGCGGAGCAGGGCCGTCAACTCCGCGACAACACACTCGACTTGGACGCGGCCGAAGCACCGACTCGGGTGAAGCCCGGGAGCGCCCGGGACGGCGGTGCGGACGAGGCGATCAGCGAGATGCGCGAGCAGCTGGAGGCCCTGCGCAGGCAGCGGGACGCCTTGGTGCGGGAGCAGGCCGAGGAGCAGGCGGAGGCGGAGGCACGGGAGCGCGCGCGCCGGGAAGAGGAACAGCGCAGGCGCCGGGAACAAGCGCGGAAGGAAGAGGCGGAACGCAGGGAGCGCGAGCGCAGGGAACAGGAGAGGGAGGAGAAGGAACAGAAGGAACGCGAGCGCAGGGAGAGTCAGCGCAGGGAACGCGAACACATCGCGCGCGAGAGGACCGAGACGTCCGCCAAGGACAAGAGCACCGGCGCGGTGTCGACCCCCAAGGCACCGCCGAAGCCCGGGGCGGCGAAGAAACCCGCCCAGAAATCGGGTTCCCCGGAAGGCTAGGGCGGTCTGTTCGTGGCCGCACTCGTCATCGGGTTACTGCTCTGGCAGCCTTGGGAGAAGAAGGGCCACGACACCCCGAAGAGCAGCCCCACCTCCGCTTTCACCTTCTCCGGCAGCGGCGGCACCAGCGGCCTCGGCGGCCCCGGCGACGGTATCGACGGCGGCACCGACGACTCCGGCTCCTCCAGTTCCTCGGGCGGTGGCTCCGATGACACCGAGCCCGAACCCGAGGCGGAGACCAGCTCCCCCGAGCCCGACCCCACCGAAGACGCCTTCAGGGCCGTCTCGTACGGGGACTGCCTGGACGTCGTCGACACCGGTTACGGCGGCACCACCAAGTACGACTGGAGCGAGGAGAAGCCGGACACGACGTCCTGCGGCTACGGGACGCGCGTGAAAGTCACCGGCACCACCGGCGACTGCGCGTCCGGCGTGGGCAAGGCCACCTGGTCGTACTACTCCACCAGCAGCGGCGAGCGGACCGCGCTCTGCCTCACCGGCCTGTACCACCAGGGTGACTGCCTGCTCGCCAAGCGCGCGGGCAACTACGTCAGCAGCGTCGCGATGCTGTCGTCCCCGAATTGCACGGACCGGAGGGTTCCCGCCGCGTACAACGAGATTCTGGTCGTCACGGACATCTACCGGGCGACGGCGGGCGCCGGTAGCGAGGTCTGCCGCCATGAGCGGTACGACGCCAACACGTACTGGTCCACGAAGGTGGACGACGGCGCGACGCTGCTGTGCCTGAAGGCGTACGACTGAGCCCCCCGCGGAGGACTGGGCCACGCGGTGCTGATCGGTGTTTCGCCGCACCCCCGTCGAGGGACACGTTCGCCGGTGGGCGATCCCGCGCCGGCAGCTGCGACAGCCGGCGGCCACGCCCCTCTCGGGCGGTCGCCCTGCCCACCGCCGGCGTCCGCCACGTCGGCGGGCGCCGCCGGCCTGCGACGTCACGCGGTGGAACCGTCGGCCTCCACGCGTGCCCGCGGTCGGCACACCTGCCACCCGCCGTCGACGCGGTGGCCGGGCAAGTGTCCGTCCCCGCAGGCCCGTCGCCGCGGTGAAGACCACCTTCAGCCTCCACCGGCCGGCCGTGTCGTCTCGTCGGGCGCCGGAGGCAGTGCGAGATGCGCGAGGTCACCGGGCGGAGGAGTGGTCACCGGCCACAGTGGGGCGGCGCTCCCGTCGGCGAGTGCGGCCGGCGCGTCGGTGAGGTTCATACGCTCACGCAGCCGGCCGTAGAAGTCCGTCGGGCCCAGCCGGACCGCCTTGAGCCGGCGGGGAGCGGCGTACACGCCGATCCAGTCCCCGGGACTCAGCACACCGCGCAGCTGGCCGTCGATGCTGACGGCTGCCTGGCCGGACCGTTCGAGCACCCGCAGGGCGATGGGCTCGTCGGGGGCGGCCACGACCGAGCGGTTGAACACCATGTGCGGGGCGACCGGCGTGAAGACAAGGCCTTCCGCGCGGGGCGAGACGACCGGACCGCCGGCGGCGAAGCTGTACGCGGTGGAGCCCGTCGGCGTGGCCACCAGCAGCGCGTCCGCTGAGTAGCTGGCGAGGAGCCGGCCGGCCAGATAGACCCCGACCGACACCTGCCGGTCCCGGGCCAGCTTCTCCACGACGACGTCGTTCAGGGCCATGACGTTCAGGGCGACGCCCCAGTCGCCGCCCACCTCGCACTCCATGCGGATCCGGGGCGGCGGCAGCAGCGGACCACGGCCGTACCGCAGCAGCGCCTCCATCTGCGCGGGCACCTCCAGCCGGCACGACGCCCGCATGGTGAGGAGCATCCGGCTCTCGACGGTGATCCGCTCCTCCCGGACCGCGTCCAGCGCCGCGCGCACCGCCGGGGCCGGGACCTCCGTCAGGAAGCCGACCCGGCCGAGGTCGACGCCGAGCACCAGAGCGTCGTTCACGGCCGCCAGCCGGGCACCGCGCAGGAAGGTGCCGTCGCCGCCGAGGGTGACGATGAGGTCCGGATCGCCCGCGGTGTCCACCTCCTCATGGGCGTTGTGCCGCTCGCCCTCCTGCCACACGTCGATGTCGGTACATCCCACGGCGTGCTCGGCGCACCACTCGCGCACGGACCGCGCGGCGGCCACGGCCTCGGCGCGTCCGCCGTGGACGACCAGGCCGACACGGTTCACGGTCATAGCCGCCTCCCAGCCCTCTCTCCCCGCCGAGCGCCATCCTCGTCGCGGACCGGCCCGGCCCGGAGCGCGCCACGCCGCCGGATGCCGCGGCCGGGGGTGCGCAACCCCGCTGCCCGGGCACGGCCCGGACCTGGGTAGGCATCCGCGCGAACGTGAGTACGGCTACTCAGGCCGCCGTCACCGGACGCGGATCGTGGCACGGGAGGTGGGACACGGACGGCTCGCGGGGCTCCATGGGTTCGCGGCGTTCCTTCGGCGCGGCGGTGCGCCCCTACCTGCTCAATCCGGCCGCCCTCGGCTATCTGGCGGTGGTGGCCGGCGACCTCGGCTGGATCGAGGCCGAGGTGCTGTTCGGGGACCCCGGCTTCGCGGCGTGTGGGCGTCCCTGGTCACGGCCCCCGACGTCGTGGCTGTTCCTCTTCCCGCCGGGCCCGCTCCGGTGGGCGGCCCTCGGCGTGAGTGCCCTGTTCCAGGCGGCGGTGCTCCGCGCCGCGTACCGCGGGCTCACCGGGCGCTTCCCGTATCGCGCCGCCGGCCCGAACGGCATCTGACGCCCTCGCCGCCGACCTGACCCGCCCCGGCTCCCGGTCGGGCGTGCTCCCCGCCCCGCGCCTGCGCCGGATGGCTGCCCGGAGTGTGGCCGAAGGTACGTCTGAAGACGTCGATGAACGCGCTCGCCGACGACCAGCCGCACAGATGCGCCACCGCGGTCACCGGGGTCCGCTCGGCCAGCAGGATCAGGGCGTGATGCAGCCGCAACTGGGTGCGCCACTGCGGGAACGTCATGCCGAGGTCGCCGCGGAACAGCCGCGAGAGGGTACGGTCGCTGGCCCCGACCTCCCGGCCCAGCTCGGCGAGCGTGCGGCCGTCGGCGGGATCGGCGCGCAGGATGTCGCACAGGGCTCGCAGCAGGGGCGAAGACGGTGTCGGCAGGTGCAACGGCTGCTGGGGCGAGGCCCGCAGCTGGTCGAGCAACACCGCGCGCAGCCGGGCCCGCTCGGGGCTGTCGTCGTCCGGGGCACGGGTGTACGCGATGATCAGCTCGCGCAGCAGAGGGCCCACGGCGAGCACGGTCGGCGCGTCGAGGCCGAGCGGGTTCTCGATCGCGGGCAGCCCCACCAGATGCAGTTCCAGCTCGCCGTGTGCCTGATGGGCGTGGACCGTGCCGGCCGGGACCCAGATGGCGCGGGTGGCCGGGGCGATCCAGGAGCCCGCGTCGGTGCTGACGGCCAGAACTCCCCGGCCCGCGTAGACGATCTGGTGCCCGTCGTGCCGGTGGGCGTCTATCGCCGCGCCGGCCGTCAGCCACCGGGTGCGCGTGGGGGCGATCGGTGTATGGCGGATCTGCGTCATCGTGTGGCAGGGGACCGCCCTGGCGCCGCTGGTCCTGATGCCGGTGCTGAGCTGGCTGCTGTTCCGCACCCTGCCCGAACCCACTGGCCCCGGTCGCCGCCGCGAACCGGCCCGGCGTTTCGGCCCGGTTCGGCGGCGGCGCCCCGTGCGTTGATCACCCGAGCCGGCCGCCGCCGCTCACCGGGCCGTGCCGAAGTCCTGCGTCCAGTAGCTGTTGGGCTGCGCGAGACCGACGCCGATCTCCTTGAAGCCACAGTTGAGGATGTTGGCCCGGTGACCCGGGCTGGACATCCAGCCCGCCATGACCTGGTCCGCCGTGGCGTAGCCGTAGGCGACGTTCTCGCCGTAGCTGCTCCAGGCGTAGCCGGCACGCGTGATGCGGTCGCCCGGGGACGACCCGTCGGATCCGGTGTGCGACATGTTCTGGTGGGCCGCCATGTCCGCGCTGTGGGCCTGCGCGGCCTTGGTCAGCTCCGGGTTCAGGGCCAGGGCCTGGCAACCGGCCTTGGTCCGCTCGGCGTTCACGAGCCGCACGATCTCGGCGGCGAACCCGGACGCCGTGGCGGTGGGCTTCGGGGTGCCAGGCGCGGCAGGGGCGGCGGACGCGGATGCGGTGGTCTTGGGAGTGCTGGGAGCAGTCGTGCTCTTGGGCTCCGGGGCCGTGGCCTTCATCTCGGCACTCGGATGAGCGGTGGCCCGGGGCTTGGGCGGCGCGGTGGTGTGCGGTGTGACGGCGTGGTGGCCGTTGCGGTGGTGATGCCTGTGGGTGTGCTGCCACTGCGCCACGGGCGCGCTCGTCGTGGGGGCGTACGACTGCTCTTCCGCGCCGTACGGCCAGTCTGAACACGCCAGCGCGACGGATGGCACGCCCACGGCTCCGATGGCGACGGCGGTGATGACTATCCGCCGGTAGTGCTTCGTTTTCCGGTGCTGGCCCATACGTCAACCTCACTGCTGATCGCGGAGCGCTCATTCTCAGGAGGGCTTCACAGTGAGTGCAAAGGGGCCTTTCCACTACCTCGCTTCGTAGGCTGGGACGGTCCTTGCCAGCTGGGTCGAGAGATGCCGACTTCGCGTACGCGATGTTTGCGCGATGCTGTCGTCCCGTCAGGAGCGCACGTTGAGCGATGAGTCCGTGGACGTGTCGAGCGGTCGGCGTGCCGTCGCTGGAACCGCGCCGCGAACCCACGGCAAGCCGGACAAATCCCATATGTCGTGGGAGGGCCGTCTACTATCCCGCACGCCTAGTTGCCGACAGCGGTGTGAGGGATGTCACCTGGGGGGAAGCGGGATGGAGATCGCGACGACCGGCAGGGCTCGGTTTGCTCCGTGCCACAGCTTGGAGAAGGACTGCCACGCCTCCTGCAGGAAGGCGGGCGCGTACGGGCCGGTTGCCCTGGCCATGGCCATGGCGCGGGGGCGACGGCCCTTCTGCCGTGAGGTCTCCGGAATGTGGCGGGCCCCGGTGGACAGGCCACGCGGCGGCCCGAGCCCGAGGAACTCGGCCGCCGCGCGGTCCCGGTCGACTTGTTCGGTCACTCGTTCTCGAAGACGGCCTTGCTGACCTCCGCCGGGTTCTGGAACTCCTTCTTCCCGAGGTGGGAGATCCGCTCGGTGATCTCCTTGGGCGCGTGGTTGTCCTCGGCGACCTTCCGGAGCTGGTCCGAGTCGGCCGGGTACTCTGCGCCGTTCAGGGCTTTCTGCAGTTCGGGGGGAGTGATACCCGCCATGGCTCCTCCAGGCGGTAGATGGTGCATGTGCCCGGCGCGCATGCTGCGCCGGGCTGGTCAGGTACCCACCGTCCGGAAGTGGATTCATGGATTCTCCCGGGTGGTGGGACCTGGGTCGGACGGGTACTCGGGGGCTTCGACAGCAGGCGCCGTACGTGTGCGGGAGGCCCCGATGAGCGAGTACACCCCTTCCCAGGCCGAGGGCGAACCGGAGGAGGACGCGGCGGAGACCGGGCAGCCGCCGCCCACCACTCCGTCCCAGGCGGAGGGTCCGGACACCGCTGAGCAGGACGACGGCGACCGGAACGAGGCCGAAGGCGGCGAGTGAGGAGGGCGCCATGAGAGGAGGAGGTTCCCCATGGCCCGCACCGGTGTGCCCGAGGTGCTGGACACGCTGAAGCACGTGACCTATCCGGCCGGCAAGGACGAGCTGGTCGCAGCAGCCCGTGAGGCATGTGCGTCGGACAAGGTCGTCGAGGCCCTGCGCGGCATCCCGGCGGGGGAGTACGCCGGCCCCGAGGAGGTGGCGCGGTCGGTGGGGGCGGGCCCGGACTCGGACCTCGGCCACCACGCCGAGCAGCGGGCGGAGCGAGTGCGGCACGGCGGCAAGCCCGGGCTCTCCCAGCACCTGAGGGAAGAGCCGAGAACTCCGATCCAGGAGGAGTTCGACCGCTGAGCCGAGCCCGGCCGCCGCCCGCGAGGCCGCCCTCAGCAGTGCCGCGGCTCCGGTGACTGGTTCGGCAGCTGGGCGCGCGGGGCGGTGAAACGGGTGTGTGCCGTACCGCCGTGCCCCGGGCGGGAACACCGCCACCCGGTGGCAGTCCTGGAGCGCGAGCGCCACGCCGAAGCGCCGCTCCCGGCTGTCCCGGATCGCGTCGCTGGACGGTGCCCGCAGCAGCTGGCCGCGTTCGTGTTCCGAGGGCGGTGGGGTCCGGTTGTCCGCGAACCCGGCCGTGCCGTCGCGAAGTTCGCCTGCGAGAAGTGACAGGGCAAGAATCCTGTCCGTTGTGCTGGTGAACCGATGGTGCGGACAAGGCCGGGACGAGTGTCAGGCGTGGGCCGCGAGCGCCGCCGGACCGTGCCGGAATCCGGGATCGACCTGGTCGGCCAGATCGTGGCCGGTGGCGCCGTCGGCCCAGGCGGCGGCATCGCGCACCCCCTGGCCCGCGGGAGGCTCCGTCCTTGACGCTCTGCTGACCCCGGCCTAGCGTCATCGGACAGGTCCGGACCAGGTGGGGCAGGTGGCTCGGCGATGACGTATCCGCAGGACCCGCTCGACAGCGGAACCCCCGGCCGTCCGATGCAGGTGGAGACGCACGGGCTCGACGTGATCGGGGACGCGGAACGCAAGGGCACCCCGAGGACGCTGTTCTGGCCCTGGTTCGGGGCCAACGTCTCCGTCCTCGGACTGAGCTACGGCGCGTTCGCGTTCGGGTTCGGCATCTCGTTCTGGCAGGCCCTCGTCGCAGGCGTGCTCGGCATCGTCGTCTCGTTCCTGCTGTGCGGCTTCATCGCGGTCGCCGGAAAGCGCGGCTCGGCGCCGACCATGGTGCTCAGCCGGGCCGCGTACGGGGTGCGCGGCAACCGGCTGCCGTCCGTGGTCTCCTGGATGCTCACCGTCGGTTGGGAGACCGTCCTCACCGCACTCGCCACCATGGCCACAGCGACCGTCTTCAGCCGCCTCGGCTGGGGCGGCGGCACGGAGACCAAGGTGGTCGCGCTCATGGTGGTGGCCGCGCTGACCGTGGTCGGCGGGGTCATGGGATTCGACCTGATCATGCGCCTGCAGACAGGGATCACCCTGATCACTGGCGTGCTCACCGTCGTCTACATCGGCCTCGTCGCCGACCACATCCACTGGAGCACGGTCAGCGCCATCCCGGCGGGCTCCGCCCAGGAGTTCATCGGCGCGCTGGTGTTCATGATGACCGGCTTCGGCCTCGGCTGGGTCAACGCCGCCGCCGACTACTCCCGCTATCTGCCCCGGAGTTCCTCCAGCCGGGGGGTGATCGGCTGGACCGCCTTCGGCGCCTCCACGGCGCCGCTGCTCCTGCTGGTCTTCGGCCTGCTGCTGGCCGGTTCCTCGCAGAAGCTGAGCAGGGCCATCGCGGCCGACCCGATCGGAGCGCTGACGACGATCCTGCCCACCTGGTTCCTGGTGCCGTTCGCCGTGGTCGCCGTCCTGGGTCTGGTCGGCGGGGCCGTCCTCGACATCTACTCCTCCGGTCTGGCCCTGCTCTCGGCGGGCCTGAGGGTGCCCCGCTATCTGGCCGCGCTCTTCGACGGCGTCCTGATGATCGCTGGCTCGATCTACATCGTGTTCTTCGCCGGCGACTTCCTCGGCCAGTTCATGGGTTTCCTCACCACGCTCGGCGTCCCCATCGCCGCCTGGTGCGGGGTCGTGCTCGCCGACCTCGCCCTGCGCCGCCGCGACTACGACGGGGGCGACCTGTACCGCCCGCACGGCCGCTACGGCGACATCCCCCTGCTGCCCCTGCTGCTCACAGTGGCCGCCACGGCCGTCGGCTGGGGTCTGGTGACCAACACCGCCGCCCTCTGGCTGACCTGGCAGGGCTACCTCCTGGAGCCCACCGGCCTCGGCGGAAAGACCGGCGCGTGGGCATACGCCAACCTCGGTGTCCTGGTCGCGCTGGCACTCGCCTTCGCCGGCACCCTGCTGCTGGGCCGGGGACGGGTGCGCGAACAGGAGGCCAAGGCGCCGAGCACCGCCCCGAACGAAGGGGTGCACAGCGCATGACCAGCGGGCCCGGCCTCCTCGCTGTCATCGACATGCAGCGCGTCTTCGCCGACCCCGCCAGCCCGTGGGCCACGCCCCGCTACGCCGACGCGGCGGCGGGTGTACGCGGCCTCCTGCCGGCCTTCGCCGACCGCGTCACCTTCACCCGCTTCCTGGCCCCGGAGGAACCGGCCGGCGCCTGGCAGGCCTACTACGCGCAGTGGCCCTTCGCGCTCCAGCCCCAGGACGCCGGACTCTGGGAACTGACCGACGAGTTCGCCGCTCTGGCCGGCCATGTCGTGGACGCCACCACCTTCGGCAAGTGGACCCCGGAACTCGCCGCCCGCCTCCGCCCGGACGACCGCCTGGTCCTGGCCGGCGTCAGCACCGACTGCTGTGTGCTCTCCACCGCCCTGGCGGCCGCCGACGCCGGCACGGAGGTGCTGGTCGTGGCGGACGCCTGCGCGGGCGTGGACGACGACTCCCACCTCAAGGCGCTGCAGATCATGGAGCTGTACCGGCCGCTGATCCGGGTCACCAGCGTCGCCGACCTGCTCGCGGAGGCCGGGCCATGACCGGTGTCCTTCTCGAGCAGGCGGATCAGCCGCATCCTCGCTGTGGGTCCGGGAGATTGCCGCCGGGGCAGCCGCCCGGCGGGGGAACGGCTGCCCGGCGAGCACGCCCTCACCCAGCGGTTCGGCGTCAGCCGTACGGCCCCCCGCGCGACCCTGACCGAACCCTCCGAGGAGGGCCTGACCACCACCCGCACCGGCAAGGGCTCCCAGGTCCTCTTCGACGGCCGCCCGCCGGACGCATCGAACAGGCCCTGTACTGCCCCGGCTGCCCGACCAGATCCTGCTCGTCACCGACCCCGGCCCGCTGGTCCACCACACGCCGGGGGACCTGCTGGAGCCGCTGCTGGCCCCTGCCGGCTGGTGGAGCGGCAACGGCTTTCAGCATGCGCGCCCCATCGGCCTTCCTGTTTACCTCGGCCCGCCACCGGCCTCCCGCCGATCCTCACGCATGCCCCGCACCCCACCGGGTACGCGAGGCGGGAGCACGCCCGGGCGGCAACCAGTCCGGGTGGCCCGTACGACCGCCTCTACCAGGGGATCTGCCATGGAGACACCCGCACACGACGACCAGCCCACGCCGGCGCAGCAGGCGTTGGACGCCCTGACCGTGAACGCCGACGACCAGGCCGCCCTGGACACCCTCGCCCACACCGACGTGCTCGTCCCGGTGCCGGACGACGCGATCGACGGGGAGGGCGCCGACGCCGCGACGGTGGCCCTGCCCGTCCTGGAACAGCCCGGTGGCGGCCCCGTCGTCCCGGTCTTCACCACCGAGGGCGAGATGGCCGAGCTGCTGCCGTTCGTCTCGCGCTACCGACTCATCCCGCTGGGCGCGCTCGCCTCGCAGTGGCCCGAGGACGACCTCTCTCTCGCCATCGACGGCAGTTCCGCCCACGCGCTCACCCTCACCTCGCAAGGAGTGCGCACCCTGCTCGCCCGCTGATGGCCGGGGGTGAGCGGCGCCCACCTCCGCTCGCCCTTCGCTGATCTTCCGAGGGCGAAAGGCATGTGAAGCGGGCCGGCCCGTCCGGCTCGCGCCCTTCCCCCACGGTGAGAAAAAGGGCGTGGGGCGCCCAACACAGCGCACCCGGACCCGGAACACCCTGCGCTCTAAGGCTCCCGCTCGACCAGCATGCGCTGGAGCACCGCCCGCTGCACCGGCAGCACCTCGGTGTGCAGCTCCCGGCCCTTGCGGGTGAGCGCGACCCACACCCCGCGCCGGTCCTCCGCGCACACCGAGCGCTCCACGAGACCGTCCTTCTCCAGCCGGCCGATCAGCCGGGACAGCGCGCTCTGGCTGAGATGCACCCGACCGACGAGGTTCTGCACCCGGCACTGGTCGCCCTTCCCGGGCGATTCGGACGCCAGGATGTCCAGCACCTCGAAGTCGCTGGCGCCCAGCCCGTGCGGGTGCAGCGCCCGGTCGATCTCGCACATCGTGCGCGCGTGCACCGCGAGGATGTCCCGCCACCGTTCCTCGAGCCGGGCGTCGGCCGTCTTGACTGCCATACCCGCACCGTAGCACCGATCCGGCCAATCGTTGAGTGTGCAACTAGTGCCCTGTGCGGGCGGCTCCGCACACCTCAGACCGCGGGGTCCTGGAGCAGCCCCACCATGTTGCCGTCAGGGTCCTGCACCGAGGCGATGAGCCTGCCACCGCCGACATCCTGGGCGGCCTGGAGCAGTTCGGCCCCCGCCTCCAGCAGCGCCGCGAGCCGCTCCTCGAGGTCCGTCACGTGCCAGTACGGCACCGGCCCGGTCATGCCCTTGGCGTGCCCGTTCGGGTCGAGGCCGACGTCCTGCCCGGCGGCCTTGAACCCGACGTAGTAGGGCTCGTCCGCATACGGCTCGACGCCCAGCAGGGCGGTGAACAGGGGCTTGGCCTTCGCCAGGTCCTTGACGGGGTAGATGATCGTCTGCAGGCCGGTGGTCATAGGACTCACTCCTTGTAGGTGCGTGACCCGACGGGTCCCTCGTCGGTGCTCTCACGCTAGGGCCGGGGAGCCCGCCGCGGCTTCTTCGATCCTGACCGGTTGCGGCGGACACCCCCGAAGGCGGCCTCACTCGCTGTGCAGCACCTCAGCGACGGTGAGACGGGCCGCGCGCCGGGCCGGGGCCAGCGCGCCGATGACGGTGGTGACGATCCCGGCCAGCGCCAGAAGGCCCAGCCGGGGTACGTGCCAGACGTCCGTCATGTACGACGGCAAGGAGATGTCGACCCCCGCCGCCATGCGCGGGACCGCCACCTCGTAGGCGGCGATGCCCAGCGGGATGCCGAGCAGGGACCCCAGCGCACCGGGTACCGCCATCGAGGTCACCGTCAGTGTGCCGAGCGCACAGCCCAGGGCCGCGGGCACGGAGATCATCACGAGATAGACACCCAGCACCTGCCCCGGAGCGAACCCCAGGGCCTTGAGGATGCCGATGTGCCGGAACCCGGAGACCACGGCCCCGCCGACCACGTTGGCGACGATCAGCACGGCCACCGCGATGCCGAGCACGCCGAACAAGCAACGGCTGGGAGAACCAATCGCTGTCGGCCACGACCAGGCGCTCTCCTCCATGACGTGGTTCAGCCACCGCTGGACCATTCTGACGGGGCTCGGCCGTAAGGGGCGGCCGGGCCCTCCCCGTGTTTCCGGGGTGGCGGCCGGGCCGCTCGGGGACGCGGCCGGTCGGTACCGGACAACGGCCTCGGAGTCCCGGACGTGACGGCGTCGCCCGAGCCACAGTGGGAACACTGCCTACGAGGAGGCCGGGACGGAGGGCGGACGCGCATGATGGGGACTCCCTCGGGCCGTACACGGCAGGACATCCTGGAGTGGCTCAAGGACCCGGCGGTCCACTTCCCGGCCTCGCGCCACCGCGACCCCGCCGAGACCGGCGTCACCGCCCGGGCCGTCGCCGCCAAGCTCGGAGTACCGCGCCGGACCGCCCTCGCCCACCTGGCCTTCCTCAACCGCCTCGGCCTGCTCCGCACCCGGCGGGTCGGCTGTCGCACCTACTACCGGCGCGACGAGATCCGCATCGCCGAGGTGGCCCGGATGTTCGAGAAAGGCTGGTGAGCACGGAGTCACGGCCCGAGTTCGAGAAGGACCGCAGAGCACGGAGTCACCGGCCGGCACGAGCCGCCCGGCAGCTCAACTGCCAGGATGGGCCACCCGACGGCGAAGGGCACCGCGCATGGAACCCACGGCACTCGTCCCGCTGCGCTACGTCTCCCTGGGCGCCCGCGGCCCGGAGGACGTGGTGGCCGATAGGCACGGGCGCGTACTGACCGGAGTGGAGGACGGGCGCATCCTGCGCGTCCACCACCTGGGCGACCCGCTGACGGCCCGGGTGGAGGTGCTGGCCGAGACCGGCGGCCGTCCCCTGGGACTGGAACTCCTGCCGGACGGTGGCCTGCTGGTGTGCGACGCGGAACGCGGCCTGCTCCGCGTCGGCCCCGACGACGGCACCGTCCGCGTCCTCGCCGACTCGGTGGCGGGGGAGCGGCTCCGCTTCTGCAGCAACGTCGTCGCCCTGCCCGACGGCACCGTCTACTTCACCGTCTCCAGCCGCCGCTACCCGCTCGCCCAGTGGATCGGCGACATCGTCGAGCACACCGGCACCGGGCGGCTGCTCCGGCTGGCCCCCGAGGGCGGCGAACCCGAAGTCCTGCTGGAGGGACTGCGGTTCGCAAACGGACTCGCCGTCGGCGCCGACGGTTCCTTCCTGGTGGTCGCCGAGACCGGCGCCCACCGCCTGACCCGCTACCACCTCACCGGCCCGCGCGCCGGGCGCACCGACCTCTTCGCCGCCCTCCCCGGCATGCCGGACAACCTCTGGCGCACGGGCCCCGACGGCCCGATCTGGGTCGCCCTCGCCGCCCCGCGGGTCCTCCCGCTGGACCTCCTGCACCGCACCCCGCCCGCCGTCCGCGCCACCGCCGCCCGGGCCGCCGTCCACGCGCCGTTCCGGCCGGGCGGAACGATCGGCGTGCTGGCGCTCGACGACCGCGGCCGCACCGTCCACCACCTCACCCGTCGCCACTCCGCCTTCCGCATGGTCACCAGCGTCTGCACGACCGGCGATCACCTGGTCCTCGGCAGCCTCTGGGAACCGGGCGTCGCGGTCTGCGCGCCGCCCGCCACCGCATGAGCCGGAGTTGCCCGCGACCCGGTCGAGCCGGAAGCCGTCCCCCGCCACCGCATGGGCCGCCCGTCCCGCCACCGGATGGGCCGGAAGCCGGGCGTCGCCGCCTGCGCGCGAGCCGCTGCCGGGTAGCCGGCACCGCCCCGGAGGTACCCTGGTGCCCGGCCGTGATCACCCGTCGGGGCACCGCCGAACAGGAGACCTACGAGCATGACGGCCCCGGAAACCGAGAGCATCCGCGTCCGCCCCGCACCCCGGCGGCGGTCCGAGTGGCGTACCCAGGCGCCCGTCGTCGCCGTGGTCGCGCTCGGCGGCGCCCTCGGCGCGTCGGCCCGTTACGCGCTCACCCTCGCCTGGCCCGCGCCACCCGGCGGCTTCCCCTGGGCGACCTTCTGCACGAACGTCATCGGCTGTGCGGTGATCGGCGTGTTCATGGTGCTCATCACCGACGTGTGGGCCGCCCACCGCCTGGTCCGCCCCTTCTTCGGCACCGGCGTCCTCGGCGGTTTCACCACCTTCTCCACCTACGCCGTCGACATCCGCAGACTGGTCGACGCCGGCCGCCCCGGCCTGGGGCTCTGCTATCTCGCCGCGACGCTGCTCGCGGCTCTCGCGTCGGTGTGGCTCGCCTCGGCCGCCGCCGCCCGGGTGCTGACCAGGAGGCAGCGATGACGTCACTCACCGGCCGCGCCCTCCGGCTGACCGTCTACATCGGCGAGGACGACACCTGGCACCACAAGCCCCTCTACTCCGAGATCGTGCACCGCGCCCACGCCGCCGGGCTCGCCGGGGCCAGCGTCTTCCGGGGCATCGAGGGCTTCGGGGCCTCCTCCCGCATCCACACCTCCCGCCTGCTGTCCCTGAGCGAGGACCTGCCGGTCGCGGTGGTCGTCGTGGACACCGAGGAGCGGGTCCGGGCGTTCCTGCCGCACCTGGACGAACTGGTCGGCGAGGGCCTCGTGACGCTGGAGGAGTGCGAGGTCGTCCGGTACGTCGGCCGCACGACAGGCCCGGACGAAGCGGACCCGAAAGGTAAGAAGCCGTTGTGAACTGGCTGCTGGTCATCGCGGGGGCCGTGATCGGCGCGCCCCTGCGCTACCTCACCGACCGTGCCGTGCAGGCCCGCCATGACTCGCTCTTCCCCTGGGGAACCTTCGCCGTGAACGTCGTGGGGTGCCTGATCCTCGGGCTGCTCACGGGCGCGGCCTCCGCCGGGGCCGCCGGGCCGCATGCGCAGCTCCTGCTGGGCACCGGTCTGTGCGGGGCGCTGACGACGTACTCGACCTTCTCCTACGAGACCCTGCGGCTGACCGAGGCCGGCTCCGGCCTCTACGCTGCCGTCAACGTCGTCGCGAGCGTGGCGGCGGGACTCGCAGCGGCCTTCGCCGGCGTCTCGCTCGCCGGCGTCCTGTGGGCCTAGGCGCTTGGCGTACGGCCGGGCATGGTAGGTACTGTCTACAGCACTGTCGACCAACTCACTCTCCCCAGAACTGGATCCCATGAGCGCCATCTCCGTCGGTCAGGCCGTCGTCCTCGGAGTAGTCGAGGGGGTGACCGAGTTCCTCCCGGTGTCCTCCACCGGCCACCTGAAGATCACCGAAGGGCTCATGGGCATCCCCGTCGACGACAAGTCCGTCGTCGGGTTCTCCGCCGTCATCCAGGTCGGCGCCATCGCCGCAGTGCTGGTGTACTTCTTCAAGGACATCAAGCGGATCGTCTCCGCCTGGTTCCGGGGTCTGGCCCACCGCGAGGAGCGCTACCACCACGACTACAAGTTCGCCTGGTGGGTGATCGCCGCGACCATTCCGATCGTCGCGGTGGGTCTGGCGGCCAAACCGCTGATCGACGGTCCGCTCGCCTCGCTCTGGGTGGTCGCCGGCTCGCTCATCATCGGCTCGGGAGTGATGTGGGCCGCCGACCAGATGGGCCGCCACAAGCGCGGTGAGGACGACACCTCGTTCAAGGACGCGATGTGGGTCGGCTGCTCCCAGATCCTCGCCCTGCTCTTCCCCGGCTTCTCCCGCTCCGGCGCCACCATGTCCACCGCGCTCATCCTCGACCTGGACCGGGTCGCCGCCACCCGTCTGTCCTTCTTCCTCGGCATCCCGGCCCTGACCGGCGCCGGCCTCTACGAACTGAAGGACGCCCTCGGCGCGGGCGTCGGCGCCGCCCCCCTGGTCGTCGGCACGGTCGTGTCCTTCCTGGTCGCCTACGCCTCCATCGCCTGGCTGCTCAAGTTCGTCGCCAAGCACTCCTTCAACGCCTTCGTGATCTACCGGATCATCATCGGTGTCGGGCTCCTCGGCCTGCTCGCCACCGGCACGCTCAGCAGCTGAGCGGAGCCCCTGCCCGCTCACGGGGTGCGGATGCCTGTATTCAGTCGCCGCACCCCGTGAATGTCTCCTTACTCGGTGCCTTGACAGTTCCCGCCCGCACACCCCAGGATCGCTCCCGTGAACCTGTCAGACAGCCAGACAGGTGGTCGGGGTCCGCGGCGTGTGAGCGCCATGGAAGCGGTCCTCGCCCACCTCCGCGGCGCCATCGAGCGCGGTCAGTACGCCATCGGCGACAAGCTCCCCTCCGAGGCCGAGCTGTGCCGCACCCTCGAGGTGTCCCGGCCCGTGCTGCGCGAAGCGCTGCGCGCGCTGCAGACGATGGGCCTGACGGTCTCCCGGGCCGGCAAGGGCACCTTCGTCGTCGCCAGCGCCGTCGAGGACCCCACCTTCGGCGACTACGCGGCCAGCGACCTCCTCGAGGTGCGCCGCCACATCGAGATCCCGGTCGCCGGATACGCGGCGGTGCGCCGCACCCCGGAGAACCTGGACCATCTGGCCCACCTGCTCGACCGCATGGAGCGGGAGACGGACACCACCGCGTGGGTCGCGATGGACACCCTCTTCCACCTCGCCGTGGCCGAGGCCGCCCAGAACCCGGTGTTCCGCCGGGTCATCGAGGAGATCCGTGACGCGCTGGCGCGTCAGTCGGCCTTCCTCAACGAGCTGGGCGGGCGCCGCGAGCAGTCCAACCGTGAGCACCGGGCGATCGTCGAGGCGCTGGTCGACGGTTCCGAGCACGACGCGGTGGAGGCCATGAGCCACCACCTGGACCGCGTCGAGACGACACTCACCGACATCGTGCGCCCCGCGCGCACGGACCCCACGGAAGGCGGACCCGAGGCGTGAGCGAGCAGCACCTCGAAGACGGGACGCGCGCCTCGTCCGGCCATGTCGACGCCGGAGACGCGGGCTACAGCAAGGGCCTGAAGCACCGGCACGTCAACATGATCGCCGTCGGCGGAGCCGTCGGCACCGGCCTCTTCCTCGGCGCGCGCGGCCGGCTCGCCGACGCCGGGCCCTTCCTGTTCATCGCGTACGCCGTCTGCGGTGTCTTCGCCTTCCTGGTCGTCCGCGCCCTGGGCGAACTCGTCCTGTACCGCCCGTCCTCCGGCGCCTTCGTCTCGTACGCCCGGGAGTTCCTGGGCGAGAAGGGCGCGTACACCGCGGGCTGGATGTACTTCCTGGTGACGCTGGCGTTCCTCGCCTCCGTCCTGGTCCTGATGTACGCCGACGGCGGCGCCGGACGCACCACCGTGCTCTGTCTGCCGCTGATCGTCGCAGCGCTGGTCGCGGGCTGGTACGGCATCCGCGGCCGCACAGCACGCACGTCCACCGGTGCCGACGCGTGACCCGCGTACCGGCCGAACCCGACCCCATGATGCAGGCAGTGATGTACAGCAGTTCCCTCGCCGACGCGCCCGTCGCCCGTGAACCCCTCCATGTTCCCGTCGCCCACCTCGTCCGCGGCGGGGTCGTCGAAGGCATCCACTACGGCTCGGTCGTCGTCCTCGGCGCCGACGGGCAGGTGCGGTTCCAGCTGGGCGACACCGAGGCCGCCTTCTATCCGCGCTCGGCCCTCAAGCCGGTCCAGGCCGTGGCCATGCTGCGGGCCGGACTGCCCCTCGACGGCGCCCTGCTGTCGCTGGCCGCCGCGAGCCACTCCGGCGAGGAGCGCCACCTCGCCGGCACCCGGCGCATCCTCGAACTCGCCGGACTCACCGAGGACGACCTGCGCAACGTCCCCGACATGCCCTACGACCCGGTCGTGCGGGACGCCTGGATCCGCGAGAGCCGGCCGCCCTCGCGGCTCGCCCAGAACTGCTCCGGAAAGCACGCGGCCATGCTGTGGACGGCCAAGCTCAACGGCTGGTCCCTGGCGGAGTACCTCGACCCGGCGCACCCGCTCCAGCAGGCGATCGGGGAGATCGTCGAGGACCTGACCGGCCAGCGCGTCACCCGGGTCACCGTCGACGGCTGCGGCGCCCCGCTGTTCTCCATCTCCCTGCACGGCCTCGCCCGCGCCCTGGCCCGGATCACCTCGGCCGCGCCCGGCACGCCCGAGGCCAGGGTCGCCGACGCGATGCGGGAGCACGCCGAGATGGCCTCCGGCTCCGGCCGCGACGTCGCCGCGCTGATGCGGGCCGTGCCCGGACTGCTCGCCAAGGACGGCTTCGAGGGCGTCCAGGTGGCCGCGCTGCCCGACGGCCGCGCCATCGCCGTCAAGATCGCCGACGGTGCGAACCGGGCGCGGATTCCGGTCGCCGCGGCGGCGCTGGCGCGGGCGGGCGTGGACCCGGCTCTGCTGGCCGAGTTCGCGGGTGAGCCGCTGCTCGGGGGAGGGGAGCCGGTGGGGTGTGTGCGGCCTGTGCGTGCGCTGGACCCGGTTCCGCTCACCGCTTGCGTCTAGCCGCCGCGTGCCGATCGTTCGGGTCTGCGGGTCGTCGCCGGTCCGCTGGCCGTCCGTGGTGATCGCGCAGTTCCCCGCGCCCCTTCCAGGGGCGCTCTCACCTTCGTACCTCAGAAAGAGGACCCACCCCTCATGACCGCCGCCACCCGAAGCGAACACGATCTGCTCGGTGACCGCGACGTGCCCGCCGACGCGTACTGGGGCATCCACACCCTGCGCGCGACGGAGAACTTCCCCATCACCGGCACTCCGATCTCCGCCTACCCGCACCTGATCGGCGCCCTGGCCGCCGTCAAGGAGGCCGCCGCCCTCGCCAACGAGGAACTCGGTCTGCTGGAACCCAAGAAGGCCGCCGCGATCTCCGCCGCCTGCCAGGAGATCCGCGAGGGCGGGTTGCACGACCAGTTCGTCGTGGACGTCATCCAGGGCGGTGCCGGCACCTCCACCAACATGAACGCCAACGAGGTCGTGGCGAACCGCGCGCTGGAGCTGCTCGGCCACGCCAAGGGCCAGTACGCGTATCTGCACCCCAACGAGGACGTCAACCTCGGTCAGTCCACCAACGACGTCTACCCGACCGCCGTCAAGATCGCGACGGTGTTCGCGGTGCGTGGACTGCTCAAGGCGATGTCTGTACTCCAGGACACCTTCGCCCGCAAGGCCGTCGAGTTCCGTGACGTGCTCAAGATGGGCCGCACACAGTTGCAGGACGCGGTGCCGATGACGCTCGGCCAGGAGTTCTCCGCATTCGCCGTCATGATCGAGGAGGACCGCAGCCGTCTTGCCGAGGCCGTCGAGTTGATCCATGAGATCAACCTGGGCGCCACGGCCATCGGCACCGGCCTCAACGCCCCCGCCGGGTACGCCGAGGCCGCCCGCCGCCACCTCTCCGCCCTCACCGGCCTGCCCCTGGTCACCGCCGCCAACCTGATCGAGGCCACCCAGGACTGCGGCGCCTTCGTGCAGATGTCCGGCGTGCTCAAGCGGATCGCCGTCAAGCTCTCCAAGAGCTGCAACGACCTGCGCCTGCTGTCCTCCGGGCCGCGCGCGGGTCTCGGTGAGATCAACCTGCCGCCGGTGCAGGCCGGTTCGTCGATCATGCCGGGCAAGGTCAACCCGGTGATCCCCGAGGTGGTCAACCAGGTCGCCTTCGAGGTCATCGGCAACGACGTCGCCATCACCATGGCCGCCGAGGCCGGACAGCTCCAGCTCAACGCCTTCGAGCCGATCATCCTGCACTCCCTGTCGGAGTCCATCACGCACCTGCGCAGCGCCTGCCTCACGCTGGCCGAGCGCTGCGTGTCCGGCATCACCGCCAACACCGAGCGGCTGCGGGCGACCGTGGAGAACTCCGTCGGCCTGGTCACCGCCCTGAACCCGCACATCGGCTACACAGCGGCCACCGACATCGCCAGGGAAGCCCTCGCCACCGGCCGCGGTGTGGCCGAACTGGTCCTGGAGAAGGGCCTGTTGCCGGCCGAGAGGCTGGCCGACCTGCTGCGCCCCGAAGTGGTCGCGGGCAGCGGGACACCTGCCGCCTGACCTGCGGCAACGCGAGCGGGCAATGCGAGCACGACGACGCTCCCGGACCGGCCTGGAGGCACAATGGTGATCATGACAACGACGTCGTCCCCCACCTTCCTGCCGGTCCTGGAGCGCATCGCCGAGGAGATCAGCCGTACGCCCGGGCGCGGCCGCCCCGCCGACTACATCCCGGCCCTCGCGGCCCGTGACCCGCGCAGCTTCGGCATGGCCGTCGCGGAGCTGGACGGCACGGTGTACGGGGTGGGGGACTGGCGGCAGCCGTTCTCGGCGCAGTCCATCACCAAGGTCTTCACGCTCGCCCTGGATCTGGCCCGCGAGGGCGATGAACTCTGGGAGCACGTGGGCCGTGAACCCTCCGGCAACCCGTTCAACTCGCTGGTGCAGCTGGAGTACGAGAACGGCATCCCGCGGAATCCCTTCATCAACGCGGGCGCGCTCGTCGTCACCGACCGTCTGCAGACCCGTACCGGAGACGCGGCCGGCGAGCTGCTGGCCTTCCTGCGCGCGGAGAGCGGCAACCCCGCCCTGGACTTCGACATGGAGGTCGCCGCCTCCGAGACCGCACACGGTGCCCGCAATGCCGCCCTCGCCCACTTCATGGCGTCCTACGGCAACATCGACAACGACGTGCCGGTCCTGCTCGACCAGTACTTCCGGCAGTGTTCCATCGCCGCATCCTGCGCCGACCTCGCCCTCGCCACCGGCTTCCTCGCCCGGCACGGCATCCGCGCCGACGGCACCCGGCTGCTCACCCGCAGCCAGGCCAAGCAGGTCAACGCGGTCATGCTGACCTGCGGCACGTACGACGCGGCCGGGAACTTCGCCTACCGGGTGGGCCTGCCCGGCAAGAGCGGGGTCGGCGGCGGCATCATCGCCGTCGTACCGGGCCGGTGCACGCTGTGCGTGTGGAGCCCGGGCCTGGACGAGCACGGCAACTCGGTGGCCGGCGTGGCGGCCCTGGACCGGTTCACGACGCTCACCGGGCTGTCGGTGTTCTGACCGCTCGGTCCGGCTACTGATGCAGCAGCGTCAGCGGCACGGCCGTACGCGGTATGACACCGGCGGGGCGGGCCGCCCCGGCCATGTGTCGAACCAGTCCCCGCGAAGGATCACACCGGTCCTGCCGCTCGGGCCGCCGGCCGGTCAGCTGCGGGTGGACCGGCCGCCCTTGGCCCGTAGTCTCAGCGCCACGGCCCCCGCGCCGAGTCCCGAGAGCCCGGCGACGATGGCGGTGCCGGACCAGCCGGAGTAGTCGTCCGGCGTCCCCGACGTGGCCGCCGCCACCGGAACGGCCGTCGCCGCCCCGGACTTCGGGCGCAACCCGTCCAGTGAGCCGACCGGATCCACCCGCCCGGCCGCCGCGAAGCCCCAGTCGAGCAGCTCACGGGCCTCCTCGTACACCGTGAACCCGCCGCCCGCCTGCGGGTTCATCACGGTCACCACCAGCGTGCGCCCGCCCCGGCGGGCCGCGGCCACGAGCGTGTTGCCCGCGTTGCTGGTGTAGCCGTTCTTGATGCCGATCAGCCCCGGGTACGGTGCCACGCCGTCCTCGCCGGTCAGCAGCCGGTTGGTGTTCTCGATCGGGTACGGCGACCCGTCACCGGGGAAGCTGGCCTCGGCGGTGGCGCAATACCGGGCGAAGTCGGGGTTGTGCAGCCCCGCCCGGCCGAAAACGGCCAGGTCGTAGGCGGAGGAGACCTGGCCGGGCGTGTCGTAGCCGTCGGGGGAGACGACGTGGGTGTCCAGGGCGCCGAGCGAGCGGGCCTTCACCTGCATCCGCTCGACCGTGGCCTCCCAGCCGCCGCCCATCGAGGCGAGCACGTGCACGGCGTCGTTCCCGGAACTGAGGAACACCCCGTGCCACAGGTCGGCGACCTGATAGGTGTGGCCCTCCTCGACGCCGACCAGGCTGCTGCCCTCGCCGACGTCCTCCAGTTCCTCGTAGCGCACGGTGTGCTGCAGCCCGCCGGGCAGCACCGGCAGTACGGTCAGGGCGAACAGGGTCTTCAGGGTGCTCGCGGGCGGCAGCCTGCGGTGCGCCTCGCTCGCGGCCAGCACCTCCCCGCTGCCGGCGTCGGCCACCACCCAGGACAGCGCCGATACGTCCGGCACCTCGGGCGCGCCCCGGTGCGGCCGGACCTGTGTGCCCTCCCGATAGAGCAGGGACGGCCCGGGCGTCGCCGCCGGGGGCGGCGGCGCGGGGTCCCCGGCACGGGGCCCGGCGGCTGCCGTGGCCGGCGTGAGCGCCAGCACGGCCGCCACGCACAGGGAGCAGGCCGACACAGCCGCCCGATAAGAAAGTCCGGTGATCATATGATTTAACCTACGAACGAGAACCCCCGTGTGCCGCGCCGGCCGGGCCGTTCGGCCTATGTGAGCAACCCGGATGCCGCACCCGGCCGTCCTGGGACCGGCGGTCAGCCCGTCGGCAGGGTGGGCCGGATCTGCCGCAGGAACGTGGCGTTGTCGGGAGTGTTCCGCAGTCGCTCCAGAAGCGTGTCCAGGCCGTTCGATGCGCCCTCGCGGGAGCGCAGGACACGGCGCAGGCCTTGTGTGGCCTTCAAGTCGGCCGGGGTGAGGAGGAGTTCCTCGCGGCGGGTGCCGGTGCCGTCGATGTCCACGGCGGGGAAGACGCGACGGGCGGCGAGTTCCCGGTCCAGACGGAACTCCATGTTGCCCGTGCCCTTCAGCTCCTCGAAGAAGTAGCCGTCGGCACGGGAGCCGGTGTCCACCAGGACGCTGGCGAGGATGGTGAGCGAGCCGCCCTCCTCGGCCTGGCGGGCGGCGCCGAAGAACCGCTTGGGACCGAGCAGCGCGCCCGCGTCGACACCGCCGCTCAGGGTGCGGCCGCCGGCGGCGGCGGCGTTGTTGTGCGCCCGGCACAGCCGGGTCAGCGAGTCCAGCAGGACGACGACGTCCTCGCCGGCCTCCACCAGGCGCTTCGCCCGCTCGACGACGAGTTCGGCGAGGGCGATGTGTTCCTTGGCCGGCCGGTCGAAGGTGGAGGCGTACACCTCGCCCCGTACCGAACGGCGCATTTCGGTGACCTCCTCGGGCCGCTCGTCCAGCAGGAGGACCATCAGGCGGCACTCGGGGTGGTTGCCGGCCACGGCGGAGGCGAACTGCTGGAGCAGTACCGTCTTGCCGCTCTTGGGCGGGGCCACGATGAGGCCGCGCTGGCCCTTGCCGACCGGCGCGAAGAGATCGGTGACACGACCGGCGAGTCCGGACGCGGGATGTTCGAGGCGGATGCGCTCGTGCGGGTGGAGTGGGGTGAGGTCGCGGAAGTGCCGGCGCGAGCGGAGGTCCGCGGGAGCGCGGCCGTCGACGCGCGCGACCTCGGTCAGGGCGCGCTGAGCGCCCTGCACGCCCTCGACCGAGTCGCCCTTGCGGAGTCCGTACCGGCGGATCAGCGCCGTGGGGACCTGCGGATCGGCGGGGGAGGGCAGGAGGCTCGCGGCCCTCAGGTACCCCTTCCCGTGCGCGTCGACGTCGAGTACGCCGGCGACGAGCCGGGCCGCCGGGTGCTGCTGGGCCACGACAGGGTGTTCGAGTGTGGTGGTCATGGGTGTGGTGGTCCTTTCGCGGACGGAAGAGAGAAGAGAAGGGGGAGGGACCGCGAGCGGGAGGCGTGCATCTGGCCTCCGGGCGGTGGGAACGGCACCTCGGGCAGGGCGCGGAAAGCCTGATCACAAGGTGCTGTTGAGAAGCTGACGCGCCGGGAGCCGGAAATCCGGGAAGACGGCGAGCGGATCAGCGTGGGGAGGGAAACTGGCACCGGCGCCCATGGTGGGCGTGCACGAGTGCTGACGGCACAGTACCACTCGTTCGGGTGTTGTGTCCGTGACCGCGTCAACAAGTCGCCGGATCGGGCTATTCCCGGGCGGCGGGAGAGGGGGGCGGGCCCATGTGTGCACGGATCGTCGCTCCCGGCGCCCCCGCCCGCCACGGTTCGGGTGGCGCCGGATCCCGTGCCCGGACCGGCCGGATCCTCGTGGACGTCCGCCACACCGTGAGCCCGCGATGGACCCGCGACACGCTGGGGCCACGGGTGAGTCCGCGACCGGGCGTCAACGCGATGCCGGTCCACACCGGGTGAGCACACGACCGACCCGCGGCACCGCGCCGGAGGCACCGGGGCTGACGTATGCCCTGGGGTTCGCTGCCCGCCCGTTGGGGAGCCTACGATCGTCCCACCTTGTCGTGGGAACGTCAGGAGGATCCGATGGAGACCTCGCCCGCCCGCACACCACACCGCCTGGACCCCGCCGGTGGCTGCCCGCACGCCGTCAACGCGCGGCTGCGGTCCCGCGGTGCCGTGACCCCGGTCGAGTTGCCCGGTGGGATCGAGGGCATGGCCGTCCTCGGACATGAGGCGCTGAAGGAGTTCCTGCAGCATCCCGATGTCGCCAAGAACGCACGGCACTTCACGGATCTGCGCGAGGGGCGGATCGCCGAGGGCTGGCCGTTGCGCACCTTCGCGACCGTCCAGGGCATGACCACCGCCGACGGGGACGACCACCGGCGGCTGCGATCGCTGGTCGGCAGCGCCTTCACGCCCCGGCGCGTCGAAGAACTGCGGCCGCGCGTGGAGGAGCTGACCACTCGGCTGCTCGACGGCCTGGAGCGGGCCGCCATCGCGGACGACGGCGTCGCCGACCTACGGCGGCACTTCGCCCTGCCCCTGCCGATGGCGGTCATCAGCGAACTCCTTGGCGTGGACGTCGAGTTCCGCGATCGGCTGCACCATCTCAGCAGCCAGGTCGTGGCCACCGACACCGAACCCGCCGAGGCCATCGCCGCCAACCGGGAACTGGCCGGCGTCCTGGGAGAGATCGCCGCGGCGAAGGCCGCAGACCCGGCGGACGACCTCACCAGCGCGCTCATCGCCGCCCGGGACGAGGGCGGCGACCGGCTCAGCCACCAGGAGCTGATCGGGCCCCTCGTCCTGATGATCATCGCCGGGCACGAGACCACGCTCAACCTGATCACCAACGCCGTTCGCGCCCTGTGCGCCGACCCCGGCCAGCTGGACCTGGTGCGCACCGGCGAGGCGAGCTGGGCCGACGTGGTGGAGGAGACCCTGCGCTGGGACGCGCCGGTCAGCTACTTCCCGTTCCGCTACCCGGTGCGGGACCTCGCCGTCGGCGGCACCCTGATCCCCGCAGGCACACCCGTGCTCGCCGGCTACTCCGCCGCCGGCCGCGACCCGGCCGCGCACGGCCCCGACGCCGACCTCTACGACGTCACCCGCCCGGCCCGTGCCGACGCGGTACGCCACCTCGCCCTCGGGCACGGCGCCCACTACTGCCTGGGCGCCCCACTGGCCCGGCTGGAGGCGACGGTCGCGCTCGAGCAGCTGTTCACCCGCTTCCCCACGCTCGAACTCGGCGTACGGGCAGCCGACCTGGCGCCGCACGCCGGCTTCGTCGGCAACAGCGTGCGCAGCCTGCCGGTGCGGCTCGCACCCCGCGGGTCCTGAGCCGCACACCCGCATGCGAACCCCGACAGACCGGCGCATTGCTCGGGCAGGGCGTGCCCCGGCCCCTCCTGACCGCTGTGTCAGGGAACCGCACCAGATGTCCCCAGACCATAACAATCGCCGACCGCAGGGGACTTGACTGTCAACCGTCCACTATGTTCAGGCCATGTCCACGCCACCGCAGTCCCCGCAGCCGGCCGACCAGCCGCCCCAGCAGCCCGCGCAGCAGCCGACCGTCCCCCCGCAGCCGACGGCCTACCCCTACCCGAACCCGCAGTCTCCCCCGCCGGGGAACTTCTACGCGCAGCCCACTCTGGTCGGCCAGCCCGCCGCCCAGCCGCTGCCGGGGCAGCTACCGCCGGGGAATCCCTATGCCCAGGCACCGCAGTACGGCCCCGTGCCCGTTCCGCCGGCCGGTGGCTCCGGCGGTGGAGGGGCCGGGAAAGCGGTGCTGTGGGCCGTCGTCGGCGCGGTCGTCGCATCCGCCGCGTGGGCGGGTGGTGTCTTCCTGCTCGGCGGCAAGGGCGACAGCGCGGATCTGCGCGGCTACTCGGCGCCCGGCAACATGTGCTCCAGCGCCGACTACGCGTCCTTCAAGGACGAATACACCCAGGACGACTCCTCGCCGACCCGGACCGCGCTCAAGGACAAGGCACTCGACGAGAGTTACTGCAGCCTGAGCCTGAAGAAGCCCGGCTCCACGTATGCCGACGCCTACCTCTCCATGCAGCTGGACCTGCACAAGAAGACCGATCCCGGGCCCGAGTTCACCGCCAACTGGAAGAACTACGGTGACAGCCACAAGGATTACGACGTCGACCCGGTCAAGGGCATCGGGGACGAGGCCTACCTGGTCAGCCAGGACACCACCGGCGGCTCCTCCAGCGGCTCCCGGTACGCGACGCTCGCGGTCCGCGACGGCTGGGTGACGTACACGATGAGCTACAGCGCCTACCTCAGCTCCTACGACAAGGACAAGGACCCGCCCGCGATCACCGAAGTGTCGGACTGGCTGAAGACGGATGCCAAGGCCACGCTGGGACAGCTCAAGGGCTGACGCTCAGCCCCGTAGAGGCGTCCGGTGGGAGGACGCAGGCGCGCCGCTCAGGCGGACCGCGCCTCCGCCTCCTTCGCGATCTGCTCGAACCGCGCGCCCATGGCCTCGGCCAAGGCCTGGGCGCCCGACAGCGGACGGACCATGACCATGAAGTCGTCGATCAGACCGTCCTCGTTCACATGCAGGAAGTCGCAGCCGGTCAGCTGACGGTCGCCCACTCGGGCGGTGAAGACCAGCGCGTGGTCCGGGCCGGCCGGGTCCCCGATCTCACGGACGTACCGGAAGTCCTCGAAGACCTGGACGACCGCGCGCAGGATCGCCGCGGTGATCGCCTTGCCCGGATACGGCTTGAAGACGACCGGGCTGGTGAACACGACGTCCTCGGCCAGCAGTGCCTCGACGGCGTCCAGGTCCCGGGCCTCGACCGCCTCGCGGAACGCACGCATCGGATCACCTCATAGTCAATTAATTGAATAGGTGCGGATGAGATTAGTCACTTGCTGCTAGCCTGTCCACATGTCGCTCAGGTACGCCGTCCTGGCCGCCCTGCTGGAGGGTGAGGCCTCGGGCTACGAGCTGTCCAAGTCGTTCGACGTCTCGCTCGCGAACTTCTGGCCCGCCACACCGCAGCAGCTCTACCGGGAGCTGGAGCGCCTCGCGCAGGACGGGCTCGTCCGGTCCCGCACGGTGCAGCAGGAGCGCCGCCCCAACAAACGGCTGTTCACGCTCACCACGGCAGGGCGGGCCGAGCTGGGCGCGTTCGCGGCCGAGGCGCCGAAACGGCCCACGGCCGTCCGCGACGAACTGCTCATCAAGATCCAGGCGATGGACGGCGGCGACCCCGGGGTCACCCGGGCGCTGATCGAGGAGCGCATGGGCTGGGTGCGTGCGAAACTCGACCGCTACCGGCGGGTGCGTGACCGCCTCCTCGACGGGCGCACCGAGGAGGAGTACCTGCGCACCTCCGACCGTGTCGGGCCGTATCTCACCCTGATGGCCGGGATCGGCTTCGAGGAGCAGAACCTGCGCTGGTGCGAGCGCGCTCTGACGGTCGTGCGGCAGCGCGTGGCTCTGGGCTGACGGAATGTTCGGTCCCCAAGGTCCCACCCTGCGTGAGCTGGCCGTGCAGGTACTGTCGTCCGTCGAGCGCGGCTACGACCTGCTGGCCCCGAAGTTCGACCACACGCCCTTCCGTACGCCCGGTGAGGTGCTGGACTCCGTGGCGCACGCGCTCGCCCCGGTCGGCCCGTTCGAGGACGGACTCGACCTGTGCTGCGGCACGGGCGCCGGGGCGGAGGTGCTGACGGGGCTGTGCCGCCGGAGCGTCACCGGGGTCGACTTCAGCGCGGGGATGCTCGAGGTCGCCCGGCGTCGGACGCGGCCGGCCGACGGGCCCGAGCCGCGCTGGGTGCGCGGCGACGCCCGGGCCCTGCCGTTCACGGCCGCCTTCGATCTGGTCGTCTCCTTCGGGGCGTTCGGGCATTTCCTGCCCCGGGAACTGCCCGGGCTCTTCCGCCAGGTCCACTCGGTCCTGCGGCCCGGGGGCCGCTTCGCCTTCCCGGTGTTCGCCCCACCCCGGCCGGTGCACCCCGCCTTCTGGATGCTGCTGGGCTTCGACGCGGTGATGCGGGTGCGCAACGCGCTCTGGCGGCCGCCGTTCGTCATGTACTACCGGGCCTTCCGGCTCGGCGATGTGCTGGGGGAGTTGGAGCGCGTGGGATTCACGGTCGAGCTGTCCGCCCTGCCCGGGTTCGGGCGGCGCGGCGACGGCAGCCCGCGGGCCCGGCTGGTGCTCGCCCGGCGTGTCACCCCGCGGCCGGGAGCGTGAACTCGTAGACCAGGGCGTCCCGTTCGGCGTTCACCACCAGGTCGGTGATCTCCAGCGGGCGGGCATACTGGTCGTGCACCCGCCGGGTCACCCGGACCGAGGACGCGTCGCCGACCTGGGTGATGGAGTCCCGGTGGTGCAGGGTCAGCCCGGCCTTGCGCATCCAGTCGTACGCCCGCCGCAGTTGCGCGGGGGTGGCCCCGTCGGCCCGCTCCCGGTAGCGGGCCAGCTCCGCGACCTCCGTCAGCGCCACCGTCGAGAACGAGGTCACCGCCGTCCGAAGCGACCGGCCGTCCGGTGCGACCGACCGGTAGCGGTGCACCAGTGTCGGCCGGTGCGGGGCCAGGCCCAGCGCCTGCGCGTGCTCCGGCGGGGGTGCCTCCCAGGTCACCGTGGCCCGGTCGACCGCGCAGGGGTCCACCGAGCGGGCGCCCACGGGAAAAGTCAGCGACTCCGGAGCCTCGACCGGGCGGCCGGGCAGCGTGGCGTGGCTGCCCCGGCGGTCGGTGGCGACCAGACCGCTGCGACGCAGCACCTCCAGCGCCTGCCGGACGGTTTCCCGGCTGACCTCGAAGTGCGCGGCCAGACGCCGCTCTGCCGGCAGTCGTTCACCCGGTGGGATGGTGCCGTCGCGCAGTTCGTCGAGCAGCAGGGACGCGACGCGCGCATACAGGGGCCGGTCGTCGCCCTGCGGGGGGTGGTGCGGGGTGGTGGTGCGGGCCATGCCGCGCCCTCCTGTTGGTGACAAGACGTAGCCGTACGGGCTCATTGCGCGACCACAATTAGCATTGGTCTAAACCACAAGGGAAGAGTGGTCTGCCGGTTCGGCCGAAACCCATCCGCGTGACCGGGTGCACCGGCCGACGGGTCACAGGGCGCTGTAGAGAGCTTCGAGCAGTGCCGTCTTCCGTGGATCGTCGGCGATGCGCGGCCCCATCCGGTTCATGACGTAGCCCAGCGACACCCCGGCGTCAGGGTCGGCCAGCCCACATGAACCGCCGAACCCGTCATGACCGAAAGCCCGCGCATTCGGTCCGTACGAGCCCCGGGTGCCGCTCAGCCACAGGCCGAGCCCCACCTCGGTCTCGCCCTCGAAGCCGGCCCCGAGCACCAGATCGCGGCAGCTCCCCTGGCCCTCGCGTACCCGCTCGGCCGCCTGGGCCGACAGGATCCGCCGGCCGTCGTGGGAGCCGCGCCCGGCGAAGATCCCGTACAGCGCCGCGACGGCCCGCGCGGTGCCGTGGCCGTTCGCGGCGGGGATCTCGGCCGCCCGCCACCGCGGTGAGTTGGCCTCGGTCGCACCGACGACCGGATTGGTCAGTGCCGCGACGGCCACCGGTGTCAACTGGCCGAGAGCCGCAGCCTGGTCGCTGCTCGACGCGGCCGGCGCGCGCACCAGCTCGGCCGCCCGGCCGGACTCCTTCGCCGGCAGACCGATGGTGAAGTCGATCCCGAGCGGCCCGGTCACCTCCCGTTCCAGGAAGGCCCCCGGCCGCAGCCCAGAGACCCGCCGGACGACCTCGCCGACCAGGAAGCCGTACGTCAGCGCGTGATACCCGGACCGGGTGCCCGGCTCCCACCAGGGCTCAGTGGCCGCCAGCCGGGCCGTGGTCAGCTCCCAGTCGTACAGGTCGTCCAGAGAGTGCGGCTCCCGCAGTCCGGACAGCCCGGCGCGGTGCGACAGCAGATGCCGTACGCGTACCTGCCCCTTGCCGGAAGCCTCGAATTCCGGCCAGTACGCGGCCACCGGTGCGTCGAAGTCGAGGAGTCCCCGGTCGGCGAGGATGTGCGCACACAGCGCCACCGGGCCCTTGCTGGTCGACCACACGTTCACCAGCGTGTCGCGGTACCAGGGCCGGGTGCGGGCCGCGTCCGCCCAGCCGCCCCAGAGGTCCACCACCGTCTCCCCGCCGACGGTGACCGCCACCGCGGCGCCGAGCTCGCCCCGCTCGCGGAAGTTCTCCTCGAAGGCCTCGCGCACCGCGGCGAACCGTGCGTCGCAGTGGCCGTGCACCTGGGGTTGGGATGTCTCGTGCGTCTCGTGCGCGGACATGTGGCCTCCGTCGTCGCGGGAACCCCGGTCGCGGGCGACGCGACCGGGGTTCCCGAACGTACCGACTGGTCGGATGGGAGGGAAGGGTGCGAAAGAGCCGTGTCGGCAGCCTCTGCGCGCGTCCGGTGCCCCTCGCCCAGCCGGCCTCAGGCGTACGACCGCAGCCAGTGCGCCTTCGCCGCCTCCTGGAAGGGGCCGCCGCCCTCGTGGTCGTTGAAGTCGTACACCTCGATCGCCTTGTCCTGGTGCGCCCAGGCGTTGAACGCCGCGAACACGGTCGACGGCGGGCAGGTCTGGTCCTCCAGGGCCGCCGAGAACAGGGCCGGGGCCCGGCCACGGGCCGCGAAATGCACCCCGTCGAAGTAGGACAGCGTGCGCAGCACGCCCGCCGAACGGCCTCGGTGCGTCTTCAGGAACAGGCCGATCTCCCGGTAGGGCTGGCGATCCGTCAGCGTCGCCGCCCGCGGGAAGTCGCACAGGAACGGCACGTCCGGCGCGACGGCGACCAGGTCGGGGACCAGCCCGCCGACGGCGAGGGTGATGCCGCCGCCCTGGCTCGCGCCGGTCACCACGGTCCGCGCCGCGTCGGTCAGCGGGTGCGAACGGGCCGCCTCGACCGCGCGTACGGCATCCGTGAACACCCGGCGGTAGTAGTAGTTCTCGGGCGCGTCGACGCCCCGCGTCATGAAACCCGGATACGCCGGCGCCGCCCCGACCGGGTCCGCCGTGCCGCCACCGCCGCCCCAGGCGCTGCCCTGCCCGCGGGTGTCCATCACGAAGTGCGCCCGGCCCGTCGAGGCCCACAGCAGGTTCTCGTGCGGCAGTCCGCGCCTGCCGCCGTAGCCGATGAACTCCACGACCAGCGGCAGCGGCTCCGTCGCGCCGGCCGGCAGTCGCAGCCAGCCCTTGACGGGGTGACCGCCGAACCCGGCGAACGTCACGTCGTACACCTGGACCGTCGACAGTCCCGCCTCCACCGGCTCGAAGCGGGCGTCCAGTTCGTGCTCGCGCGCCTCCTGGAGTGTTTTGCCCCAGAAGGCGTCGAAGTCCTCTGGCTCGGTGGACTCGCTGCGATACGCGCGGAGCTCGTCGAGGGGAAGGTCGAACAGGGCCATCGACAACCGCCTTCGCGAAGGGAGACTGTGTCGGCTCACGGTACGTGCGTGGTCCGATGACTGGCCAGGGTTCCGCGGGTATCCGGCGATCCTCCCCGCGGTGACGGCGCTGGTCAGCGGGCGAGCATGCGTGTGCTCCCGGTGCGTGGCGGGGCCAGGTGGTACTGCTCGGTGCTCGGGCCACCGTCACGTCCTCGGCTGGGTCCACCTCGGTCCGGTGCGCGCCCACTCCCGCTCCCACTCGGCCAGCCGGTGGCGGAGCGCGATCCGGCGCCCGACGGTGTGCCCGAGCACCACCACGCCTGCGGCACCGCCCGCCGCGCACAGGCCGATGGTGACCGTGTGCTGCCAGATCGCCACGCCGTCCGGTGGCGGGGCGACGTTGCGGCCCCGGGTGTCGAGCCACACGGAGACGACGTCACCGGTCCGTGTCCCTGCCGTCACCCGGGCCCACCCGGACCGGGCGCCCTTTCCGGGTTCGGTCCAGCGGACCTGGGCGCGGTACGGGTGCTCGCGGTCGTCGCGGGTGGCGGTCCGCCGCTCGGGCGGGTCGCCGATCACCGTGGCCCGCACCTGGTGGCGTTCGGCCCGCTGGGTCGCGGCGAGCGTCTGGGCCTTGTCGTGGGCGTGCAGGCCCGCCGCGACCCCGACCAGTGGGGCGACCACGAACAGGAGAACCGCGACGACCAGTACCGTCCAGGCTTCCACGACATCGGACCGGCGCCGCAGCGGGTTGCGCCGCCAGCGCCAACCCCGCACCCGAGCACGCATGTCCACCTCCTCGCCACGCCGGAGCCGAAGAGCCGGGCGAGTCGGCCCACGGGTCCGCCGCCCCTCCGCTCGCGCACACGAGCGTCCACACCCGTCTCGTACCCCGTAGGGCGCAGCTCGCGCATGCTGTGAACCGCGAGTTCAAGCCCACATCACGACGGAACGCGCCATGCGCCCCACGATCGCGCTGCCGGTCCCGCCACGCGACCCGAGCCCTCAGCCGAAGCGTTCGATGCGGATGCGCTCCACCGGCTGTCCCGCCGCGACCAGCAGCCGGGAGGCGTGTTCGGCGAACCCGTTGGACCCGCACACATAGGCCTCCCACCCACCAGGAGGTTGTTCGGCCAGGAGTGGCGCCACATGGGCAGCCGTCATGCGTCCCACCGGCACCCCCGCCGGCGCGCTGCGGGTGAACACGGGCGTCGTCTCCGCACCCAGTTCCCGCGCGTAGATCAGTTCCTCGGGACTCCGTGCGGACACCAGCATCCGCAGCGGCACCGTGAGGCCACGCACCCGGTGGTGCCGCACCATCGACATCAGCGGAACGATCCCGGAGCCGGCGCCGAGCAGGAGCGCGGCCCGGTCGCCGGGCCAGGCGAAGAAGCCGCTCAGCGGGCCGCGCACCTCGACCGTGTCACCGGGGCGGGCCACCGAGTGGAACCAGCCGGAGACCTCGCCGCCCGGCACCTCGTCCAGGGTCAGTTCGATGTGCCCGGAGTCGTCCGGCGCCGACGCGATGGAGTAGTGGCGCTGCGCCACGTAACCGTCGTGCGCGGTCAGCCGCAGCATCAGGTGCTGTCCGGGCAGATGCCCCGTCCACTCCGGCACCGCCAGCCGGAACGTGGCCGCGTGCGGCGTCTCGCGCCGGATCTCCGTCAGCGTGGCGGTCTGCCACACCGCCGCCGCCTGCTCGCTCACGGTGATGCGCCCGGGCACCGCGAACCGCGTCGCCGGAACGCCCGGGGCGGTGGCCGGGGCGGTCGGGACCTGGGCGGGGGACGTCGGGTCCGGGGCGGGGGAGGCCGTGTTCGTCGGCACCGTGTCAGTCACCGGAGTACCGCTGCTCCTCCCAGGGGTTGCCGCGGGCGTGGTAGCCGTTCCGCTCCCAGAAGCCCGGCTCGTCATGGTCGAGGAGCGTGAGGCCGGCGATCCACTTGGCGCTCTTCCAGAAATACCGGTGGGGCACCAGCAGCCGCGCCGGGCCGCCGTGCTCGGGCGGCAGCGGCGCGCCGTCGTACTCCCAGACGATCCAGGCCCGACCGCCGGTGAGGTCGGCGAGCGGCAGGTTGGTGGTGTAGCCCGTGTGGGAGTAGGCGAGGACATGTGTGGCGGACCTATGGGGCTGCACCACATGGAAGAAGGCGTCCAGCGAGACGCCGCCGAACCGCACGCCGAACTTCGACCAGCCGGTGACGCAGTGGATGTCACCGTCGTACGCCGACGCCGGCAGCGCGTGCGCCGCGTCCCAGTCCCAGGTGTGCGCCCGCTCGACCAGGCCGTCGATGCGGAAGGACCAGTCGGTGGGTGCGAGGTCCGGGGTGACCTCGGCGGACAGGACGGGCCAGTCCTCGCCCGCGTCGTACTGCCCGGGCGGCAGCCCCGGGTTGTCGACGCGCGGGCGGCCCGTGAAGCCTCGCGTGACGTTCATGCGTCAACCGTACGCTGTCGTTCCAGGTGCCCCGTCCCTGGTCGTCGGCCGGATCATGGCCGTACGAACTCTTCAGGGGCCGGGAATACCGGACCGGGGCTCCTCCCCGGCCCCTCGGTCCGGCTCGGCGGTGCCCGGCCCCGCGTTGTACCGCTCCAAGTAGGCCGCGAACCGCACCAGATCCTCCTCCGGCCAGCCCGCGAGCCGCTCCCGGAACGCGGTCCGGCGGCTACGGGTGACGTGGGCGAGTATCTGCTGGCCGGCCTCGGTCAGATGCAGCACCTGGACCCGGTGGTCCTCCGGGTCCAGCCGGCGCTCGATCAGTCCGGCCCGCTCCAGCGTGGCGACCTGGCGGCTCACGGTGGACTTGTCCAGGGCATAGTGGGTCGCCAGGTCCGTCGCCCGGCAGCCGCCGCTCTCCTCCAAGTGCCCCAGCAGGGTGTACGACACCAGCGAGAGCTCGGGGTGCATCCGTCCCGCCGAGGCGCGGGCCCGGCGGGCGAAGCTCGTCATCTCGCGCTGGATCGTCTCGACGGCCGACTCCGCTGCGCTCACGGGGATACCTCCTCAGGGCGTTCTAGTTGTATAGTACAACTTAATTGAGGGTTGTATAAGCCAACTTTTGGAGGTCGCGCGCGATGAGGTCACCGGCGCTGCGCCATGTGCTCACGCACCTGATCACCCCGCTGCTGATGTGCATCGGCATGGGGCTCGCGTACCTGGGGGCCTTCGTCACCCCCGAGCCGCACCACCTGCCCATCGCCGTCGTGGGCACCGCCCCGGAGGTCAAGGTCTTCGCGCAGACGGTGAAGGACACCGCGGGGGACAAGCTCGACGTCCGTACGGTCGCCACCCGCGCCGACGCCGTCGACCTCCTCATGTCCCGGATCGTGACCGGCGCCTATGTGCCGAGCGCCAAGGCGCCCGAGCTGCTGGTGGCCGGCGCCGCCTCCGACATGGGCGCGACGGCCGTGGAGAAGGTCTTCACGCCGGTCGCCGAGAAGCAGGGCGCCCCGCTGAAGGTCACCGACGTGGCCACGCCGGTCGCCGACGACCCCACCGGCCAGGGACTCTTCTTCCTGCTGATCGCACTCAGCATCGGCTCCTACGCGTCGGTCGCCGCCCTCGGTGCCGCGGGCGCCGCCCTCGCGATGCGGGTGCGGGCGCTGCTCGCGCTCGGCGTCTCCGCCGTGGTCAGCGGTATCGGCGTGGTGCTCGCCGGGCCGGTGTTCCATCTCGCGCACCACGACCTCGCGGGCGTGTGGGGCATGGCCTGGCTGTACTCGGCGGGCATCCTCTTCACCGGCGTCGGTCTGCACACCTTCCTCAAGCGGTGGACCACGCTGACCATGATGGTGCTGTTCGTGATGCTCAACTTCACCAGTTCCGGCGGCCTGTTCCGGCCCGAGCTGCAGAACGGGTTCTTCGGCACCCTGCACGCCTTCTGGAACGGCGCCGGCTTCGTCGAGGGCGTCCGCAGCCTGCTGTACTTCGGCAGCGACGGCCTCGCGCGCAACGCGTGGACCCTCCTGATCTGGCTGCTCGCAGGCCTCCTGCTGACCGCGATCGCGGCCCTGTACGAGCGGACCCGCCAGGCCCGGCGGGCGACCGCGCAGCACTCTGAGACCGACGCCCGGTCCGCGTCCGCCGTGGTACGGCCTGGGCGGGACCCCGAGCGGGCGGCCGACGAGGAGGCCGAGGAAGAGGCCGAGGAAGAGGTCGAGGAAGAGGTCGAGGAGACGGTCGGCGTCTGAGCGACCGCCCTCCGCGGAGCGGGGAGCGCACCGCCCGCCACCGGGCGGAGCCCCTTGCGGCGGCCGTCGCCGTCCGCCTCTCACACGCGTCACCGGCCCCCGAACTCCGCGCGCCCGACGGCGCGTCGTGAGCCCTGGGGTATGGTGGCCGTCCGGTCGCGGACGCTCGCGGCCCCGACGACGAGGAGGTGAGACCCATTACCGCTGTGTCAGCTGGGGCCCTCTCTCCTTGCGACGGCGCGGTACACCGGCAGCGGTGACCGCGGGAGCGCCCTCAGGCCTTGCGCTCCCGAAAGGTTTTCGGCTTCCATGCCCTCTCTACCCCCTCCCCCTTCTTCACTCCCCGCTGCCCCTGCTGCCGTCGTCTCCACACTGCGCGCCGCCGGATGCGTCTTCGCCGAGGACGAGGCGGAGTTGATGCTCACGACCGCCCGGTCCCCGGAGGAACTGACCTCGATGGTGGACCGGCGCGTCGCCGGACTCCCCCTCGAACAGGTTCTCGGCTGGGCCCGGTTCCACGGACTGCGCATCACCGTGGAACCCGGGGTGTTCGTCCCCCGCCGCCGCACCGAGTTCCTCGTGGACCAGGCGCTGGCCACGGCGCCGGAGGCGAGCGTGGTCGTGGACCTGTGCTGTGGTTCCGGCGCGCTCGGCGCGGCCCTCGCAGCCGTCCTGGACGGTGCCGAGGTGCACGCGGCCGACATCGACCCGGCCGCCGTGCGCTGCGCCCGCCGCAACCTCGCCGCCTTCGGCGGCCGGGCCCACCAGGGCGACCTGTACGACGCCCTGCCCGCCGGCCTGCGCGGCCGCGTGGGCATCCTGACGGCCAACGTGCCCTATGTCCCCACCGATGAGGTGCCCCTGCTGCCGGCCGAGGCCCGCGACCACGAGCCGTTGGCCGCCCTGGACGGCGGCGCGGACGGCCTCGACGTGCTGCGCAGGGTGGCCGCCGGGGCGCTCGAGTGGCTCGCGCCCGGCGGCTGCCTCCTGACCGAGACCAGCGAGCACCAGGCGGCGGCCGCGGTGGAGGCGCTCGCCGAGGCGGGCCTGACGACCCGTCTGGCGGTGTCGGAGGAACTGTACGCGCATGCGGTGATCGGCGTACGGCCCTAGAAGGCCGAGGAAGGTGCCGCGGCACCCTCGCAGGGCAATACGGCTAGGGCAGTTGCTGCGCCCGGGCGATGAGCAGCGCCACATCGTCGTGGTTGTCGGGGTGGTGCAGCGTGCGCAGGAGCAGGTCGCAGGTCTCTTCCAGCGGGCGCTCGGGGTCGGTGAGCAGGGACAGCAGGAAGTCCAGGCGCTCGTCCAGCGAGTGGCGGCGGGTCTCCACCAGACCGTCGGTGTAGAACACCAGCTCGTCGCCGGGTTCGAAGTCGACGGTGACGGTGGAGAACCCGACCCCGCCCACGCCCAGGGGCACCCCGGTCGGCAGGTCGAGCAGCACGGGCGGCTGGCCGGGCCGGACCCGGGCCGGCGGCAGGTGGCCGGCGTTGGCGATCCGGCACTGGCGCAGACGCGGGTCATGGACGGCGTACACGCAGGTCGCGATGGAGTGGTCCAGGGCCGAGGTCGTCTTGTCCAGGTGCTCCAGCAGCACGGCCGGGTCGAGGCCGAGCGCGGCCAGCGTGGTGGTCGCGGTGCGCAGCCGGCCCATCGTGGCGGCCGCGCTCATGCCACTGCCCATCACATCGCCCACCACGAGCGCGGTCCTGCCGCCCTCCAGCGGTATGACGTCGAACCAGTCGCCGCCGACCTCGCTGGTGGCGCCCGCCGGCTGATAACGGGAGGCCACCTCCAGGCCGGTCGTGACCGGCGGATGGCTGGGCAGCAGACTGCGCTGCAGGGTCAGCGCGGTGTTGCGGGCGTTCTGGTACCAGCGCGCGTTGTCGATCTGCACGGCCGCACGGGCCGCCAGTTCCCGGGCCAGCAGCAGGTCGTCCTCGTCGAACGGCGCCGGATTGCGGGTGCGTTTGAGGTCGAGCGCCCCCAGCACCTCGCCGCGCGCGATCAGCGGCACCGCGAGATACGAGTGCAGCCCCGCCCGGCCCAGCAGCACGGCCGCCTCGGGCGAGCGGGCGATGCGCGGCAGGTCCTCGTCCTTCACCTGCGGCACCAGCACCGCCTCAGCCGTGCGCACGCACTCGGTGACCAGCCGGTCGGGCGCGTACCGGGCGATCCGGCCGGGCGGGTCTGCCGCCCGTACGGCGTCCGTGTCCTCCTCCGGGCGCAGGGCGAGCGCCCGGATCACCGCGGACTCCGACGGGCCCAGAGTGCTGGGCCGGCCCTCCACCACCGCGTCCAGCAGATCGACGGCCGCCACGTCCGCCAGTTCCGGTACGGCGACCTCGGCCAGCTCGCAGGCGGTGCGCTCCAGTTCGAGCGTCGTACCGATCCGGGCGGAGGCGTCGGCGATGACCGCGAGCCGGCGCCTGGCGGCCTCCGCCTCCACGGAGGCGCGGTGCTGCTCGGTGATGTCGACCAGCGAGACCGTCACGCCGAGCACGTTGTCCATGGCGTCCTCGAGCCGGTACACCGAGTACGACCAGGTGTGCTCCACGTCCGGGTCGGCGGCGGTACGGCCGACGAGGGTGTCGTCGATCAGGGGCACGCCCGTCTCCAGTACCCGGCGGGCGGTGGTTTCCAGGGCCCCGGCGTCCAAGAGCGGCAGCACGTCGTGCAGCGTCCTGCCCACGTGCTCGGCGGCCGGGACACCGTTGATCTTCTCCAGGGCCGGATTCACCGAGACGAACCGCAGCCGGGTGTCGAGGACGCCGTATCCGATCGGCGACTGCTTCACCATCCGCTCGGACAGCGCCACGTCCTGCTCCAGCCGCCGTACGGTCGACTGGTCGGCGGCGAGCCCGAGCGCGTACACGTCGCCGCGGTCGTCCAGCAGCCGCATGTTGCGGAACTCCACCAGGCGGGTGCTGCCGTCCTTGTGGCGGACCGGGAAGCCGCCGGCCCAGCTCTGCCCGGTGCGCATGACGTCGGCGAAAAGCCTGCCGACCAGCTGGATGTGCCGCTCGTGCACCATCAGCCGGGCGGCGTGCTGGCCGAGGGCCTCCTGTGCGGTGTAACCGAACAGCTCCTCCGCCTGCGGGCTCCACAGCACGATCCGGCCGTCGGTGTCCAGCACCACGGACGCGACGCCCAGCACGTCGAGCAGCCCGCCCGGCCGCACCGGCCCGCGCACGGGCCCGTCGCCCTCGGCCACCGGAGCCTCGGCTGCACTCATGCCACGCACCGCCCTCGCCCGTCCGCACGGCACGCCGTGCCCCGTGCCGGCTCCCCTTGTTCTACCGCGCTCACACCGACTCTCCGCCGCCTTCGCGTTTATCTCCACCATCCCTCAACACGGCGGCGGACGTCCGCCGCATTCGCCACGTCGGCGGTGCGCGCGGTACGGGCCTCCCGCCGCGGACCGTACCGGCCCGTCCCGCGGGCCGTAAGAGTTTCACGCTCATGTTTGCTCGTTTGGTCTGTACATGCCTATCGCGCCACGCCAGACTGTCCGCCGACCGAGTGCCCCACCCCCCGTCCGAGGAGTCGGCCATGCCCGTGCCCGCCCGGCAACGTTGTCACGCAGTCCTCGCCGGACTCGTCACCCTCGCCACCGCCGCCGTCGTCTCCCTCGCCGCGCCGGTGCCCGCCACCGCGGCCGGCACGTGGACCGAGACGGGCTCCGACCGTGCCGACCCGCTGACCGAGAGCCAGGGCCTGACATCGGTGGAGGTACCGGCGAACAGCCCCAACCGCTACACCGGCATCGGCACCATCCCCATCGGCCTCTCCAGCCGCGGCTGGAACCACGTCGGCGACCCCGACGCCTCGTACAACGGCTACTACATCGAGCCCTACCAGCGGGACTCCGGCAACTCGAAGATGTACCGCGTGCAGGCGCCCGGCGGCACCCGGTCGGAGTACGTCCACACGCTCAGCCCGGGCGAGGCCCTGAACAACTCCTGGGACGCCATCTCCCCCGACGGCCAGTGGATGCTCTCCGGGGAGTGGGGCACGATGACCCGTCTGCTGGTCTTCCCGACCCCCGGCGTCAATCCGGGCACCTCGCCCTCGACGAACCTCCCGCAGGCGGCGACCGTCCACCTGGACCATGCCGTCCGCGACGTCCAGGGCTGTGACTTCTCCGGCCCGACGACCCTGCTGTGCTCCTCGGACGACCCCGACGGCAGCCTCTTCGGCCTCACCAAGCCGCTGCTCCAGATCGACCTCTCGGCGGCTCCGAACGGCTCCTCGGATGTCTCGGGGCACGTCACCGCCCTGCGCCAGCTGCCGCTGCGCAGCTCCTGCCCGGGCAGTTTCGAGGCGGAGGGCATCGACTACGACAGGCGCACGGGCGTCCTGCGGGTGATCGTGGTGTCGCCCGGTTTCTGTGTGCTGACGGACAGCAAGACGTACAAGTTCGCGCGCAGCTGAGGTGTGCGCGGCGGCCGGTGGTGTTTTCCTGAGGATGGACGCGGTTCGGCGGGGTACCCCGTTCCACCGCAGCGCGGCACGAAAGGAGCGATCAATGGCAGACACGGAGCGGTCGCATCCGGAAACCGTCTCGGTGGAGATCAGCGGTTCCAAGGAGGACGCCCGCCTCGTCTTCGAGGCGCTGAGGTCGTGCTTCGCGTCCGACCGGGGCGCGGACGAGGAGCCTCAGCAGCTTCACGAGACACGCCCCATGGTGTGGTTCGGCAGCTACGACGTCGCGGACGCCCGTACGGAGGGCTGCCCGCCGGTCCACCTCGGCGCCTCCGTCCAGGCGGACGTCCAGGGCGGACCCTGGGCCGTCAACCGGTTCCGCACCACCCTGGACGCGATTTTCACCGTGGAGGAGACCTGCGCGGCCTCCGGCGACCAGGAGAGGGATCTCCACCTTCGCCTGGAGAGCCGCTGACGGCGCAGATGCAGGCGCGGTACCCCCCGGCCGATTCCCGTGTCGGCCGGGGGGTACCGCGTCGGGCCGCGGCCTGAGGGCCAGGCGGCGGACGCGTCGTCGTTACGCGACGTTGTACATAGTAGTAGGTACAGAGTGGCCGGAGTCACCCCTGCGTGGTTGTGCAACTAGTTGCATAAAGCGTCGTGCTTCCTCTACAACAAGAAGCGACGACACCGCGCACGGAGGGCCCGATGAGCCGTTACCCGCACCTGATGACCCCGCTCGACCTGGGCTTCACCACACTGCCCAACCGCGTGCTCATGGGCTCGATGCACGTCGGCCTGGAGGAGGCCGAGCGTGGCTTCGAGCGGATGGCGGCGTTTTACGCGGCCCGCGCGCGCGGGGGAGTCGGGCTCATCGTCACCGGCGGCATCGCGCCCAACGAGGAGGGGCGGCCGTACGACGGCGGCGCCAAACTCACCACCGGGGCGGAGGCCGAAGCGCACCGGACCATCACCGAGGCGGTGCACCGCGAGGGCGGCCGCATCGCGATGCAGATCCTGCACTTCGGGCGGTACGCCTACCACCAGGACCTCGTGGCGCCGAGCCCCCTGCAGGCCCCGATCAGCCCGTTCGTTCCCCGCGAGCTGACCGACGCCGATGTCGAGCGCACCATCGACGACTACGCCCGCGCCGCCCGCCTCGCCCGGCAGGCCGGCTACGACGGCGTCGAGATCATGGGCTCCGAGGGCTACCTCATCAACGAGTTCATCGCCGCGCAGACCAACCGGCGCGAGGACCGCTGGGGCGGCTCGTACGAGAACCGGATGCGCTTCCCGGTCGAGATCGTCCGGCGGGTACGCGAGGCCGTCGGCGAGGACTTCATCATCATCTACCGCCTGTCCATGCTGGACCTGGTCCCGGGCGGCTCCTCGCTGGCGGAGGTCATCACCCTCGCCAAGGCCGTCGAGGCCGCCGGGGCGACCCTCATCAACACCGGCATCGGCTGGCACGAGGCCCGCATCCCCACCATCGCCACCTCCGTGCCGCGCGGCGCCTACACCTGGGTGACCAAGAAGCTCATGGGCGAGGTGTCCGTCCCGCTGGTGACCACCAACCGCATCAACACCCCCGAGCTGGCCGAGGAGTTGCTGGCCGGCGGTCACGCGGACATGGTCTCCATGGCCCGCCCGATGCTCGCCGACCCCGACTTCGTCGCCAAGGCCGCCGCCGGGACGCCCGAGGCCATCAACACCTGCATCGGCTGCAACCAGGCCTGCCTCGACCACACGTTCAGCGGCCGGATCACCTCCTGCCTGGTCAACCCGCGCGCCTGCCACGAGACCGAGCTGGTGCTCTCCCCGACCCGGCGGCGCAAGCGGGTCGCGGTCGTCGGCGCCGGTCCGGCCGGACTGGCCTGCGCGGTCTCCGCCGCCGAGCGTGGCCACGCCGTCACCCTGTTCGACGCCGCGAGCGAGATCGGCGGCCAGCTCAACGTCGCCCGCAAGGTCCCCGGCAAGCAGGAGTTCGACGAGACCCTGCGCTACTTCCGCCACCAGCTCGACGCGCACGGCGTGGACGTCCGCCTGGACACCTGGGTGGAGGCCGGCGACCTGGACGGCTACGACGAGGTCGTCGTCGCCACCGGCGTCATCCCGCGCACCCCCGACATCCCCGGTGTCGACCACCCCCGCGTCCTCGGATACCTCGACGTGCTGCGCGACGGCGCCCCCGTCGGCGACCGTGTCGCCGTCCTCGGCGCCGGCGGCATCGGCTTCGACGTCGCCGAGTTCCTCACCGACGGCGGTGACAAGGCGCACGAGGACCCGGAGACCTACTTCCGGCACTGGGGCGTCGACATGGACTACCGGGCGCCGGGCGGCCTCGCCGCCCCGCAGCGGCCGGCCCCGCCGCGCACCGTGCACCTGCTCCAGCGCAAGACCACCAAGGTCGGCGCCGGACTCGGCAAGACGACCGGCTGGATCCACCGCGCCGAGCTGAAGCACCGGGGCGTCACCATGGTCCCCGGGGTGCGCTACGACCGGATCGACGACGCCGGCCTGCACGTCACCGTCGGCGAGGAGAGCACGGTCCTGGAGGTCGACACCGTGGTGCTGTGCACCGGCCAGGAACCGCGCCGCGATCTCTACGAGGAGCTGATCGCCGCCGGGCGCAGCGCCCACCTGATCGGCGGCGCCGACGTCGCGGCCGAGCTGGACGCCAAGCGGGCGATCAAGCAGGGCACCGAGCTGGCGGCGGCGCTGTAGGAGCCGGAGCGCGCGTCCCTAGGATGAGCCCATGTCACTCCCGCACGCGATCCTCACCGCCCTGCTGGAAAAGCCGTCGTCGGGGCTGGAGCTGACCCGCCGGTTCGACAAGTCGATCGGCTACTTCTGGTCCGCGACGCACCAGCAGATCTACCGCGAGCTGGGAAGGCTGGAGGCGGAGGGCTTCATCCGCACGCTTCCGTCCGAGCAGCCGGCCCGTGGGCAGAGGAAGAGTTACGAGGTCCTGCCCGCGGGCCGTGCGGAACTGGCCCGGTGGACGGCCGCCACGCAGCAGCCCAAGCCCCAGCGGGACGTCCTGCTGCTGCGGCTGCGCGCGGCGGCCGTGGTCGGCACAGCGGGCCTGGAGGCCGATCTGCGCCGCCATCTGGAGCTGCACCGGCGGCAGTTGGCCGAGTACCAGGAGATCGAGAAGCGCGACTTCCCGCCGGGCCGGGACACCCCGCAGGACCGGCTGCGCCATCTGGTCCTGCGGGCGGGCATCGACCTGGAGACCTTCTGGACCCGGTGGCTCACGCACGCCCTGACGGAGTTCGCCGAACTGCCCGACGAGGAAGCGGCGAGCCGGGGCTCGGCTGACGGCTGAGGGCCGTAGACCCCGGACTCGCTGCGGCGGCCTCTCAGAGCCGGTACGGCTTCGAGCGGCGGCGCAGGAACCAGCCAGTGGCGACGACGCCGGCGCCGACCAGGGTCGCGCCGATGCCCAGCGTCAGCGGCCCGTAGTCGCGGGCGGCGCCGCCCAGGCCGCCCGCCACGCCACGGGGGGGTGCCGTCGTGGACGTCGCGGAGATCGTCGGCCTCGTGGGCGCGGACACGATCACCGACTGGCTGCCCGCCGTGGCGCCGCTGGAGCAGACCACGACCACGGTGTAGGTCCCCGGGCTCACCCCGGACCAGGCCGCGGACTGGCTGACGGTCGTGCCCGCCAGGGCCACCTGCCGGCCCTCGGCGAAGCTCGCCTGACGGCTGGTGAGCAGAGCCGCGCTGCCCCAGCTGCCGTTGATCTGGCTGCACGCGCTCGTGACCACCGAGACGGTGGACCCGGTCGTGCTGACGGAAATGCCCGAGGCCGCGGCGGACGGCCCGGCTAGCGCAGCCGGGAGAGTGGCGGCGGCCGCCAGGGTCAGGCCGGAACGGAGAAGCAGTCGCGAGTTGTGCATGGGCTGGCCTCCGGCGGCACGGTTGGCGGTACGTCCCATGCGCCGCCGAGGGTCGGGAAACGCCCGTGCTGCCTGCACCGTAGCCAACGCGGTCCCGGGCACGCCCGCACGCGGGAGGGACCCGGTCAGGTGACGGATTCCTTCGTCCGGCGCAAGGCGACACGCCGACGCGGTGCGTGCGTCAGCCGCCCGTGGTCACCGTCCGCTCAGTCGACCAGCCGCCCCACGTCCCGTCCGGCAGCCGCGCCCGCAGCCGTACCCGGTGTTCCTCCCCGGCGGCCTCGCCCGTGTAGAAGCTGTAGCGCGCCCGGCCGCGCGGCGGAGTGCCGCCCCACACCAGCGAGGTGGCCGCGGTGCCGTCGAGCTGGACCTGGTACTCGGTGATCACACCGTCCGCGCGCGGCGGAACCCAGGACAGGTCGATGTAGTAGGCCCCGCCGGTCCGGTGGGTCGTGGCGGTGAAGCCGGCGGGCGCGGTGTTCCGGCCGTCATCGGTGCCCGGGGTCCTGAGGCGCAAGGGGCCGCTGGCGGGGGAGAGGTTGCCGGCGGCGTCCCGGGCCCGCACCGTGAAGACGTAGGCGGTACCGGGGCGCAGACCGGTGACCACGGTCGCGGTCTGGTTCCCGCCGACGCTGTGGATCTTCGTCCCGCCCTGGTAGACGTCGTACGACACCACGCCCCGCGCGTCCCGGGAGGCGCCCCAGGACAACTGGACCGCGCGGCTGCCGACGGTCCGCCCGGCGGGTTTCAGCGGCCGGGTCGGCGCCGAGTGGTCCGCCGCCGCCATGGCCGGTGTCCGCGCCCGCACCGCCCGGCTCCGCGGGCCGAGACGCCCGTCCGTGTCCCGGGCCCGCACGGTGAAGGCATACATCGTGGACGGCCTGAGCCTGGAGACGTCCACCATGTGCTGCGAACCCGAGACTTCCTCCACCTTCGTGGTGCCGCGATATACCTCATAGGAGCCGATGCCGGGACCGTCCGTGACCGCGTTCCACATCACGTGCACGCTGGTGGCGCTGCCCGCCACCGCGGTGACGCCGGTCGGAGCGCCGGGTGCCCGGCCCTCGTCGCTGCCAGCGGCCCGGCTCCCGCAGGACGCGACCAGGAGCAGGACCCCGCAGACCGGCACGAGCGGAAGGGGAATGCGTCGCACGGCTCTGCCCCCCGGACGGCATCGGCATCAAGGCATTAAAGGTCCGGACCAATATGGCCCGGCCGGTGCGAACTCATCAAGAGGGCCGCACGGACGGCTCCGGTGTGCCGGGGCCGGCGCGCGCGGAGTGGCCGTGCCGGTGACCGTTCGAGGGGGTGGCGTTGCCGACCATCCGGGGAAGGTACGTATGCTGAACCTCCCTATGGCTGAACTACCCGAGAAAGCACGGGAGTTCATGTCTGTGGCGCGGACACGCTGTCGTCGCCGATCCCGCGCCGACGCGGGCGGCCGGGGATTCTGGGCCGGCATCGGCTCGGAACCCCGGCCCCTGTTGTCCCCCAACCGGTCTCGGCCCCGCGCCGCGTCCCCTCACGGGGTGTCAGAAGCGTGCTCCATCCGGCCCCCTGCGGTGCGGCCACGGCGGCCCGGTGACCCGACGCGCACCACAGTGGGCTGGATGTCCCCACGTCCCCGAGGAGAGGGTCCCTCATCGTGCGTGTGCGTGTCCCGATGCTGATGCTGGCCGCAGCCGGCGCCGCCGTGCTCGCGCCGGCGGTGCTGCCCGCCCCGGCCGCCGTGCTCGCGCCGGCGGTGCTGCCCGCCCCGGCCGCCGTGCTCGCGCCCGTGGCGCTCCCCTCCCCGGCCGCCGCCGTCCCGCACAGGGAGAGGTCCGTGGCCCGCGGCAAGGGCGCTGTCGCCGCCTCCGACCTGCTGGCCGGGCTGGGCAAGTGCACCCAGGTCTCCCGGGGCCGGTACCGCACCGACGCCGGAAGCCCCGCGACCGTGCCCGTCTGCGGCACCCGGGACGCCGTCTACTGGAAGGCCGACCTGGACATCGACTGCGACGGGCGGACCACCGCCCACTGCAACCACCGTACCGACCCGCTGTTCGCCGCTACCACCGCCTTCCCGCAGTCCGACGGCCGACATCTGAACGCCGAGACGCTGCCGTACATCGTCCTCCCGGCTCCGAGCCGCATCTGGAACCCCCGCGCGTACGGTGTCCGGGGCGGCTCCGTCGCCGCGGTCGTCTACCGGGGACGGGTGCGGTACGCCGTCGTCGGCGACACCGGTCCGCGCGACATCATCGGCGAGGTCTCCTACGCCACCGCCCGCAGTCTCGGCCTCCGGGCCGACCCGCTCGACGGCGGGGCGGACTCCGGCGTCACGTACATCGTCTTCAGGAACTCCCGTGTGCATCCCATCGAGGACCACGCCGCGGCGGTGGCGGCGGGGAGGCGGCTGGCCAAGCTGCTCGTGGCGAACAGGTGACCGGCGCACCGGCGCGAACGGCCCGGGAGGCGTCACACCTTCCGGTAGCCGTAGGCCTCCGCCGCCGCGGCCTCCACCGCGTCCAGGTCGCCACCCGCGGCCGCGGTGACCACCGCCGCCACCGCGCCCTCGACGAACGGGGCGTCCACCAGCCGCGCGCCGTCCGGCAGTTCGTCGCCCTCGGCGAGCAGGGCCTTCACCGTCAGCACGGCGCTGCCGAGATCCGTGAGCACCGCCACCCCGGCACCCCGGTCGACCGAGGCCGCCGCGGCGGCGATCAGCTCGGCGCTGGTGCCGAGCCCGCCGCCCTCCGTGCCCCCCGCTGGGGCCACGGGCACCGCCGTGGCCCCGCCCGCCAGGCCCTTCGCCAGCTCGGCCACCGACGCGGCGACCTCCGCGCTGTGAGACACCAGTACGATCCCGACCGGCTTGTCGGCGCTCACGGTCAGCCCTCCGCCGCCGCTGCCGCCTCTTCGAGCGCGGCGATCAGCAGTGCCGACGAGGTCGCCCCCGGGTCCTGGTGGCCGATGCTGCGTTCGCCGAGATAGCTCGCCCGGCCCTTGCGGGCCTGTAGCGGGGTGGTGGCCACCGCGCCCTCCTCGGCGGCGGCCCGTGCGGCGGCGAAGCCGTCCCCGAGCGCGTCCACGGCCGGCACCAGTGCGTCCAGCATGGTCTTGTCGCCGGGCGCCGCCCCGCCGAGGGCCATCACCCCGTCCACACCCGCGCGCAGCGCCTCGGCCAGCTGCTCCTCGCCGACCTCGGCGGCATCCCCGAGCGCCTTGCCGGTCCGGCGCAGCAGGGTGCCGTACAGGGGCCCGGAGGCGCCGCCGACCGTCGAGATCAACTGCCGCCCGGCCACGGTCAGGACGGCGCCCGGCGTGTCCGGCGCCTCCTTCTCCAGGGTGGCCGTCACGGCCCGGAACCCGCGTTGCAGATTGCTGCCGTGGTCGGCGTCCCCGATGGCCGAGTCGAGGGCGGTGAGCCGTTCCGCCTCGCGGTCGACGGACGCGGCGACCGCCGTCAGCCAGCGGCGGAAGAAATCGGCGTCGAGCACTGGATCTCCTTGCGTGGTAGGGGTGTTGACCGGCGTGGTGGGGAGGGTGAGCGCCGAGTCCGCCGTATCACATCCCCCAGCGCAGCGCCGGGGTCTTCACCGGCGCGTCCCACAGGCGCAGCAGTTCCTCGTCGACCTGGCACAGCGTCACCGAGGCGCCCGCCATGTCCAGGGAGGTGACGTAGTTGCCGACGAGGGTGCGGGCCACCGTGACACCGCGCTCGCGCAGTACCCGCTGCACCTCGGCGTTGAAGCCGAAGAGCTCCAGCAGCGGGGTGGCGCCCATGCCGTTGACCAGCACGAGCACGGGGCTGCGCGGGGGCATGTCCTCCAGGATCGCGTGCACCGCGAAGTCGGCGATCTCCCCGGAGGTCATCATCGCGCGCCGCTCCCGGCCCGGCTCGCCGTGGATACCGATGCCCAACTCCAGCTCACCTTCGGGCAGATCGAAGGTGGGGCTGCCCTTCGCCGGTGTCGTACAGGCGCTGAGCGCCACACCGAAGCTGCGGGCGTTCTCGTTCACCTGGCGGCCGATGGACTCCACCCGCTCCAGCGGCTGTCCCTCGGCCGCGGCGGCACCCGTGATCTTCTCCACGAACAGCGTCGCGCCGGTACCGCGCCGCCCGGCGGTGTAGAGGCTGTCGGTGACCGCCACATCGTCGTTGACGAGCACCTTGGCGACCTGGATGCCCTCGTCCTCGGCCAGTTCGGCCGCCATGTCGAAGTTCAGCACGTCGCCGGTGTAGTTCTTGACGATGAACAGCACCCCGGCGCCGCTGTCCACGGCGGCCGCCGCGCGGGCCATCTGGTCCGGCACCGGCGAGGTGAACACCTCACCGGGGCAGGCGGCGGACAGCATGCCCGGGCCGACGAACCCGCCGTGCAGCGGCTCGTGCCCCGATCCACCGCCCGACACGAGCCCGACCTGCCCTGACACGGGCGCGTCCCGGCGGACGATCACCCGGTTCTCCACGTCCACGGTCAGATCGGGATAGGCGGCCGCCATGCCACGCAGCGCGTCCGCCACGACCGTCTCCGGCACGTTGATCAACATCTTCATACCTATCTCCTAAGAGGCGTAGCAGGTGATTCTCTGACCGGTGTCTTCCTGTTCGGGCCGGTTCCAACCAGCTGTTGATCTCGGCGGTCCGGTTGGCAGCGGGTAGCCCCCCGGGGTGGATGGACGGAGCCTTGCTCCTCAGTATCGGCCTTGCGGCAGTGAAGGTCATGCGCGCCGGCTTCCCGCCTGGCCGCCACTGACCGAACCGGCTCTCGGGCCGAGCAGCCCCGGGCTGCCGGTTCACGCAGTGTGCCCGCACGGCTCCGAAACGGTGACGCGCGCCGCCAGCCGGTCACTGACTGGCTGGAAAGAGCGACATCGAGACGGACGGGAGTCGGCGGGCCCGCAAGCCCGCGCCCGGGGCCGCCGCTCCGGAGCCGCGCAAGGCGCTCGTGCGGCGTGATGGTGATGTCGGGGACAGCCGAGGCGCCGAACCGGGGTCGAAGGTGACACCGCCCGGCTTCACCGCACCTCTCGCCTGCCGTGCAGCCTGAGTCCCCCGACAGCCGGAGGCGTCGGCGGTAACGGTCAGCTGTTCGCCTGTGTGCCGGCCATGGCCAGCAGCAGGTCGAGGCGGAGAATCACCATGGTTCGTCGTCCGGTGCTCACGATTTCGCGGTCGCGCAGTTCTTTGAGCAGCCGCTGGGTCATCTCCCGGCTCGCGCCCACGGCTCCGGCCAATTCCTGCTTGGTGAGGGGCACGGCCACCTCGATCCCCGCCTCCGAACGGCGTCCGTGGGTCCTCGCCAGGTCCAGCAGGAGAACGGCCAAGCGCTCCCGCACGCTCATCGACGCGAACTCCACGCGGCGGCGGTCGGCATGCCGGAGCCGGTCGGCCGTGAGCCCCAGCAGCGCCCTGGACACCCGGGGATGCCCTTGCAGGAAGTCCGTGAACCGGCTTCCCTGCACGGCGACAGCCCTGACCTGCTCGAGTGCGGTGACGGTTGCCGCTCTCGGGCGTCCGGTGAGCGTCGCTTCCTCGCCCACCAGGTCTCCCGGGCCGACCAGGCTCAGCAGGGCCTCGTAGCCGGACGGGGAGGCGGCGGTCACCTTGACCCAGCCCGCCACGATGATCAGAACGTGGCTGCTCGGCTCGTCCTGGTGAAGGAGCGCGGCCCGTGCGTCGAAGGTGAGTTCCCGGCCCGTCGCCAGCAGGGCGGTCCGGTCCTCGGGTTCGAGCCGGGCGAGAAAGGGGACCCGCGCTTCGGACATGCTCGACCGCCACTCCGGCAAGCCGCCGGGCGTTTCGCCTCGCCCGTGTCCTGCTTCCCGGTCCCCAGGGGATTCAGGGGCTCGCGCCCGCCGTGCCTCCATCAGCCCGGCCTGCGCGGCAGCGATCCGCCGGGCGGTGACCACGGTGAGGTGTTCTTCCGTGGCGCCCGTGACCACACCGGCCACGTGACCCTGAGCGTCCAACACCGGGGCGCCCGCCACCGTGTGGGTCGTCCAGGGCGCCGAGGATTCCACCCGCAGGGTGTCGGGGCCGACCGCGGTGGTGTCCAGGTAGACGCCCGGCCCGGTGGGCGCCGTCGCGCGGGACGGCTCGGGCCGCCCTCCCACCACGGTGAATCGCTGCCCCGCAACGATGCCGGACTCGGCGAGGACGACGGTGCTGCCCCAGTCCTGCGCCCACCTGGCGTTCGTCACCGACACCAGCGCCAGCCCGGTGGCCTCGTCGACCCAGTCTGCCCGTGCCTCGTACCTTTCGCCGGCCGGGCCCTCTCCTGGAGAGACGCTCAGACGAGACGCAGACGGGTGCAACGGGCCGGCCGGCGCCACGACAAGGCCGGGACCGACGAGAACGCCCGAGCACAGCACGCGCTCCCGAGCCCACAGGCGCACTGCCGCACGGTCCGGACCGGGTGCCAGCCGTTGGGTCGGCCAGCCGTACTGCGTCAGTCCGAGTTGCCGGGCGGACTGGATGACGGCCGCAAGATCGAGGCGGGAGGCATGGCTCCTGAGCGCCCGCCACAGAGAAGGCGGATAGACGGCGGTCGGGCGCCCGCCCCGTATGCGCAGCGCCACGTCGTCTGCGATGTAGCCGATACCGTCTCGTCCCATGTGCGGCATGAGGAGGCGCACGCCGCCCGCGAGCGGACCGGTCGCGTCCCCCAGCGCATCACGCAACCGGGAGTCGCCCGTGGCCGGGCCTGTCACGTAGTCCCTCGCCGCCCGCACAAGTGCTCGGCCCGACAGCGGAGTCCGGTGACCGACGAAGCGGGCGTCCACGGCGGCGTCGACCAGGGCACGCACCTCCTGCGACGCGCCCTCGTAGGCGGTGAAGAACATGAACCCGATCATCAGCCCCTCGAAACCGCCCCCGTCCCGCGCCCATTCCAGCGCGGCGGTGAGAACCGGATCGTTGCCGGTGGCCCAGGCGGAGCGCGCCCGCTCGAGTTCCGGGGCGCTGAGGGCATGCGGGACGTGGATCACGGTCGCCCCCGACCAGGTCTGCTCCCCATGAAGCCTTTCCCAGTGGGCCGGGTGCACCGTCGCGAGCACGAGCCGCGGCTCGGGCGCCTGACGAAGAAGTGCCCCGGCGACCGGATACCTTTCCAGGCCGTCGAGCCACACCACGGTGTCGGGCCCGAGGTGCCGCACGACGTCCTGCCCGTCCGTGAAGTCGTCCGGTATCCACACCTGCCAGCCGGGTACCACGGCGAGGATCGCTTCCCAGGCCGAGCGCGTCTTTCCCGACAGGGCCTCGCCGACGAGCACGACGCGCACCCGCTCGCCGGAAGCTGCTCGCCCTACGGCGTCGCGCAGCCGCGGGTCGTGGTCCCGCGCCACGTACCCCGGAAGCCGGGCCGGGTCCGCAGGGGCGACCGGGTGCACCCCCAACGGCACCGCCTCGGTTTCCCGCACCGAAGTCATCCGCACCCGGGCACCGTCGGCCTCGGCGAACGGTACGGCGCCCGCTCCCACGGCCCGGCCGCGCCCCGGCCCGCCTCGCTCGCCCGGCGCCACAAGAACCGCGGGGAAGTCGGGACCCGGACCCCCGGCATGGCGCTCCAGGTGACGGGCCATCGTGCGGCGCACCAGTTCCTGCACGGCCGTCACCTCGTGCCGGAGCTGGGCACCCAGCAGCGCCTCCCGCACCCCCGGCAGGAAGTCGAACGCGAACACCGACATGTCGTCGATGGGGCGGCCAGCCGCCTCCCGCCAGGGGGCGAGGAGCCCGCCCAGCGCCACCTCCGCGAGATGTCCGTGCTCCGCATGGGGCAGCATGACACGGCGCACGAGGGTCATCACAGGGAGGGTGAGCGGGACCGCGGACAGGTAGCCGGCCAGCTCCTGCGCGAGCGGCGACGCGGTCTCCTGGAACCGCCGCAGGGCAGCAGGGCCGGAAGGCGCAGGTGGTGCGGCGGGTGGCGCGGGTGCCTCCTCCCGGGACGCGCGGGTGCGGGGGACCGCCAGGCAGGACATCCGGTGCCAGCGCCCGTCGCCGGTGACGAGCGAGACGAGGGAACCCAGCCCCGCGGACGTCGCCTCGACGACGGGAACGGCGATCGTGTGCGCCAACTCCTCCGCCCAGGGTCTGCCGTACCGGGAGCGGGAGCGGAGGCGTCGCCGCGCGGACCGGGCCGGCAGCAGGCGCCAGGACGTGTTGGGGGCGGCGGGCTGACCGGCCCGGACCGACATGCCGGTCGCCGTCAGCGCGGCGCTGCCCCACAGCCGGCGTGGCAGGACCTGCAGGACGCAGAGCGGACTGTGCCCGGCCCAGTGGCGCAGCACGTCATGGAGGGCACCGCCGCTCCACCCGGGCGCCACTCCGTCCGTCAGGACCACGATGAGCCGGTGGCCCGTCGGATCGGCGACCTCCTGGGGACTGCGGGGCTCGCCGCCCCGCGCCGAGGCGATCCGGGGATCTGACGAGCCGTCCGTGCCGCTGACGAACCACGTGCGCACGTCCCGGAAGACTCCCGTCCGCTCGACAGTGCGGCACAGTTCCGTGACCAGGTCGTGCCAGAGCACCATCGAATGGTGCGTGTCCACCACCAGGGCAAGGTCGATCCACCGGCCGCGGCGTGGTGTGAGCACCGGCACCGTCATACGCTGTTCGGCGCTGGCGACGACGGTGCGCTCCTCGTCCAGTTCCGTACCGGTCACGCCGGTGACGGTCCGCTTGGCGAGGGGGCGCAAGGCCCTCATGAGACCAAGGGGGTCCGCGAGGTCCGACGCGCGCCGCACCCGCACCGGCCTGCCCTGCGGTGCGTCGCGGAGTTCGTCGCCGGCTGAGGAGGCGGCGTAGTGGCGCACCCCTCTCGCGGACAGCGATGTGTTCTCCACGGGTGGCGGGGAGGCGGGAGACATGTGCTCCCCGGTCAGCAGCGGCTCGCCCCGTACCCCCTCGTTCCGCGGTCGGCGGTGAGTGCCCGCGCGGCCCGCCAGCCAGAGGATGTCCGCCAGTTCCTCCGGGCCCGCCTCCACGCCGGCCGCCAGCAGCGCCGCGCGGAGTTCCTCCAGCATTACAGGGGCCCCTGGAGGGATGTGGGACCGGTGAGTCGCTGCAGGACGGAGTCGAGGAACTGCGCCTCGTCGGCCGTGTCGGACCAGGCCCCCCGCAGCCGTAGCTGAACGGCGTTGAGCAGTTGGTCGGTGGCCAGATCGCCGTCCAGCCGGCGCTCCAGGAACTTCTCGACGAGCCCGCGGTGGCGGTCGATCTGCGCGGAGTCCAGCCCCAGCCGTCGGCGGACGATCTGCACGAGCTTCTCCTCGCCGGGCGGTTCCATGTGGAGCCGGATGCAGCGCCGCAGGAACGGCGGTGGAAAGTCCCGCTCCCCGTTGCTGGTCAGGACGATCACGGGAAACGACCGGCACTTCACGAAACCCCGCTCAACGCGTACGCGCGCCTCGGGATCATCGTGTGTACCGACGCGCACCTCGGGTTCCTGGCCGGCGACACGAGCGAGTTCGGGGATGTCGAAGTTCCCTTCCTCGAACACCGTCAGCAGGTCACCGGGCAGGTCGATGTCGCTCTTGTCGATCTCGTCGACCAGCAGCACCCGAGGTCGCCGGCGAGGGAGGAGAGCGGTGCCCAGGGGGCCGAGGCGGAGATAGGGCGAGATCGAGAAGCCATCGGGATCGCCGGACGCTCCCTGCAGGTGCCGAAGGTTGGCCTCGTGGAGCCTGCCGATGGCGTCGTACTGGTAGAGCCCGTCGCGCAGGGTGCTCCGGCTGGTGATGGGCCAGTGCAGGACGGGCCCGAGCTCCAGGTCGGCTGCGATGCTGTACGCGAGGGTGGACTTTCCCACTCCCGGCTTGCCGGTCACCAGCAGCGGGCGCCGAAGATACAGGGCCGTGTTGACGGCGTTCAGTTCCGCCGTGTCCGGCACGTATCCGGTACCTCGCCGCAGGGTTTCCCGCCAGGCGGCGCTGTCGTGGTCGGGGAAGACGTACGCCGGGTCCGGTTCGCCGTCGAAGGTGCGCCACGGGGGGCACTCTGCCGCGAGCTTCACCTGCCGGTCCCGGATCTCTCCCGGGCCCCGGTAGATCCACCAGTCCTTCTCTGTCATGACAACTTCCGCCTTTCGGGCACGCGTTCAGGGTCATCCCACATCAACGCGAGAGGGGGTGAGGACGTCCGTCCCGCCTCCGTGACGGACGCCGGGTGCGGGATCCTGGACTGCCGCACCAGGGAGGGGAGCCGGCGGACGTCCAGTTCGTCCCGGTCGGCAAGAGCCGCGGTGATACGGCCCCGTTCACCACCGTTCCTGTGCCACACGGCGATCGGAACGCCGGCGTCGAGCACGGCCTCCAGGGTCTCCGCCAGACGCTGCCCGGAGACGTCGGCCAGTACACACACAGGCGGGTCGGCGGCCTGAAGCATGCCGCCGAGATCAGGGGAGACGGCCTCGTCGCACACTTCCCGCACGGCCTGCGGATCCACCCCTCCATGAGCCTTGAACCACTGCCACTTACGGTTCCACAGAGTCCCCGCCAGGCCGTCTCGCTCGTCAGGGCAACGCACCACGACCTCGAACGCCTGGCCGAGCTCAACGGTCTTCTCGTGCCTGCCGATGGGCAACCGCCAGCATTCGAAAGGCTCGGCCAGCAGACCGAGCGGTACATGGAACTCGATGCGCCGCACCTCCCGCGCGTACGGCTGGCGCAGGAGACGAGCCAGCGCCCGCTGCACCCCGGGCGGGTCCAGCGGCTGGTGCGATTCCCAGAGCGGTTCGAAGCGTTCGTTGCGGTAGAGCCACATCCGCACCCAGTAGGCGTTGTCGAGTCCGGTGTCCTCCTCGAACCGCACGTGCAGGCCGACGTCCTCCGAGTGGGGCCGGGGAGGTACCGGCACCGGAGGGACACCCAACCGCGCACGAGCCGACTCGGTCCAGGCGAGTACCTGCCGGGCCCAGACGGCGTCCTCGCAGTGCGCGGCGAGATGGCGCATGAACGGCAGGACCAGGGGCATGCCCCGTCGGCCTTGGCGCGCATCGAGGTCGTGTGTGATACCGGCCAACTCGGCGGCGGGCAGACCCCGTCGGGCGGGAAACGCACAGTCGGTGATCTCGAACGCCCAGCGGTACGCGTCGTAGGTATGAGCGGGAAGACGGGGGACACGGAGGAGCGGTGCCAGTTCGTCCCATCCCTGCTGGTCGAGGCAGGCTGCTGGACAGTCGGGGGTGTCGCGCCCGTGCCAGCTGCCCCCGAAGATCGTGGAGCCGGACCAGTCCCGGTCGACGATGAACTGCGGCTGCTGCCAGGCCAGCCCGCGGGAGCGCAGCGCCAGAAGGTCGGCCTGCACGGTGCGGGCGATCGCCACCAGGTCGTGCACGCTCTTCTGCAGCGTGGTCTCCTGCAGCCGGCGGATGAGCGCATCGGTGAACTGTCCCGCTCCGCGGTCCGGCAGATTCTGGGCGAGTTCACCGACCCGCGAGGCGTACAGCGTGAACTGGAGCCGATCCGGGTCCGGCGGACGCGCCCCGTAGCCGGTTTCGCCGAAGGAGAGCTTGCGGGCGTGACGGGCGTCGACTCGGCACGCGTCACCGATCGCTATCTGCCTACGGAAGCGGCCGCCCATGGGCCCCGAAGCCTTCCACCAGCGCAGCGCCGCCTCCAGATTGAGATGGGACGTCCAGTCCTGGGTGGCGTCCGCGTACGGCAGAAGCAGCTGGTGGGCGCTGTCCAGGTAGCCGTGCCCGGCCCAGTAGATCCACAGCAGGTCTCCGTCACAGGCGGGGAGCTCCTTGAACAGCAGCCGTTCGACATGGTCGCGCGTGGGCGGCCGGCAGGCGATCTCCCGCAGGTCGCCCCTCGTGCGGTCCAGTGGGGACAGCAGGATGTGGACCTGCTCACGGGGAACGCCGCCGCGGGTCAGCCAGTCCGCGAAGCGAACGGCGTCCCGGGCCGCCCCGGGCAGATCCCAGCGGTGGCTGATCGCATAGGACTCGATGCCGACCACCAAGGCGAACATCCTTCGCGGATCGACTGGTTCCAGGACATCGGCCGTGCTCACTGCGGAGCCTCGATCTCCTTCACGATCCGGTCGTACACCGCGTCGAGCTTCCAGTAGGCACTGTGGCTGAGGGGGAAAGGCTGCCGACTGCTCACCTCCTGATCAGTGACGCGGGGGTCGCCGGGAAAGACCGGCTGCGCCCGGTATGCGAGAAGGTCCGTGCGGTCGTAGACGTTGAGCCAGCGCGGAAATCCCGGAGGGAGACCGGCCGACGGCGGCAACCCCGTGAGCGCACCGAGTTCGTGCAGGAAGGGGGCCTGAGAGCCGACCGTCACCAGCAGCAGTGGCTGCGGCGGGCCGGTCTGCCGGATCGCGGCCAGCGCACACATGTCGACGAGAGCGACTCCGCCGAGGCTGTGGCCGATCACAACGGTCGGACCGTCATGGGAGACGATCACCTTCTCCAAGTGGTCACGCAGCGGTCGGCCTCTGGCCTGGTAGCGGAGGATGTCGCCGAGCGCGGGCACCGCGCCGGTGGTCAGCGAGGTCCGCCACCGGTCCAGCAGAGGTTGTGTCGTCAGTCGCAGGGCCAGCGTTCCCAGGACGGCGCCCACACGGCCGCCGGGGAACCGTCCCGCGCCGCCGAGGCGGACACAGAGGAGATCGACGAGGCTGTCCCGTTCATCGCCCGTGCATAACGCCTCGTCGCCCGCGACGGCCAGGGCGCAGGCGATCACCGCTCGCGCCGTCGCGTACCCGAGTTCCCGCACCGCCGGGGCGTATGCGGCGGCATCGCAGGCGTCAGCGAACTCCGAGGCGGACGCCACTGTTTCCGCCGATGTCAGGAGGTTGGGCATCCCGCCGACAGCCCGCACCGGGCCGGTGAGGTCCCGGTCCGCGGCCAGGGCCGCCGGTAACTCCTCCAGTGCGTCGGCCACCTGCCGGCCCGCGGCGCGCACCCCGGGTGTCCCGACACCGTCATCCGCAGGGGCGCACTCGGCCAGCACCCGCAGTTCACACAGCGGATCGGCGAGCAGCAGCCCCCACCCTGCGGCCTCCTCGTCCAGAGGGGTGCCGTCCGCCGGACCACGGACTACCCGGCCTCCGCGGGGAATCGAGGCGCCGCCCGCCGAGAGAGAGGCGCCGTGGGCCTCGCCCCAGCAGACGGCATGGACCTCGGCTGAGGGAAGGCGCGACCGAAGCTTGTCCGAGACCAGACCGGACAGACGCGTGAAACGCTTCTCGCGCACTCCGGTGCCGTGCACGAAGACGAGACGCATGTGCTCACCAGGCAGGTCCGCCACCCCCTCCACGAGGAACCCGCCCCGAGAGTGTGCACCAACAGTGCGGTGCCGCGCAGGCACTCGCTCGGTATCGCCGCACCCGAGGAAATCTCTGCGCGGGCGCGGGCACGGAGGGCATGCTCCTTGAGCCGGGTAGCGCGCTCGGTGGGGCGGAGGGTGATGCGGCCGGCGCGGTGGGGCGCTTCGATGCCGGGGGCCAAGCGCTCCGGGCCGCGGCGCGGCCGGCGCCCGCCGCGACCCGGGAGCCCTCGGACTGTGGCTCGGCCGGCCCGCGCACGGTGCTGCACCACGCCGACTGCCCGGCCTCGTGTCACCGCAGCCGGTGTGAGCGGGCCGAGTGGCTGCCGGACCGGGGCCGACCGGCCCTCCGTGTGCCCCGGACAGTCCCTGTGGCCGGGCATCGTCCCGCTGGATGCTCGAAGACGTCGAAGACGCCCGGAGGAGACCTGCCATGACGGACGCCGTGCTCAGCCGCCCCCCCGTCCACGCTCTGCTCGCGGACGGCACCACCGTGTGCATCCGCCCCGTGCTGCCGGGCGACCACGAGCGGGTGCAGGGGCTGTACGAGGAGATGTCGCCGGACAACCTCCGGCTGCGGTTCTTCGTGGCGAGCCGGCGCTGCGCCGAGCTGGCCGCCGACCGGGCCTGCGCCCCGCCGCGCCCGGGTTACCAGGCGTTGCTGGCCGAGTCACGCGGCCAGGTGATCGGCCTGGCCGATTACGACAGTGGGGGAGCGGGTGACGAGGCGGAGATCTCTGTCGCCGTCGCCGACGGGCTGCACCACCGCGGGGTGGGCACCCTGCTCGTCGAGCACCTGGTCTCCGCCGCCCGCGCCGAGGGCATCACCACTTTCACCGCCGACGCACTCAGCGAGAATCGGGAGATACTCCGTCTCTTCGCCGACCTGGGTCTGCACACGGCCCGCCGCTTCGACGGGCCCGAGGTGCGCTGTGCCATTCGCCTCGACGCGGACGACACGTACCTCACGGCCGTCGAGGCCCGCGGCAGGGCCGCCGACATCGCCAGTCTCGAACCGCTGCTGAGACCGAAGGTGGTCGCCGTGGTCGGCGCCGGGCGCAGGCCTGGATCGGTCTGCCGGGCCATCCTGCACCACCTGAGGGCGGGCGGCTTCACCCGGCGGCTGTTCGCGGTGAACCCCAGCGCCTCCTCGATCCTCTCCGTGCCGTCGTACCCGTCCGTGGGCGCGCTGCCGAGGATCCCCGACCTCGTGGTCGTCGCCGTTCCCGCTCCCGGGTCGGCCCCCGGCCCTGAGCTTCGGCACACGTGAGGCCTCCCGGCGCCCGCCACGACGGCGGGCGGGCGCCGGGAGGCCGGCAATCCGACCAGCGGCGGTGGAGCCGCCGGGCGATCAGCTCTCCTTGCCCCGTCCCGACAGCGCGTCGCGCATCCGGTCGACCAGACCCGCGCCCGGCGCCAGGAGCTTGTTGGCGGGAGGCTTGTCCGGCGCCGACGGGTGCGGACGGGTGGGAGCCATCTTCTTCGCGCGCCGGACCTTGTCACCGAGTTCCATCAGCGCGTCCGCGGGGCAGGACGCCTCCAGCCGCGGGAAGAGGTTCTGCTCCTCGTCGGTCACATGGGACCGGATCTCGCTCATCAGTTCTGCCATGAGCCTGTCGAACTGCGGGTCGTCCGCATCGCAGCCCTCCAGGTCCTTCATGAGCTGTTCGGCCTTGGCATGGTCCTCGAGCTCCTTGTCGGCCAGGGCGTCCCCGCCCGTCAGGTGCTCGCGCACCGCCGGGTACAGATGGGCTTCCTCCGCGACCGAGTGGCGTACCAGCTCGATCGTGGCCTGGTCGGCGAGGTTCTTGCGTTCCGCGGAGCCGGGCGGCAGCGCCTCGATTCGGCCGAAGATCTCCTCGACCTCGCGATGGTCGGTCGTCAGCTCCTGGATGACGTTTCCGCCGTGACCCATGTCGTTTACCTCCTGCGTGAATCGCGGCAGCCGTGAACGGCCGGCCGTCGCCACGCCGAGTGCCCCGCGGCCCGGTGCGTACACGGGCAACCCCGCCCTGTCAGCGCATCGAGTGGCAGGCGGCGGCCATCCGGCCCGACTCGGACAGCGCCCACTGCCACCAGTGGTCCAGAATCTCCTCGGTCGGCGCGCCCGCGTCGACCAGCGCAGGCCAGCCCACGGCCCGGGCCTGGGCGCTGACCTTGGCGCCGCCCGCGACCGGATCGACGGCGATCACCGGGGTGCCCGTGCGCAGGGCCAGTACCAGGCCGTGCAGCCGGGTGGTGACGACCACGTCGAAGCGGGTCATGAGGGCGAGGAACTGTTCGGGCGTCGCACACAGCCGCCAGTCGCCGGTGGCCAGCCGGGTGTCGGCCGGCACGCGCGCGCAGTCCTTCCCGGCCAGCCAGCCGGTGATCCGGGCGTTGACGTCCTCGTGCCGGCGGCGCACGCCGTACTCGCCCTGCCCGTGGGAGAGGATCACCCCGGCCACGGGCGGCAGCGGACCGGCCGGGGCCCCGGCGGCGAGGTCGGGGCGGGCAGGGGCCGCGGTGCCGTCCCGGGCCACGATCTGGTGGAAACCGGTGACCGCCGGGTCCGCCGGATCGACGACGGAGACACCGGCCGCGAGTCGCCGACAGGTTCTGAACCTGGCATGCAGCGCCGCGACTTGCGGCCCGTGCAGCGGACCGCACACGAAGAGCAGCGTGTCGTACTCCGCCGGTTCCACCGTGTCCAGGGACAGCGCTCCCGGGCGGAAACCGGGGCTCCACGCCGTGTCGTGCCGGATACCCGCCCGGGCCAGCGCCGCCGACACCTGCTGCCGGGCGAGCACGTCGCCCGCCGTCGCCTCCCCGTCCAGAAAGCTGAACCAGCCGGTCAGGAGCAGCCTCCGGGGCCACTGGCCGGATGCCCGCAGCGTGTGCAGCAGGGCGGTCGTGGCGTCGTCGTGCATGGCTTCCTCCACCGTGGTGTGCGGTCGCCGGAGTCGCGCGAGTACCCGCCGGACCGGACAATAAGAATCAACGTGTGAATCCAACTGGCAGGGGAACTCACCTGCCAGTGCCGTCGAGCCAGCGGCGGCCGACCAGGGCGGTCCTCCGGTCAGCGGGGACCCCGAGCCCTGTCTCTTCTCTTCCGAACGGGCCGACGACGCCGGAACCGGCGCCGCGGCACGCGCCGAACGCCCACACCCAGGAGCGTTCCCGGGGCGCGGACGTGGACGAAGGAACAGCCCCATGACTGGTGACAGAGCGTTTTCCTGGCGGCGCGCCCTGGTGACCGGCGGCGCCGGCTTCCTCGGCTCCCACCTGTGCGAACGGCTGCTGGATTCAGGTGTCGAAGTCGACTGCGCCGACAACCTGGCCTGCGGCCGCCGCGAGAACGTCGCGGACCTCGAGGACCGGCCCGGATTCCGGTACCTGCACTGCGACGTCTCCGCCCCGGACTGCCCGCGGCGGCTGCCCGGTCCGTACGACCTGGTGCTCCACTTCGCCTGCCCGGCCTCGCCCGCCGACTACCTGCGCATGCCCCTGGAGACCCTGGACGTGGGCAGTCTCGGCACCCGCAACGCCCTGGAGATCACCGCACGCGACGGTGCGCGTTTCCTGCTGGCCTCCACCTCCGAGGTGTACGGCGATCCGCTGGTGCACCCACAGCACGAGGGCTACTGGGGCAATGTGAACCCGGTCGGGCCACGCAGCGTCTACGACGAGTCCAAGCGGTTCGCCGAGGCCCTCGTCACCGCCCACGCCGGGACCCGGCAGACGAACGCCGGGATAGTGCGGCTGTTCAACACCTACGGCCCGCGGATGCGCTCCCACGACGGCCGGGCGGTGCCGACGTTCATCTGCCAGGCCCTGGCCGGGGATCCGCTCACCGTCACCGGTGACGGCAGCCAGACCCGCTCGCTGTGCTACGTGGACGACACGGTCGACGGCATTCTGCGGGTGGCCGGGAGCCGGTCCGTGCGGCCGGTGAACATCGGCGGCAGCGACGAGATCACCGTCGCGGACCTGGCCCGCCGGGTGGTCGCCCTCACCGGCTCCCGCTCGCCGATCGCGTTCGTCGACCGGCCGGTCGACGACCCCGGCCGGCGTCGCCCCGACACCACTCTCGCCCGCGAACTGCTCGGCTGGTCGCCACAGGTCCCCTGGGAGGAAGGCCTGAAGCAGACCATCGCCTACTTCGCGGCCCGGTCCCCGGACGGTGAGCCGGCCCCACCGCAGTCCTGACCAGCCCCCCGTCCGTTCGCCGCCCAGGAGACAGCGCATGCACGTCCTCGGTATCAACGCACTCTTCCACGACCCGGCCTCGGCCCTGATCACCGACGGCAAGGTCATGGCGGCGGCGGAGGAGGAGCGGTTCTCACGCCGCAAGCACGGCAAGCGTCCCGTGCCCTTCTCCGCCTGGGAGCTACCCGAGCAGTCGGCCCGCTGGTGCCTTGAGCAGGCCGGGCTCACCCCGTCCGACCTGGACGCCGTCGCCTACTCCTACGACCCCACGCTGGCCCGGCCCGCCGAGCAGATGGGCCTGAACGACCCCTGGGACGACCTGCGCCAGGAGTACGCCCGACGGGCCCCGGACTTCCTTGCGGAGGCCCTGCCCGGACTCGACCCGGCCAAGGTCCGCTTCGTCCCGCACCATGTGGCGCACGCCGCCTCCGCCGGGCCGGTCTCGCCCTACCCCGACTGCGCCGTCCTCGTCCTGGACGGCCGCGGCGAGTGCGGCTCCCACCTGGCCGGCCACTACACCAACCGCGAACTGACCGTCCTGGGCACCCAGGAACTGCCCGACTCCCTCGGCCTGTTCTACGAGGACCTCACCCAGCACCTCGGCTTCCTGCGCAGCAGTGACGAGTTCAAGGTGATGGCGCTCGCCTCCTACGGCACCCCCCGCTTCGCCGACCGGCTGCGCGAGTACGTCCAGGCCGACGAACGGGGCGGCTTCCGGGCCCGGCCGGTGCCCTGGGCCGACCTCGTCCCGCCGCGCCCGGCCGGCGGCGCCTGGAGCCAGGACCACGCCGACCTCGCGGCCAGCGCCCAGCTGTGCCTGGAGGAGGCGATGCTGGCGCTCGCCCGCCGGCTGCGCGAGCGCACCGGCGAGGACGCCCTGACCATGGCCGGCGGGGTCGCCCTGAACTGTGTCGCCAACACCCGGCTGTGGCGGGAGAGCGGCTTCCGGCACGTGTGGGTGCAGCCCGCCGCCGGAGACGCCGGTACGGCCCTGGGCGCGGCCGCGCACGTCGCCGGCCAGAAGGACACCGTGGAGCCCATGCCGACCGCCGCGCTCGGCCGTGGCTGGAGCGATGCGGAGCTGCGGGAGTGGCTGGAGCGGGCGGCCGTGCCGTACGAGGAGCCCGCCGACATCGCGGAGACGGCCGCCGAGGCGCTTGCGGCCGACGGGATCGTGGCGTGGTTCCAGGGCCGCAGCGAGTACGGGCCCCGGGCGCTCGGCCATCGTTCGCTGCTCGCCCATCCCGGCAGGGCGGCGAATCTGGAACGGCTCAACGCGGTCAAGGGCCGCGAGGAGTTCCGGCCCGTCGCCCCCATGGTGCTCGCCGAGCGCGCGGCCGAGATGTTCGACGGACCGCTGCCCAGTCCCCACATGCTGTTCGTACACGAGGTGGCCGCCGACTGGAAGGCCCGTATCCCGGCCGTGGTCCATGTCGACGGCACGGCCCGTATCCAGACCGTGGACCGGGCCCAGGAGCCCCTGGTGGCCCGCATGATCGACGGCTTCGAGCGGCGCACCGGGCTGCCGGTGGTGGTGAACACCAGCCTGAACACCGCCGGGCGGCCCATGGTCGACGATCCCCGCGACGCCCTGGAGTGTTTCGGCTCGGCCCCCGTGGACCTGCTGGTGCTCGGCCCGTTCGCAATCCGCCGAGGAAAGGCGTTCGCATGACCGGCGCGCCCGCGTACACCGTCGTCGTCCCGACGATCGGCCGCCCGTGCCTCGCCGAGTGCCTCCGCGCCCTCGCCGAGGCCGAGGGGCACGCCCCGCACGAGGTCGTCATCGTGGACGACCGGCCGGAGCCGGACGGCGACCTGCCGCTCCGGACGGCCGGACAGCTCCTCGACCGGGTACGGACCCTGCGCACCTGCGGCAAGGGCCCGGCCGCCGCCCGCAACGCCGGCTGGCGGGCCGTCCGTACGCCCTGGACGGTCTTCCTGGACGACGACGTCCAGGTGCTCCCGGACTGGTCCCTGCTGCTCGCCGAGGACCTGCGGGAGGCCGGCGAGGACGTCGGCGGCATTCAGGGGCAGCTGCGTGTCCCCCTGCCCCCGGACCGCCGGCCCACCGACTGGGAACGCACCACCAAAGGCCTGGAGAACGCCGCCTGGGCCACCGCCGACATGGCCTACCGCACCCAGGCGCTCACCCGGGTCGGCGGCTTCGACGAACGCTTCCCGCGGGCCTTCCGGGAGGACGCCGACCTCGCCCTGCGGGTGCAGCGGGCCGGCTGGTCGCTGTGCCGCGGCAAGCGGGTCACCCGGCACCCGGTCCGCCCCGCCCACTGGTGGGCCTCGCTGCCCGTGCAGCGCGGCAACGCCGACGACGCCCTCATGAACCGGCTGCACGGCCGCGACTGGTGGGACCGTGCCCAGGCGCCCCGGGGCCGGCTCCCCCGCCACCTGGCGGTCACCGGCGCCGCGCTCGCCGCCGCCTCCTGCGCCCTGGCCGGCCGCCGCCGCGCCGCGACCGCCTGGGCGGCCGTGTGGACCCTGGGCACCGCCGAGTTCGCCCTCGCGCGCATCCTGCCCGGTCCCCGGACCGCCCGGGAGATAGCGGGGATGCTCGGCACCAGTGTGCTCATCCCGCCCCTCGCCGTCCGGCACTGGCTGCGCGGAGTCGTCCGCCACCGGCACGCCGCACCCCTGGGAGGTGCCGGGTGAGCGGCGTGGCCGCCGTCCTGTTCGACCGCGACGGCACTCTCGTGACGGACGTGCCGTACAACGGCGACCCCGGCCGCGTCCGGCTGCTGCCGGGCGCCGCTCGGGCCGTGGCACTGGCGCGCACCCACGGTCTGGCCACCGGTGTGGTCAGCAACCAGTCCGGCATCGGGCGCGGGCTGCTCACCACCGAGCAGGTGCGCCGCGTCAACGAGCGCGCGGACGAACTGCTCGGCGGCCTGGACACCTGGGTGTTCTGCCCGCACGCCCCGGACGCCGGCTGCGACTGCCGCAAGCCCCGGCCCGGCCTGATCCTCGCGGCCGCCGCACGGCTGGGCGTCAGGCCCGCCGAATGCCTGGTGATCGGCGACATCGCCGCCGACGTCCTGGCCGCGCACGCGGCGGGCGCCCGGGGCGTGCTGGTCCCGAACCCGGTCACCGCGGCGCACGAGGTGGAACGCTTCGCCGACCAGAGCGCCCCCGACCTGCTCACCGCGGTGCGCCGGGCGCTCGAGGACACGGCGGCCCCGGCCGGGAGGCGGTCGCGGTGAAAGCCCTCGTCGTCCGTCTGGACAGCTTCGGTGACGTGCTGCTCGCCGGCCCCGCCGTACGCGCCGTCGCCGCCCGCTCCTCGCACGTCACCCTGCTGTGCGGCCCGCGCGGTGCCGAAGCCGCCCGGCTGCTGCCCGCCGTCGACGAGGTGCTGGTGTGGGAGGCGCCCTGGGAGGGCTTCGACCCGCCCCCGGTGAGCCCGGCGGACATCGACGCACTGGTCGGGCGGCTGCGCGCCGGGGCCTTCGACACCGCCCTGATCCTCACCTCGTTCCACCAGAGCCCCCTGCCCACCGCACTGCTGCTGCGGCTCGCGGGCGTCGGCCGGACCGGCGCCGACAGCGTCGACCACCCCGGGCGGCTGCTGGACGTACGCCACCGGCGGCGGGAGGGCCGCCACGAGGCCGAGGCGGCCCTCGACACCGCCGCCGCGATGGGCTTCCCGCCACCACCCGGGGACGACGGGCGGCTGCGGGTGCTGCCGCCCCCGGACACGAGCGACCTGACCGGCCACGGCCCGTACGTCGTCCTGCACCCCGGCGCCAGCGCCCCGGCCCGCGCCTGGAGCCCGCACCGGTGCGAGGAGGCCGTCGCGCTGCTCGCCGACGCCGGGCACCGCGTGGTCGTGACCGGCGGCCCGGACGAGACGGACCTCACCCGGCGCGTCAGCGGGGACCTGGCCGTGGACCTCGGCGGCCGGACCAGCCCCCGCACCCTCGCCGGGGTGTTGCGCCTCGCGGACGTCGTGATCAGCGCCAACACCGGCCCCGCCCACCTCGCCGCCGCGGTCGGCACCCCTGTGGTGTCCCTGTTCGCGCCGGTGGTCCCGGCCGGCCGCTGGGCACCGTACGGCGTCCCCACCATCCTGCTCGGCGACCAGTCGGCGCCGTGCGCGGACACCCGGGCGCTCACCTGCCCGGTGCCCGGCCACCCCTGCCTGGACGAGGTCACCGGGCAGGACGTGGTGCGCGCGGTGCACAAGCTCATCCAGGAGCGGAACTCATGAACATCCTCGTCTGGCACGTGCACGGATCGTGGCTCACCGCCTTCGTGCAGGGCCCGCACACCTACCTGGTCCCGGCCACCCGGGACCGGGGACCCGACGGGCTCGGCCGGGCCGTGACCTGGGACTGGCCCGAGAGCGTGAGGGAACGGACCCCGAAGGAGCTGTGGGACTGCGACATCGACCTGATGGTGCTCCAACGGCCGCACGAACTTCACCTGGCCCTGCGCTGGACCGGCCGCCGGCCCGGTGTGGACGTGCCCGCCGTGTACGTCGAGCACAACAGCCCCGACGAGTCACCGGAGCGGCAACTCCACCCGCTGGCCGGGCAGTCCGGCATCCCGGTCGTCCACGTCACCCACTTCAACCGGCTGATGTGGGACAACGGGCAGGCCCCGACAGAGGTCGTGGAACACGGCATCATCGACCCGGGCCGGCTGTGGACCGGCACCGGACGACGCGCGGCGGTCGTGGTCAACGACCCCGTCCGCAGGGGCCGTACGACCGGCACGGACCTGCTGCCCCGCTTCGCCCGGTGCGCGCCCCTGGACGTCTTCGGCATGCGCACCGGGGGACTCGCCGAGCACCTGGACCTGCCGCCCGAGCGCTGCCGCACCCGCGACCTGCCGCAGCACGAACTGCACCGGGAGATGGCCCGCTGCCGGCTCTATCTGCACCCCGTGCGCTGGACCTCGCTCGGCCTGTCCCTGCTGGAGGCCATGTTCCTGGGCATGCCCGTGGTCGCCCTCGACACCACGGAGGCCCGGGAGGCGATACCCGACGGCGCCGGGGTGGTCTCGAACCGCCTCGACGTACTGGAGGACGCCGTGCGGGCGTTCCTCGCCGAACCGGAGCACGCCCGCCGCACGGGCGAGGCGGCCCGGGCCGCGGCGCAGGCCCGCTACGGAGAGCGGCGCTTCCTGGACGACTGGGAGCGCCTGATCAAGGAGGTCACCCGATGAGCCGTATACCGCACACGGCCGGGCGCGTCGCCATGGTCTCCGAGCACGCCAGCCCGCTGGCCGCGCTCGGCGGACCGGACGCGGGCGGCCAGAACGTGTACGTGGCGCAGGTCGCCCGGCAACTCGCCCGCAAGGGATTCCGGGTCACGGTGTACACCCGGCGGGACTCGGCGGGCCTGCCGGACCGGGTGACCCTGATCGACGGCGTGCAGGTGGTGCACGTACCCGCCGGGCCGCCCGCAGCCGTCCCCAAGGACGACCTCCTGCCCCACATGGCCGAGTTCGGGAACTTCCTGGCCCGGCAGTGGGCGACGAGCCCGCCCGACGTCGTGCACGCCCACTTCTGGATGTCCGGCCTGGCCGCCCTGACCGGCACCCGGGGACTCGGCATCCCCGTCGTGCAGACGTACCACGCGCTCGGCACCGTGAAGAAGCGCTACCAGGGGGCCGCCGACACCAGCCCGGCCGAGCGGCTCGCGATCGAGGAGGCCATCGGTCACGAGTGCGCCCGGATCATCGCCACGTGCAGCGACGAGGTGGCCGAACTGAAGGCGATGGGTCTGCCGGAGGACCGGATCAGCGTCGTGCCCTGCGGCGTCGACCCCGACCAGTTCGCCCCCGTCGCCCCCACCAGGCCGCCCGGCGCCCGCAGGCGGCTGCTGGCCGTCGGCCGGCTCGTGCCCCGTAAGGGCTTCGACCGCGCCATCCGCGCCCTGGCCGGCGTCCCCGACGCGGAACTCCTCATCGCGGGCGGCCCCGAGGCCGACCTGCTCGGCATCGAACCCGAGGCAGCGCGCCTCTACGGCATCGCCGGCGACTACGGCGTCCTGGACCGCGTGACCCTGCTCGGCGGGGTCGGCCGGGCCCGCATGCCCCGGCTGATGTCCAGCGCCGACCTCGTCCTGTCCCTGCCCCGGTACGAGCCCTTCGGCATCGTCCCGCTGGAGGCCATGGCCTGCGCTACCCCGGTCGTGGCCACCGCGGTGGGCGGCCAGCTCGACACGGTCGTGGACGGCACCACGGGCGTGCTCGTCCCGGCCGACGACGACGATGACCACCTCGGCGCGGTCGTCCGCTCCCTCCTCGCCGACCCGGACCGGCTCGCCCGCTACGGTGCCGCCGGCCGCGAACGGGTGCTCGCCCACTACACCTGGGACCGCGTGGCCGACGGTGTGGCCGGGGTGTACGGCGCCGTGTCCTCGATCCGCTCGCTCTCGGGAGTCGTCCGATGAAGACCGTCACCGACACCAAGCCCGTCATCGACACCACCCACTGCGACGACCTGATGGCGGCCCTGGAGACGTTCCGCGACCGGGGTCCGCTCATCGAGCGCTGGGGTACCGAACTCGCCCGGCGTCTCGGCGGTGGCTCCCGGCTGCTCGTCGCGGGCAACGGCGGCAGCGCCGCTCAGGCGCAGCACCTGACGGCCGAACTCGTGGGCCGCTACCGGGACGACCGGCCGCCGTTCTCCGCGATCGCCCTGCACGCCGACACCTCATCCACCACCGCGATCGCCAACGACTACGGCGTCCATGAGGTGTTCGCCCGCCAGACCGCCGCCCACGGCCGCCCCGGAGACGTCCTCATGCTGCTGTCCACCAGCGGCGCGAGCGCCAACCTGCTGGCCGCCGCCGAGCGCGCCCACCGCCTCGGGATGACGGTGTGGGCGCTGACCGGGCGGGCACCCAACCCCCTGGAACTCGGCGCGGACGAGGCGCTGTGCGTGGACGCCCCGGTCTCCGCCACCGTGCAGGAGCTGCACCTGGTCGCCGTGCACATGCTCTGTGAGGCATTCGATCAAGCGGTCGAACGGGGCGAGGCCGACCGGGCGGCGAGGGACGGTGCCGATGGCAGGCCCAGCGTCGTGGGCCGGCTCGTCGGCCGGGCCCGTACCGTCGGCCGCGCCGCGTCCGACGTGCCCGTAGCCCCCACGAAGGGACACGCATGAGCGCCTCGCACACGCCCCTGGTCGTCGTGGGCGACGCCCTGCTCGACCACGATCTGTGCGGCCGGGCCGAGCGACTCGCCCCGGACGCGCCCGTGCCGGTGGTGCACGGCACCCGGCGCAGCTCCCGCCCGGGCGGCGCGGCTCTCGCCGCCTGCCTCGCGGCCGCCGACGGCCGCCCGGTCACCCTCGTCACCGCGCTCGGCGACGACCCGGCCAGCGACACCCTGCGCGAGTTGCTGGCCGGCCGCGTCGACCTGGTGGAGGTGCCACTGGAGGGCACCCTCGGCAGCAAGACCCGCATCCTCGCCGGAGACCGGCCGCTGTTGCGCCTGGACGACGGCGAGGGCCGCGCCCGCGAGGCGACCCAGGCCTCCGAAGCCATCGTGAACAGGGCCGGCGGCGTCCTGGTCGCCGACTACGGCCGTGGCACCGCCGACGTCCTCAGAGCGGCCCTGAGCACCGCCGCCACTCAGGCACCCGTTGTCTGGGACCCCCATGTGCGGGGCCGGTTCCCGGTTCCCGGTGTCCGGCTGGCCACCCCCTCGGCGCAGGAGGCCCGCGCCTTCGCCCGGCAACTGGACGCCTGCGAGGACTCCGGCGGCGAGGCCGGACTGCGCACCGCGGCCCGCGACGCCCGCACCCTCGTCCGGGCCTGGCAGGCCCAGGCCGTCGCCGTGACCCTCGGCGAGCGTGGCGCGCTGCTCTCCCACGGCGAGACCCCGCTGCTCGTGCCGACCCCGGCCGCCGCGGTGGGCGACCCCTGCGGAGCCGGTGACCGGTTCGCCGCGGCCGCCGCCGGGCTGCTCGCCGACGGCACGTTCACCGAGGCCGCCGTCCAGGCCGCCGTGCACGCCGCCACCCGCTATGTGGCCGAGGGCGGCGCCCGCGCGATCGCCGCTCCGGAGCAGCCGGACCAGCCCGAGGCCGGCCCGTCCGACGGGGACACCACCGCGGACGCCGTGCGCACGGCCGCCCGGGTGCGTGCCGCCGGCGGCACGGTCGTCGCCGCGGGCGGCTGCTTCGACCTGCTGCACGCCGGTCACGTCGCCTTGCTCCAGGCCGCCCGCCGGGCCGGTGACTGCCTGGTCGTCTGCGTCAACTCCGACGACTCGGTGCGCCGCCGCAAGGGTGACGGCCGCCCCCTCGTCCCGGCCGCCGACCGGGTCCGGGTGCTGCGCGCTCTGGAGTGTGTGGACGCCGTCGCCGTCTTCGACGAGGACACGCCCGAACGCATCCTCGGCGACCTCCGCCCGCACATCTGGGCCAAGGGCGGCGACTACGCACGCAGCCGCCTGCCCGAACAACCCCTGGTGGAGAGCTGGGGCGGCCAGGTCCTGCTGCTTCCCTACCTCGACGGCCGCTCCACCACCGGCCTCGCCCGCCGCGCCGCCCTGACCCCCGCACCCACCGGAGAACACACAAGGTGACCACCGGCCACGCCCCACCGCATGCCGTGGGCCGGGGCGCCTCGTCGGCTGGGCCGGGGTGCGCGGGGTGCTGTGGCCGGGCGGTCTGGTCTGTGTTCGGGCGCCTCGTCGGCTGCGGCCCCGTGCCCGGGGTGCCGGGGGGCGGGCGGCTCGACCCTGCGGCCGGTACCCGGGCCTCGCGTGGCTCCCGGCGTGCACCCACCGCACGCGAGAAGCCCCCTGCCTCTGCCCGCCGCCTCCGCGAGCTCCCCCGCCCGCCGGAGGATCGACCCGCGATCCGCACAGGCCTGCGTCCGGGTACCTGCTCCGCACGGCATCCGGCGGGCCCTTCCCGGCGACGAGGTGACCTCGCCCGCCGCCCGGCCGGGGCTCCCGCTCCCGCCGGAGGGGCGCTCCGGTGATCGGCACAGGCGACTTGCCGGCCGGTGTCCCCGCGCTGCGCGGTGTCCGGCCGGTCTTCCCCGGCCGCGAGGTGATCCTCGCCCGCCGCCCGGCCTCGGCCACCGCTGCCACAGGAGGTCCGACTCGGTGACCCGTACCCCGCACCCCCCGACCGTCCTGGTGCTGCGCGCGCTGGGTCTCGGTGATCTGCTGGCCGGTGTGCCAGCGCTGCGCGGTGTCCGGCGGACCTTTCCGGGGCACCGGGTCGTCCTCGCGCAGCCACCGGGCCTCACCGAACTCGCCCTGGCCACCGGTGCGATCGACGCGGTGTTCCCGGCCGAGGCGCCGGGGCGGACGGTACCGTCCCTCGCGCACTGGGCCGGGCCGCCGCCCGACGTGGCGATCGACCTGCACGGGAACGGTCCCGAGAGCCGCGACGCGCTCGCCGCCCTGCGCCCGCGCCGGCTGCTCGCCCACGCCGGCCCCGACGGGCCACCATGGCGGGGCGAAGCCCACGAACGGGACCGGTGGTGCGCGTTCCTGCACGCCTACGGCATCCCGGCCGACCCCCTGGACGTGCGTCTGCCCCGCCCCGGTACGCCGTCTCCGGCGCCGGGCGCGGTGGTCGTGCACCCGGGAGCGGCGTCGGGCTCGCGCCGCTGGCCGGGGGAGCGATTCGCCGCCGTCGCACGGTGCCTGCGCGCCGCCGGACACCACGTGGTGCTCACCGGCGGCTCCGGCGAGGGCGCCCTGGTCCGCTCCGTAGCCGAGCGCGGCGGACTGCGGGCGTGCGACGTGCTGGCCGGCGGCCTGCCCTTCGGGGAGCTGTCCGCACTGGTGGCCGAGGCGTCCCTCCTGCTCAGCGGTGACACGGGTCTCGCGCATCTCGCGGTCGCCCACGGCACCCGCTCCGTCACCTTGTTCGGACCCGTCTCCCCGCGCCTGTGGGGCCCGCCCCCGGGCCCGGACCACCTGGCCCTGTGGGCGCCCGGCCCACCCGGCGACCCGCACGGCCGCACCCCCGACACCCGCCTCCTGCGCATCCGCACCGGCGAGGTCGCCACGGCCTGCCTGACGCTGCTCCGGCCGGTCCACGGCCGGGCCCGGCAGCCAGGACCGGAGGTGACCCGTGTCCACTGAGCACGCCCCCGGCCTCACCCGCCGGCCCACGACCGGAGGCGACCCCAGGGTCACCGTCGCCGTCATCACCCGCGACCGGTGCGCCAGTCTGCTGCGCACCCTCGACGCGCTGGCCGCGCTGCCGGAGCGCCCGCCGGTCATCGTCGTCGACAACTCTCGCGGCGACACCACGCGCACGGCCGTGCGCGGCCACCCGGCCGTCGCCCACCTGCTGCGGCCCACCGCCAACACCGGGGCCCTCGGCCGCAACCTGGCCGTCCGCCACGCCCGCACCCCGTACGTCGCCTTCAGCGACGACGACTCCTGGTGGGAGCCGGGCAGCCTACGCCGGGCCGCCGACCTCCTCGACGGCCACCCCCGGCTCGGCCTGCTCGCCGCCCGCACCCTGGTCGGCGACGAGGCCGCCGAGGATCCCCTCAACGAGATCCTCGCCGCCTCGCCCATGCCGTCCGAGCCGGATCTGCCCGGCCGCCCGGTGCTCGGCTTCCTCGCCTGCGCCAGTGTGGTGCGCCGGGAGGCCTTCCTGAGCGCGGGCGGCTTCCACCCGCTGCTCTTCTTCGGGGGCGAAGAGACCCTGCTCGCCTACGACCTGGCCGCGAGTGGCTGGGGCGTCTCCTACGAGCCCACCCTGTGCGCCCGTCACCATCCCGAGGGCCACGGCCGCGGCGGCCGCCCGTCCCTGGTACAGCGCAACCACGTGCTCACCACCTGCCTGCGCCGCCCCTGGCCCGTCGCCCTGCGAGCCGGCGCCGAGCTCACCCGGGCCGCCGCCGCCGGCCGCCCCGGCGCCCGCCGCGCCCTGAAGGAGACCCTCGCGCGGCTCCCGGCAGCCCTCGCCCGTCGCCGCACCCTGCCCCCGCACGTCGAACACGCCGCCCGCCTGCTCGACCGGCAGGCGGCCCGATGCCCGGAGGAAGACGCCTCGCCATGACCCCGACGCACTCCGACGACCGTACGACCGTCGTCCTGATCACCCACAACCGCCGCGACGAACTCCTGCGCACCCTCGCCCTGCTGCGCCGGCTGCCCGAACGGCCCCCGGTGATCGTCACCGACAACGCCTCGGGCGACGGCACCGCCGAAGCCGTCGCCCGGGACTTCCCCGAGATGACCCTGCTGCGTCCCGGCCGCAACCTCGGGGCCATCGGCCGCAACCTGGCCGTCCAGCGGGTACGCACCCCCTACGTCGCGTTCTGCGACGACGACTCCTGGTGGGAGCCGGGCAGCCTGCGGCGGGCCGCCGACCTGCTCGATGCCCGGCCCCGGCTCGCGGCCGTCACCGCACGGATCGTCGTCGAGCCGGGCGGAACCGAGGACCCGGTCGTACGCGAACTGCGCGAGTCCCCGCTGCCCGGCCCCGACTGGCTCCCGGGACCCGCACTCGGCTCCTTCCTCGCCGCCGCCACCGTGCTGCGCACCGAGGCCTTCCGCGCCGGCGGCGGCTTCCACCCCGGACTCTGGCTCGGCGGCGAGGAGGAACTGCTCGCCTGCGACCTGCTGCGGCAGGGCTGGTGGCTCGCCTACGCGGAGGAGCTCACCGTCCACCACCACGCCTCCCGGCTGCGCGACAGCACGGCCCGCCGCGTCCTCGGACTGCGCAACACGCTGTGGTTCACCTGGCTGCGCCGCCCGCTGCTCCCGGCCCTGCGCCGTACCGGGCATCTGATCCGCACCGTGCCCCGCGACGCCGCCTCCGCACGCGCGTTCGTGCACGCCACCGCCGGACTGCCCTGGGTACTGCGTCAGCGCGACCCGGTGCCGCCGGAGCTGGAACGCCGGCTGGCCGAACTGGAGCGGGCACGCAGAACCTCACCCGCACGGCGGTACGTCGGCTGAGTTCCGCGGGGTATGTGCCGACTGGCGCACGAGCCGGGAGGGCGGCGCCGGTCCGGCCCCGACACGCCCGGGTGGAGTCGTTGCGTCGCGCACACGCCCGGGGCACAGTGATGCCCCCGGTCAAGACGCGGCCGGCTGACCTTTCCCCCGCAGGAAGCCCGGTCCCCATGGAGAACGATCAGCTGTTCCCCGTCCGCGTCCGTCCCGGCGGCCCGGCCCCGCTGCTCCTGCAGACCGTGCACGAGCACCGCCCGCAGGTCGGGGGGATCAGCGTCCTGAAAGCACGGGGCACGGTCGACGCCTGCAACGCCGTGGAGTTCACCGAGGCGCTCGCCGAGCACATCGCGCACGCCGACGAGGCCGCGGAACACCCCGTCCTGGACCTGACCGAGGTGTACCTCGCCTGCGCGGCCGCCGTAGGTTCCCTGGACCGGGCGACCGGCTCCCTCGCCTGCTCCGGCCGCGCCCTGCCCGTCGTACAGCCGAGACCCCACGTGCGGGAGGCGCTGCGGACGGCCGGCCTGCCGGGCGTGCAGGTGCATGCCACGATGGCCTCGGCCCTGCACACGCTGGAGTCCGGGACGGGCACCAGCGGAAACCGGCGGCCCGGCTGACGCGGGCAGGGGCGGCTCGCGCGCCCGGCGCGGTGGATGGCGCGGTTGAGCGTCGGTCACCTACCGTGCAAGGTGGTCACAAAGAGGCCGATCGAGTTTTTTGTGACGTCTTGTCTGGGTGATGCCATGAAAGCCCCTTCCGACCGCCCCGGCGCACCGGCCCCCCTCGTCATCGAGTCCTCCGTCGTCGAGGGACTACCCGCCGAGGGCGCCCTGCTCCTGCGCATGTCCGGCACCCTCGACGCCCAGGGAGCCGAGGCCTGGTCGGAGGAGCTGCGCGGCCACCTGGACCAGGCCGACCGCGCCGGACTGCGGCCCGTCCTCGACATGGCGCATGTGCAGCTCGGCGGCGCCGCCGTACTGCGCGCGCTGAGCGAGACGACCCGGGCACGCACCGGACGCCCGGACCTGATCATCGTCCGGGCCCGGCCCGGAGTGCGCGAGGCGGTGCACCTCGCCCGCCTGGACGGCGTCCAGTTGTACGCCACTCTTGACGAGGCGCTGCGGGAACTGGCCCGTACCGCCGCCCGGGTGGAGGAGCTGCCCGCCTGGCGGTCGCAGATGGCGGACCCGCTGCGGCCCTCGTACGAGGACCTGCTCATGGAGGTCCGCGCCCTGCGCGCCCGGGTACGCACCGCCCCGGTGATCGGCATGGCGCAGGGCGCGCTGATGGTCCGGTACGGCCTGCCGGACTCGGGCAGTGCCTTCCGGGCGCTGCGCGAGGCCTCGCAACGGTTCAACGTACCGCTGCGCGTCCTCGTCTCCGCCGTGGTGGTGGCCAGGCCCCCGGACGGCGCGGTGTGGTTCCCGGGCCGCCGCTCCCTGCCCGTGCCGCAGCTGCGGCTCCTGGGCAGGGGCGGCCGGGACCCGCGCTACCGGCGGCAGATGACCGACGCCGTGCTGCGCGAGGCGCTGGCCATCGGACGGGCGCCCGCCGGCTATGTGCAGTCCGTGGACCCCGCCGTGGGCACGCTGGTGCTGGAGAGCCACCACGGCTGTGCGGAAACGTTCCTCGACCACCTCGTGTGCGGCCGGGACGACGGCACGGCCGACGCGGTCGCCCGGACGCGGGGGCGCAGGGTGAGCGTGCCCGACGTGGGCGCCGACCCAATGCTCTCCGACGAGTGCCGGCGCCTCCTGCTGGCCACCGGCACGCACGCGCTGCAGTGCATCCCCGTCCTGTCCGCGGCCGGTTCCTGCACCGGTGTGATCACCCTGCACTGGCCCCACGCCGGCCACCGGCCGGACGCCGCCCAGGCGGAGGCCTTGGGCCTGCTGGCCTCCGACACGGCGGCATGGTTGAGCTGGTACCACCGCTCGGTGCTTCTCGACGCCCTCGAACACCTCCACCAGGTGCTGACCCGCTCCGCCCCATGAGGTGATCCGCCCGCGGTGCGCGTCACCCGCGCATCCCTGGGAACCCGTACCCCGCGGGAACCCGTACCCCGCAGGGATCACGCACCACCCGGAGGGAGTCCGGCATGTCCAATCCGCAGCAGCCCGAACAGCGGCGCAGTGACAAGGGAGGCTCCAGCCCGCAGGACAGCGGCGAACTCAAGGCCCGCCAGACCGGCGGCAACGCGGGTGCCCGCCCGCACGGCACGGACAAGGGCGAGAAGGGCGGGGGGCAGGGCGGCGGGGTGCCTCCGGCGCAGCGGCCCGACCATCCCTGACCACGGCCCGGCCATCCCTGCCCCACGCCCCAGCCCGATGACCACGGCCCGACCGGTGAACGGCCGAACGGTCCCGGAGGCGGCAGCAGCGCTTCCGGGACCGTTCCATGTCGGTGGCCCGCCGCCGCGTGGCACGCGCTAGGCTCCGCGGTATGCGGATCTCCGTCTCCTCCGACATGGACGAACGCATGGCGCGCCTCCTCGTGACGGAGCTGCGGCATCGTGGGCACGAGGTGCGCGCGCACGGGGCGCTGCGGCCCGGGGCCGACGCGCAGTGGGCGGTCTGCTCGGAGGCGGCCGCCCGGGACGTCGCCGAGGGCCTGGCCGAGCAGGCGGTGGTGTGCTGCTGGACCGGTACGGGCGCGTCCATCGCGGCCAACAAGGTGCCGGGCGTACGCGCCGCCCTGTGCACGGACGCCACCACGGCGGACGGCGCCCGCCGCTGGAACGACGCCAACGTGCTGGCGCTCAGCCTGCGGCTGACCTCGGAACCGGTGCTGAAGGAGATTCTCGACGCCTGGTTCGCCGCCGAGCCCAGCCAGGACCCCGACGATGTGCGGAACGTGGCCCGCGTCGGCCGCCTGGACGCCGCCAGGAAGGGTTCCTAGGGACGTCCGGCGGTCCGGCGCGGGCCGGTGACCGGGTGTCGCGGCGCGGCCGGCTCGGTCGTCCGAACTCAGTGGGCGCCCAGTCCGCCTCCGCCGAACGAGCCGCTGGACCCCTTGCTCCAGCGCGGGCGGTCCTTGGACTCACTCGGCCGGGAGTCCATGTTGCTCAGTTCGTACGGGGTGAGCGGGCGACCGCCCTTGGGGGTCTGGGGGACGTCCTGGGACTCCCTGTTCTGCCGGACCTCGCGCACCGGCCCCTCCATGGGCAGCTGAGGCTGCTCCTCGGGTCGCGGACGAGGAGGCTCGCGGTACTTGACACGGGAATTCATCCAGAAACCACCGGCGAGCAGCGCGAGCAGACCGACGGCCACGATGAACAGCGCAAGGCTCATCAGGCCGCTCGCTGCGGCCAACTGCATCGATACGGTACTCATAGAGCCCGAATACCCCCCCATAAGGGGATGAATCGGACCACATCCGTGACCGCGCCTGGGTCGGACCGCGACGACATCTCCTGTCGGTCCGACCAGGCGCCCTCCGCCGCCTTTCCCGGCCGGTGACAGTGGTTTGCGGCTCCCCGCCCCGGCTACCCGCACGGAGTGACACCGTCGGCCTCAGAGCAGCAGCTCTACCGGTTCCTGGAGGATCGCTTCACCTGCGCCCAGGCCTGTACCGAGTGCGCCCGGGCCTGTGCGGTCCGCGCGAGTCTCGTCGACCCGGACGGCACCGAGCGCCAGGAGCGCGTGCGCCGGCTCGGCATCATGTGCGCCGAGGTGTGCGACGCCACCTGCCGCGTGCTGTGCGAGGAGAACAGTCAGGACGAGGAGGGCATCAGGGTCCGCCTGGAATGGTGCCGCTCGGTATGCCTCGAATGCGCCCGCACCTTTGACGCGTACCCCGGCGCCGAGCCGGCGGCAGCGGCCTGCCGGGCCTGCGCGGACGCCTGCTCGAACTTCCTGGACAGCCTCCGGTGACACCCCTCGCGTGACTCGGCGCGCAGCACCGGCCGCCGAATTCGCCAGGGGCGCGCCATTCCCAATTTCTGAAACACGTTCTACGGTGTGCGCCGGCAGGACCGCCCTTGGGGAGCCTGGAGGCGCCGTGCATCTCGATCACACGCCCGAGCAGCAGCGACTGCGCGCCGACCTGCGCGCCTACTTCGCCCAGCTGGTCCCGGACAACGCCTACGCCCGCTACGCCGACCCGGTCGCGCGGAAGCGGTTCTACCGCGACACCATCCGCCGGCTCGGCGCGGACGGCTGGCTCGGTGTCGGCTGGCCCACGGAGTACGGCGGGCGCGGGATGACGGCGATGGAGCAGTTCATCTTCTTCGACGAGGCCGCGCAGGCCGGCGTACCGCTGCCCCTGATGGCCCTGAACACCGTCGGCCCGACGCTCATGCGGTTCGGCACGCAGGAGCAGAAGGCGTACTTCCTGCCGCGCATCCTCTCCGGTGAGATCGACTTCGCGATCGGTTACAGCGAGTCCGACGCAGGCACCGACCTCGCCTCTCTCAAGACCCGGGCGGTACGCGACGGCGACCGGTACGTCGTCAACGGACAGAAGATCTGGACGACCAACGGGGACACCGCGGACTGGGTGTGGCTGGCCGTGCGCACCGACCCCGAGGCGCCTGCGCACCAGGGCATCACCATGCTTCTGGTGCCGACCTCCGACCCCGGCTACACCTGCACGGTCATCACCACCCTCGCCTCCCACGACACCACCGCGAGCTACTACGAGAACGTCCGCGTCCCCGTCTCCCGCCGCGTCGGCGAGGAGAACCAGGGCTGGCGGCTGATCACCAACCAGCTCAACCACGAGCGCGTCACCCTGGCCGCGCACGGCACCATGGCCATCCGCGCCCTGCACGACGTACAGCGCTGGACACGGGAGACCAAGCTCGCCGACGGGCGCCGGGTGGCCGACCTGCCCTGGGTGCGCAGGCTGCTCGCCCGCACCCACATCCGGCTCGACGCGCTGAAGCTCCTCAACTGGCGGATGGTCTCCGCCGTCCAGGACGGCACGCTCACCCCGCAGGACGCCTCCGCCGTCAAGGTCTACGGCTCCGAGGCCCGCCGGGACTCCTACGCCTGGCTCATGGAGATCGTCGCCGCGGCCGGACCCCTCAAGGAGGGCTCCGCGGGCGCCGTCCTGCACGGCGAACTGGAACGCGGCTACCGCTCGGCGGTCATCTTCACGTTCGGCGGCGGCAACAACGAGATCCAGCGCGAGATCATCTCCTGGATCGGTCTGGGGATGCCGAGGGTGCGGCGTTAGCCTTCTGCGACCATCGTCTGCAGTCGGCACCGGCCTTCACGGGGGCAGCGGTAGCCGATCAGCAGCGCAGCCGGCAGCCGAAGCCGCACCGCAAGTCCTGGCCCGGCGGTCGCAAGCCCTTGCCCCAACGGAACCTCTGGCCGCTTCGGCAGCGCCGAGGCAGGAGACCAGGTCAGCGTCACGAGGTGCCCGCGAGCCCGCCTCCCGGCGGGTGGCTCGGCGGTGGCCCCTGCTGCCGTGCGGCCGGGCCGGAGACACCCGTGCCTGTGTCACTTCGGATCCAGGGTGTGCCGGTGCGGGATGACTTCCGCACGGGCGGCGCCCGTCGGCCGTCCTTTGGGCGGCACAGAGCCGGATGCGGGCAAGCGCGGCGCAGGGCGCCCTGAACCGTGTCTACTGATCAGCCGGAGTGATCCGACGGCCCGTGAGGCTCGCAGGCCGGATCGACACCCACATCTCACGCTCACCGCCTGCCCACGGCGTGGTGTGCGCCTGCTGGGTGAGCCTGCGCACGGCCTCGGGCTCCGTCACCACGCCGGCGGGGCCGACGGCGAGCACGCTCCAGCCCTGGCTCAGCGCGTCGTCCACGTGGTCGACCTCGAAGGCGACCTCGGTTCCCACGGCGGCCGCGGCCACGGAGTGGGGCGTGGTCCGGAACACGATGGCGTCATCGACCACCTCGTAATTGACCGGGACGACCGCCGGACGGCCGTCGGACGCCGACACCGCGACGCGCCCCACGCCGTGCGTGGAGAGCAGGGTGCGGCATTCGTGCGGGCCGAGGTCCCGCAGCTGAGGGTGCAGCAGTGCGTAACCCTGACCGGGCGGGAGATCGATGCCTCCTCCGCGTAGAGCGGTGACCGTGGTGCCCAGCGCGTCGGCCAGCCTGACGAGGGACGCCGAGGTCGGGTCGGCGGGCTGTTCCTCCAGGTAGGCGAGGTAGTCGGGTGACATCCGGGCGCGGCCGGCTGCCTCCTCACGGCTGAGCCCCTGTCTCCGGCGTTCGAGGGCCACCCGCCGGCCGATGTCGCCGGGGTTGGGAGCCCCGGCCGATGGGGCAGCCGTGGGCACGGCTTCCGCCTGGCCCGTGTCCGGCTCTGCGGCGCGCGTGATCCCTGGCTGTTCGTACTCGGGATGGCGGATGTGTGCGTCGGGCCCGGGAAAGACGAGCGTCACTTCGTCCGTGTCCGACCAGCGCACCTCGTAGGGAGGTGTTCCGTCCTCGTGGTGCAGCCCGACGATCTCACCGTCACGCCTCGCGGTGCCGGTCGCCGGACTTTCGATGACCAGTTGGTCGCCGAGGTGAGCTCGCATGATCGCCGCCCTCTCCTCTGAATGGTGCTGTGTCCAACCTGCCACGCGGGAGACATCGCCGCACGGGGCGAGAGTCTCCCGTTCGCGAGGTGGCCGGCGGTTCGCGAGGTGGCCGGCGGTGCGACTGGTTGTGTGGCCGGGGGAGGGAACCGAGGAGCTTCGGAAAGGCCGAGCACCTGCGCCGGCGCCTCCGCGAAACCATGAGACCGGGCAGTCGGCCCGTTCCGCCACGGCGAGGCCGACCGGGCCCAGGAGCATGTCGGCGAGGTCCCCGAGCCCTCTGGGTGCCAGTGAGGGCGCTCCCGCGGTGCGGGTGTGTCCAGCGCGGTGATGCACGAGGACACCCGCCGCGGCAACGCCGATCACGTCGGACGCTTCCTGCTCACCGGCCGCCGCGTGCAGGAGGCGGAGCGGCACGCCCTACCGGACCGACTACAGCCCAGTCGACCGCCTCCAGGCTCGCCTCGGGTCAGTCGACGCCGACCACGAGGGGACTCGCCGCGCCCCGGTCTCCTCTCATGCCGGATGCCACCCCTCCGGTCCCTCGTCCACAGCTCCACATGCGCCGCGGACGGGATGGGGGTGATCCTCGAATTGAGGGAACGCACCACTCCCGGCATGCAGACGACGTCCGAACCGTCGTGTCCAGCTTCTTGAGAGAGGCGGCCGCCATGCGACCAGTCATCACCGTGGGCCCCGACGGCTTGCCCGAACGTCTGGCCGCCGCCCGATGGGCCGCCCACAAGGCCGAGAAACGCCAGAACACCACGCCCGTCGTGGCGCGGGGCGAGCGGCCCGTGGTGCTGGCGCCCGCCGAACCCCATGAGAAGGGAACGCCCCCGATGCACGCGAGCCGTGTGGTCGTGGCCCTGAAACGTCAGGGAACCTCTGGCGACATCCGTCTCGAGAGTTCCGCCCATGCCGCCGTACAGGCCGCCGGGGGCGCCGCACCGCTGATCGTGAGCCGGCGCCGGCACCGGCACCGTCGTGGTTCGGCGCCTCCCCTGGGTCCGGTGGCGCAGGCTGCCGTTCCTCGCGGGCGCTGTCCCCTCGCGGTCGTTCCTCATGACTGAGCCCGACCCCCGCGGGACGCCGGTGCACTCGCGGCCGGTGCCTCACGGCGACGCCTCCGCGCACGGCGAGCCGCTGCCCCCCGCAGCGGTGTGCGAGACGCACACCGCGGTCCTGTTCTTCGCCGGCGACCACGTCTACAAGCTCAAGAAACCGGTCGACCTCGGATTCCTGGACTACACCACGGAGACGGCCCGACGGGCCGCGTGCGAGCGCGAAGTCACCCTCAACCGCCGGTTCGCCCCCGACGTCTACCTAGGCCTGGGCGAGCTCCGCAGCCCGGACGCGCAGACGCCTGAACCACTCGTGGTGATGCGCCGCATGCCGGAAGACCGCCGCCTCTCCCACCTCGTACGGGAAGGGGCCGCCGTCGACGACGTCCTCCGAGCCGTCGCCCGGCACCTCGCCGCGTGGCACGCAGAGGCGCCCCGTGGCCGCGACGTGGATGAGCAGGGCACACGGGACGCGCTGTCGTCTCGTTGGGAGGCCAGTTTCGCCCAGATGTCCGCGCTGGCCGCCGAAGGCTTCGTGCCCGATGAACTGACGGAGATCGAGCGGCTGGTGCGTCGCTATCTCGCCGGTCGCGAGCGGTTGTTCGACGCCCGCATCGAGCAGGGACGGGTGGTCGACGGCCACGGAGACCTGCTCGCCGAGGACATCTTCTGCCTGGACGACGGCCCTCGTGTCCTGGACTGCCTGGAGTTCGACGACCATCTTCGGTATGTCGACGGCCTGGACGACGCCGCCTTCCTCGCCATGGACCTGGAACAGCTCGGTGCTCCGGAGGCCGCGGCGTACTTCCTCGCCGAGTACGGCGAGTACTCCGCCGATCCCGCGCCTCCGTCACTGTGGCACCACTACGTCGCCTACCGCGCGTTCGTCCGCGCCAAGGTCTCCGTCATCCAGGCTCGGCAGGGCGCTCCCGGCGCGGACGCGGCGTCACGGCGGCTGGCCTCGGCGGCACTGCGCCACCTGCGCACCTCCGCCGTCTGCCTCACCCTCGTCGGCGGACTGCCGGGCAGCGGCAAGTCCACTCTCGCCGGAGCGCTGGCCGACCGGCTGGGGGTCACCCTGCTCAGCAGCGACCGGATCCGTAAGGAGCTGGCGGGCATCCCCGCCGAGCACTCCGCGGCGGCAGGCTACGGCGAGGGGCTGTACACGCCCGGGTGGACGGCCCGGACCTATGCCGCCCTGCTTCACCGCGCAACGGCTCTGCTGTCCTCCGGCGAGTCCGTCGTCCTCGACGCCACCTGGTCCGATGCCGGACAGCGTGAGGCGGCTCTGCGCGTGGCCGAACGCACCAGCGCCGACCTGGTGGCCCTGCACTGCCATGTGCCGGGCGACGTGTCAGCGGCCCGCCTGAGCACGCGGGCCTCCGGCGTCTCCGACGCCGGCCCCGACATCGCCACCGCCATGGCGGCAAGGGAACCGCCGTGGCCGGAAGCCGTCCCGGTCGACACCAGTGGCGCGTTGGAGTCCGCGGTCGCCCGGGCGTTGACCGCCGTACGGCCGTGGGGGACCGGACAGGCCCCGGTCTTCCGCCGCCCGTACATGGAGCCGGACTGAGGTGGACGGTGACCGTGTTGCCCGGGAGTACCGCGGCGGTGACCGTGGAGGTCGGGACGGTCCCCGGCCACGAGGCCGTCGGCAAAGTGGTGCTGCACCGCGAGTGAAGCCCTGACGAGGTGTGTCATGGAGAACCCGGTCGCTGTGGGAGTGGACGGCTCCGCGTCGAGCCTGGAAGCGGTGGGGGCCGCCGCACACGAGGCGGGGCTGCGCGGCGTGGGACTGCGTCTGGTGCACGCCTTCGGATGGCCGTCGATGCACCTGCCGCCCGGAGGACCCCCCTGGAATCCGGCCATGGCAGGCGTGCGCGAGCTGGTCGACGGCACACTGGCCAAGGCCGAACAGAGGGCCCGCGAAGTCGCCCCGCATATCGAGGTCACGCGAGAAGTCACCGTCGGTGAGCCGCTGATCGTGCTGGAAATCGAGTCGCGCACCGCCTCGCTCCTGGTGGTCGGCAGCCGCGGACTGGGCGCGTTCGGCAGCCTCCTGCTCGGCTCGACCGCCGCACACCTGGCCGCGTACGGCCGCTGCCCGGTGCTGGTGGTACGCGGCCGAGAGAACCCGTGTGGACCCTTGCTGCTGGCGGTCGACGGCTCACCGGCCGGCGAGCCGGCCGTCGAGTTCGCTTTCGCCGAGGCAGCGCTGCGCGGCGCGGACCTGGTGGCGCTGCATGTCTGGAACACCTGGAGCGAGCCGGCCTCCGAGGGGCCGGTCGATCCGCTGAACGTGGTGGCGGACGCCGAACGGCTCCGCGAGCAGGAGCAGCGTGCGCTGGACGAGACGCTGAGCCCTTGGCAGCGGTCCCGTCCCCTGGTCAGCGTGGAGCGGCGGCTGGTCCACTCCCGGATCCGCCCGGCCCTGATCGAGGCCAGCCGCGACGCACAGCTGGTTGTGGTCGGTACCCGGGGGCGCGGTGGCTTCAAGGGGCTGGTGCTGGGCTCGGTCAGCCAGGCACTGCTGCACCACGCGCACTGTCCCGTCGCCGTCGTGCGGGACGAAAAAGCGACATGACCGGTGGACGGTGACCGACCGTGCCGCCGCCTCCGGTACGGCATGCATACGAACGCAACCACTGGCCTTCGGTCTCGGGTCGACTCCGATTCGTTTGTTCATTCCCGCCGTCCACAGTCCCGTCGCCTGGGCTCCCTGCCCCCGACAGGCAGCCGCGACGGCCCCGGGAGATCGGGCCTGTTCGATGCCGAGGCGGTCGGCGATGACCCGGCATCACTCCCCGAGGGCACCCGGCCCGGTGGCCCGGCCTCACTCCCGAGGGCACCCGGACCCGTGGGGCCGAACGGCGCTCAGGAGGACCGTGGGGCTCCTGCCCGGTGGGTCTGCCGGCGCGGCACGGTGAGAGAGCACACGGAACCGACGACTCGCGAGCGGAGGGCCGTGCATGCGGACACCGCGTCCTCCCGGACACCGGCCCGCCTCAGGCTCGTCCGGTAAGCGCGCTCCGCGGAACCCCGGCGGTGCCCGGAGCCCCCGGAACGGCCGGTGGACCGGCACTTCGGGCACTCCTGACGGCCGTCGCCGTCGTGCTGCTGCCGTTGACGGCGTGGGGTGCCGGACAGACGGTGTACAGCCATGACGCGCATGCCCGCCGCGACCGTGGGGCTGGACGCCCGTGGCGCCATGGCTGCACCGTCGACCGCCGGCGCCCGGCCCAGTGGAGCCGTGAGTGGGAACGCGTGGAGTCCGGCTGGGCGACACGCTATGGGCTCTGACGGCAGCGGCGTCCGTCATGCCGCCGGACGCTCTTCTCTGGCGGTGCGGCGATGCGTCCCGCAGCGTGGAGAACAGGGGCGGCCCGGCCAGGTGGGCGCACACACCGGAGAAGAGGTGGGACGCATGAACAGGGATGTCTCCGAGCTGAAGGTCGTGGTCGGCCTCGACGGGTCGCGGTCCTCGTACGAGGCTCTGCACTGGGCCGTGCGGTACGCGGGCCTGATCGGCGGCACCGTGCACGCGGTCGCCGTGTGGGAGTTGCCGGGACTGTACGGCTGGTCGGGGCCCGCCGTGGACATGGACGTCGACGAGGACGAGACCCGCCAGAAGATGAGCCAGGAGCTGACCGACGTGCTCGGCGCGGACACGGCCGGCTCGGTCCGGACCCACGTGGTGCACGGCAATCCCGCGGACGTTCTGCTGAGAGCCGCGGAAGGAGCCGAGGTCCTGGTCGTCGGCAGCCGGGGCCGGGGTGGGTTCGCGCGCGCCCTGCTCGGCTCCGTGAGTCAGCACGTGTCGCAGCATGCGAGCTGCCCGGTCGTGATCGTGCGCAGCCAGGATCGGTGACCCGGGCCTGGCCCACCGGGCCCGGCTCATTGGAAAGCCCACGAATACCGCCGCCGACTGACCGTCTTGCGAAACAGCACCAGTGACGGGCCCTGACTCAGCCCGCGCCTTGACAGCGTCATCTCCCGGTGGTCCGCCAGGACGGCTGCTCCGCCGGTCCGCGCCGAGCCGGCCGTTCCTGTGCGGCTCCGGCCGTGGACAGATCGTAAGCTCCAGAAGCGGGGATTCCGCTTCTGGGTGACAGGGCCGTGGGAGTCGTGAATGAAGTGGCTGGTCTCGCTGGTCGGTGCCGGGCTCGTCATGGTCACCTTGAGGGACCTGTTCCACACACTCTGGCATCCCACCCGCCACGGTGGCCTGAGCCGCCTCGTCATGACCGGGCTGTGGCGACTGGCCCGACGCTTCCGCGCGCGCAGGCGCGTGGTCGGCCTTGTCGGGCCGCTCGCCATGGTCACGGTGGTGGGCACGTGGACCGTCTCCATCGTCCTGGGCTGGGCCATCGTCTACTGGCCCCACATGCCCGGTGCGTTCACCTTCTCGCCCGGATCACAGGCGGCCCAGGAGCCGGCGCTGCTCGATTCCATGTACCTGTCGCTGGTCACGGTGGCCACCCTCGGGCTGGGGGACATCGCGCCGGGCGAGGGCTGGCTCCGCGTGGTCTCGCCACTGGAGGCTCTGGTCGGTTTCGCCCTCCTGACAGCCACCGTCTCCTGGGTTCTGGAGATCTATCCGGCGCTGACCCGCAGGAGGGTCCTGGCCATCCGGCTGGCGCTGCTGCGCGACTCGGATCCGGCACCTGGACAGATCGACTGCACCGCGGGGGCTGTGCTGCTGGACAGCCTGGTCACCGAAGTCGTACGCGTCCGTATCGACTTCACGCAGTACGCCGAGGCCTATTACTTCCACGACGGCGAGGACCACTCGTCGCTGGCGGCCACGGTCGGCTTCGCGTCCACCCTCGCCCAGTGCGGGCAGACAGCCGAGCGGCCGGAGGTGAGGCTGGCCGGTGACCTGCTCGCCGGTGCCCTGGAGGACCTCGCCGCCATCCTCGACCAGCGTTTCCTCCATACAAGCGGAACGCCGGCGGAGGTGTTCGCCGCGTACGCCGCCGACCATGGCCGTGGCCGTGCGGAGCCCTGACCGAGGGCTGGCGTTCAGAAACCCGCCGACCGTCCCTCGGAGCGGTGGCCGGGTGGACGATGGGAGCGGTCGATGACAGGCACCGCTCACAGTCGTGCGGACGAACGTCCGCCACGGGCGTGAACCGGCGCGATGGCAGCCGGAGGCCCGCTGTGGATGCCGGTCGTCGGGCGAGGCCGCGCGGCGACCGGCATCGCACGGCCCCGACACGATTCCCACGGAGCCGCGGGCCCCGGAATGGCGGCGACGTACTCGCCCGGGCGGCAGCACGGGCGGAGGCCCTGCCACGCCGGGGAGTACAGAGTGCTCGCCGTCGCCTCGACCGATCACGAGGACACGGCCCAGCGGCCCCCCACACGGGAGCCGGGCCTGTCGCTCCTGTGCCTCGTCGGCACCTGGTTCCCGCGCGACCGCTTCACCTTCGAGTGAATGACCCACTGCCGATCCGGGCAGCACTCATGGCAGAGCGGCGCCTCGATGCGTGCGGTCAGGGTCGCCGGTGCGGAGGACACCGTGCACTGGGAGCCGTCGGCGTGTACCGATGTGCCGAGAAAGCTCGGTGGCTGGGCAGCGGGATGCTGCCGCTGTTGGCAAAGCGCGGGTCGGTGGTGACAAGAGGTGACAACCATGGCTGTGGTCACACCTTCGGGCACGGGCGACCCCGGGCTCTTCACACCGAACTCCGTGACCTGGCAGATGCACGGCGACCCGATGATGTGGGTCGCCGGCATCCGCGCGCTCTATCTCCAGGCGCTGCACCCGCGCGCGGTCCGCGGCGTGATCCAGAACTCGGACTTCCGCCGCGACGCCTGGGGCCGGCTGATGCGCACGGCGGACTTCGTCGGCACGACGACGTACGGCACGACCGAGGCCGCCGAACGCGCGGGCGCCCGGGTGCGGAAGATCCACAGCATGCTGACGGCGACCGATCCGGACACCGGTGAGCGCTACGGCGTGGACGAGCCCGAGCTGCTGCTGTGGGTGCACTGCGCGGAGATCGACTCCTATCTGCACGTTCTGCGCCGCTCCGGCTTTCCGCTCAGCGACGCCCAGGCCGACCGGTACATCGCCGAACACCGGGTCAGCGCCCGCCTGGTGGGCCTCGAGCCCGGCGCGGTACCGGCCGACCGGGCGGAACTCGCCGCGTACTTCGAGCGGGTGCGGCCCGAACTCGCCGCAGGCGACGAGGCACAGGAGGTGGACGGCTTTCTGCTCCGGCCGCCGACGCACCCCCTCCTCGTCCCGGCGCGCGAGGTGCTGTGGCGGCGCGTGGCGCACCTGGCGTACGCCGCCCTGCCGCCGTACGCCCATCAGTTGTACGGCAGACCCGCCCCGCCACCCGCCGTCGTCACCCGCCGACTCCGGACCACGGGTGCCCTGTTGCGACGCGTTCCCGCACGGGTGCGCTGGCAGCTTCCGCCGAAACACATCCTGCGCGCGATGGCGAGGCTCGGCCCGGGCGTGCGTCCCGCACCGTACAAGGTCGGACGACAGGCCGCAACGACACCCTCGCCGGCCGCAAGGAGCACCTCGGCCGCGGCACGGAGGCCGGGGAGCCGTACCGACGGGCCGCGGTGATCCACCCGGCGGCGGGCATCCGGCGGAGCCCGATCGTGCGATCACTTCCCGTGCGATCACTTCCCGTACCCGCATCTGGCCGCCGTGGATCAGCACGTGTTACGAAGAACCATGACTGCCAACGAGGGAACCCGCGCCTACGACGCCGTCATCGTCGGCGGCGGCCACAACGGCCTGGCCGCCGCCGCCTACCTGGCGCGGGCCGGCCGCTCCGTGCTGGTACTGGAACGGCTGGACCACACGGGCGGCGCCGCCGTCTCCACCCGCCCGTTCGCCGGTGTCGACGCCCGTCTGTCGCGCTACTCGTACCTGGTCAGCCTGCTCCCGCAGAAGATCGTGCGCGACCTCGGACTGGACTTCCGCGTCCGCGCCCGCACCATCTCCTCGTACACCCCCGTGGAGCGGGAGGGCCGGCCGACCGGACTCCTCGTCGGCGGTGGCGAGCAGCGCACCCGGCAGGCCTTCGCCCGGCTGACCGGCGGCCAGCGCGAGTACGCGGCCTGGAAGCGCTTCTACGGCATGACCGGCCGGGTCGCCCAGCGGGTCTTCCCGACGCTCACCGAGCCCCTGCCGACCCGGGACGAGCTGCGCCGCCGCATCGACGACGACACCGCCTGGCGGGTGCTGTTCGAGGAGCCGATCGGTGTCGCCGTCGAGGAGACGTTCAGCGACGACCTGATCCGGGGGGTCGTCCTCACCGACGCGCTGATCGGTACCTTCGCCGGTGCCCACGACCCCTCCCTCGCCCAGAACCGCTGCTTCCTCTACCACGTCATCGGCGGCGGAACCGGTGCCTGGGACGTGCCCGTCGGCGGCATGGGCGCCCTCACCGACGCGCTCACCGCAGCGGCCCGCTCGGCGGGCGCGGTCATCGCCACGGGACATGAGGCGGTCCGTATCGACACCGACGGGCACACCGCCGAGGTCGCCTACCGCACCGCCGACGGAGAGGGTGCCGCCGCCGCCCGGCATGTCCTGGTGAACGCCTCCCCACAGGCACTGGCCGCCCTGACCGGGGACGCCACGCCCGAGCCCGCCGAGGGCGCCCAGCTCAAGGTCAACATGCTGCTCACGCGCCTCCCGAGGCTCCGCGACCCCGACGCAGACCCCCGCGAGGCCTTCGCCGGCACCTTCCACATCGCCGAGGGCTACCGGCAGCTGGCCACCGCCCATGCCCAGGCCGCCGCCGGTGAACTCCCCGCCACGCCACCCTCGGAGATCTACTGCCACTCCCTGACCGACCCCACCATCCTCGGCCCCGGCCTCGCCGAGCGCGGCTACCAGACGCTCACCCTCTTCGGACTGCACACCCCGGCCCGGCTCTTCGACCGGGACAACGACGCCGTACGCGAGGAGCTGCTGAGGTCCACCCTCGCCCAGCTCGATGCCCACCTCGCCGAACCGCTCGCCGACTGCCTGGCCACCGACGCCGACGGCCGCCCCTGCATCGAGGCGAAGACCCCGCTCGACCTCGAACGGGACCTGCGGCTGCCCGGCGGCCACATCTTCCACCGGGCCCTGTCCTGGCCGTACGCCCAGCCGGACACGGGCCGCTGGGGCGTGGAGACCCGGCACACCAACGTCCTGCTGTGCGGCGCGGGGGCGGTCCGCGGGGGAGGGGTGAGCGGGGTACCGGGACACAACGCGGCGATGGCGGTGCTGGAGCGGGACTGACCTCCCCCTCCCCGTCCGCCCTAGTCGGCCGACTCCCGCCACCCCACGGCCGTGATACGGGCGGTGTCCGCCGGGCGTGCCCCGTCGAACAGCACCTTCCCGCCGGCCTCGGCGCACAGGGCATCGACGTACGCGCCCCGGCCGGCGTACAGCCGGTCGGTGGTGTACCGCCACCGCAGGGTCAGCCGGCGGTCGGCCCGCAGGGGCGCGGTCACCTGGTGCCAGACGCGGCCCGACCAGCCCGTGACCGTGCCCGACGGGTGGTCCTGGGGGTCCTCGCCGTGACGGGAGGTGGTGAACGGGACCGGCTGCCAGGTCGTACCGCCGTCCGTGGTGGACTCAAGAACCAGGACGTCGGTCCGGGGCTCGGTGTCCCACCACAGGGCGCACCGCAGGCGGGCCGGGCCGGGGGAGGTGTCCAGTACCGGGAGGGTGAGCGTCGCGGAGGTGGCGTTCCCCATGCCCGAGAACCAGGCCGTACGGCCTCGCGCGGGGCGCACCGGTACCGCACGGGCCAGGTTGTTCCCGGCGGCGGACCGCGGAGCGGAACCGGACCGCCAGGTGCGCACCGGATGCACCGAGTTGCCGAGGACGACCAGGAAGGAGTCGGTCGTGGGATCGAGCACGAGCGAGGTGCCGGTGAAGCCGGTGTGCCCAGCCGTGCACGGGGTGGCCATCGCCCCCATGTACCAGTGCTGGTACAGCTCGAAGCCGAGGCCGTGCTCGTCACCCGGGAAGGCGGTGTTGAAGTCGGTGAACATCAGGTCCACCGACTCAGGCCGCAGGATACGGGTCCGGCCGTAGGCACCGCCGTTGAGCAGCGTACGGCCGAGGACCGCGAGGTCCCACGCGCAGGAGAACACCCCCGCGTGCCCGGCCACGCCTCCGAGGCCGTACGCGTTCTCGTCGTGCACCTCACCCCACACCAGCCCGCGGTCCAGACCGGACCAGGGCCTGCGCGCGTCCTCGGTGGCCGCGATCCCCGGCTTCCAGGAGGCGGGCGGGTTGTAGCGGGTGTGCCGCAGTCCCAGCGGGGCGGTGATCCCGTCGCGGAGGAGGACATCCAGGGTGCGGCCCGTGATCCGCTCCAGCACCAGCTGAAGGGAGATGAGGTTCAGGTCCGAGTAGAGATAGGTGGTGCCCGGTGGGGCGAGCGGTGCCTCGTCCCAGATGAGCTGGAGCTTCTCCTCGTACGTCGGCGCGTTGTACAGCGGGATCCAGGCACGGAATCCCGAGGTGTGCGTGAGGAGTTGGCGGATCGTCACCTCCTGCTTGCCGGCGGCGCCGAACTCCGGGAGGTACGCGGCGACCGTCCCCTCCAGTGCCAGCGTGCCCCGCTCGATCTGCTGCACGGCGAGGAGCGAGGTGAACAGCTTGGAGACGGAGGCCAGGTCGAAGACGGTGTCCCGGGTCATGGGGAGCTGTCGGTCGGGTGGGAACTCGACACCGGTGTCGGTCTTCTCGTCGTACGCGGCGTAACGCACCGCCATCCCGACCGGCTCGTGCAGGGCCACGGTGCCGCCGCGCCCGGCGAGCAGGACGGCGCCCGCGAACCAGGGATGCCGTGGAGAGGGGCGGAGGAACGCCTCGGCGTCCGTCATGAGTTGCCGCAGATGCGCGGAGAGCAGCCCGGCGCGTTCGGGCGTGCCGTGGCGCAGGGTGGGGCGACCGGAGACGGGCGCCGCCGCGGCCGGACCCGCGGGCAGCGCCGCGAGGGCCAGCGCGCCGCCCGACGCCAGCGAACCCGCCACGAGTTGGCGCCGCGTCAGCCCGCTCGCTCGTCTGCCTGCCAGGTCGTCCGTCATTGTGCGGCCTCCCGCCTGAAAATATCTTTCGGGGCTTGCCCCGCGTGGTGAAACTTTCCTGTCAGGTGCCGGGTGTGTCAACGGGACGCGTGACGTACGAAAGAATCTGACGGAGTATCAGAAACGGTCTTCCGTCGTCCGGGTGACTGCGGCATCCTGCGCCCATGCAGACGGAGCTGAGCAAGCACCTGGGAGTCGAGCACGCCGTCTTCGGCTTCACGCCGTTCCCCGCCGTCGCCGCGGCCATCAGCCGGGCCGGCGGTTTCGGCGTGCTCGGCGCGGTCCGCTACACCGCCCCCGACGACCTCAGGCGCGACCTCGACTGGCTCGACGCGCACGCCGGGGGCCGGCCCTACGGGCTGGACGTGGTCATGCCCGCGAAGAAGGTGGAGGGCGTCACCGAGGCCGACGTCGAGGTGATGATCCCCGAGGAGCACCGGCAGTTCGTGCGGGACACCCTCGCCAAGTACGGGGTGCCGGAGCTGGCCGAGGGCGAGGCGTCCGGGTGGCGCATCACCGGGTGGATGGAGCAGGTCGCCCGCACCCAACTCGACGCCGCCTTCGACTACCCCATCCGGCTGCTCGCCAACGCCCTCGGCTCCCCGCCCGCCGACGTCGTCGCCCGCGCCCACGACCGGGGCGTGCTCGTGGCCGCGCTCGCGGGCAGCGCCCGGCACGCCCGTAAGCACCAGGAGGCGGCCATCGACATCGTCGTGGCCCAGGGGTACGAGGCCGGCGGTCACACCGGGGAGATCGCCTCCATGGTGCTCACCCCCGAGGTCGTGGAAGCCGTCGACCCGCTGCCCGTGCTGGCCGCGGGCGGTATCGGCAGCGGCCGGCAGGTGGCTGCCGCCCTCAGCCTCGGCGCCCAGGGTGTGTGGCTGGGCTCCATATGGCTGACCACCACAGAAGCCGACCTGCACTCGCCCGCCCTGACCCGCAAGCTGCTCGCCGCCGGCTCCGGGGACACCGTGCGCTCCCGCTCCCTGACCGGCAAGCCCGCACGTCAGCTCCGTACCGAGTGGACCGACGCCTGGGACGACCCGGCCGGGCCCGGCACCCTGCCCATGCCGCTGCAGGGCCTGCTGGTCGCCGAGGCGGTCTCCCGCATCCAGAAGTACGAGGTCGAGCCGCTGCTCGGCACGCCCGTCGGCCAGATCGTCGGCCGGATGACCAGCGAACGCAGCGTCCAGGCCGTCTTCGACGACCTCACCCGCGGCTTCGAGCGGGCCGTGGACCGCATCAACCGCATCGCCGGAAGGAGCGGCCAGTCGTGAGCACACCCCCCGCCGGTTTCTGGGCGCAGGCCGCCCAGGAACCGGACCGCACGGTCCTGATCGCCCCCGAGGGCGAGGAGTGGACCGCCGGACGTCTGCACTCCGCCGCCAACCGGCTCGTGCACGGGCTGCGCGCGGCCGGACTGGAGCGCGGCGACGCCTTCGCGATCGTCCTGCCCAACGGCGTCGAGTTCCTCACCGCTTACCTGGCCGCCAGCCAGGCAGGTCTGTATCTCGTCCCGGTCAACCACCACCTCGTCGGCCCGGAGATCGCCTGGATCGTCGCCGACTCCGGCGCCAAGGTGCTCATCGCGCACGAGCGGTACGCCGCCGCCGCGCGCGCCGCGGCCGAGGAGGCGGGACTTCCGGTCACGCACCGTTACGCGGTCGGGTCGGCCGAGGGCTTCCGGCCGTACACCCAACTCCTCGAAGGCCGACCGGATTCCCCGCCCTCGGACCGTGAACTCGGCTGGGTCATGAACTACACCTCCGGTACGACGGGGCGCCCGCGCGGCATCCGCCGACCGCTGCCCGGCAAGGCGCCCGAGGAGGCCTACCTCGGCGGCTTCCTCGGCATCTTCGGCATCAGGCCGTTCGACGGCAACGTCCACCTGGTCTGCTCGCCGCTCTACCACACGGCCGTCCTGCAGTTCGCCGGAGCGTCCCTGCACATCGGCCACCGTCTGGTGCTGATGGACAAGTGGACGCCCCAGGAGATGCTCCGTCTCATCGACAGCCACAGCTGCACGCACACCCATATGGTCCCGACCCAGTTCCACCGTCTGCTCGCCCTCCCGGACCAGGTGAAGGCCCGCTACGACGTCTCCTCCATGCGGCACGCCATCCACGGCGCCGCTCCCTGCCCGGACCATGTGAAGCGAGCCATGATCGACTGGTGGGGGCACTGTGTGGAGGAGTACTACGCGGCCAGCGAGGGCGGCGGCGCCTTCGCCACCGCCGAGGACTGGCTGAAGAAACCAGGCACGGTCGGCAAGGCCTGGCCGATCAGCGAACTCGCGGTTTTCGACGACGACGGCAACCGGCTCCCGCCGGGCCGGCTGGGCACCGTCTACATGAAGATGAGCACCGGCGGCTTCTCGTACCACAAGGACGAGGCGAAGACCCGCAAGAACCGCATCGGCGACTTCTTCACCGTCGGCGACCTCGGCCATCTGGACGAGGACGGCTATCTCTTCCTCAGGGACCGCAAGATCGACATGATCATCTCCGGTGGGGTCAACATCTACCCGGCCGAGATCGAGTCCGTGCTCCTCTCCCACCCGGCGGTCGCCGACGCCGCCGCCTTCGGCATCCCGCACGACGACTGGGGCGAGGAGGTCAAGGCCGTCGTCGAACCGGCCCCCGGCCACGAACCCGGCCCGGCCCTGACCGCCGCCCTCCTGGACCACTGCGCCGAACGGCTCGCCGGCTACAAACGGCCCAAGAGCGTCGACTTCATCGCCGAGATGCCCCGCGACCCCAACGGCAAGCTCTACAAGAGGCGGCTGCGCGCCCCCTACTGGGAGGGGCGCACCCGGCCGGTATGACGGCAGCCCCGGGTCCTTGACCGGCACGTCCGGCGGCCCGAGGATCGGCTGTCATGATGCAGGGACACGGCAGCACGGTCGACGGAGTCCTACGGCGCAGCGCCCGGCGCACCCCGGCGCGCGTCGCGGTGGAGTACGGCGAGCGCAGATGGACGTACGAGGAACTCGACAACGCCGTCTCCCGCGCGGCCGCACTCCTGCGCGCGCAGGGGCTCACGCCGGGCGACCGGGTGGGCGCCTACGGCCACAACTCCGACGCCTACCTGATCGGGTTCCTGGCCTGCGCCCGAGCGGGCCTGGTCCACGTGCCGGTCAACCAGAACCTCACCGGGGACGATCTGGCGTACCTCGTCGGCCAGTCGGGCAGCACGCTGGTGCTCGCGGACCCGGACCTCGCCGGTCGCCTTCCGCGGGGCGTCCGTGTACTGCCGTTGCGGGACACCGAGGGCTCGCTCCTCGCCCGGCTCCCGGACGCACCGTCGTACGACGGGCCCGAGCCTCGCACCGAGGACCTGGCGCAACTGCTGTACACCTCCGGCACGACCGCTCTGCCCAAGGGCGCGATGATGACCCATCGGGCCTTGGTGCACGAGTACTTGAGCGCCATCACGGCCCTCGACCTGAGCGCCGGCGACCGGCCGGTGCACGCGCTGCCGCTGTACCACTCCGCGCAGATGCACGTGTTCCTGCTGCCGTACCTCGCGGTCGGCGCGACCAACATCATCCTGGACGCGCCGGACGGGGACCGGCTCTTCGATCTCATCGAAGCGGGCCGCGTGGACAGCCTCTTCGCGCCCCCCACGGTGTGGATCGGCCTCGCCGACCGGCCCGACTTCGCGAGGCGCGACCTCGGCGGCCTGCGCAAGGCCTACTACGGCGCGTCCATCATGCCCGTGCCGGTGCTGGAGCGGCTGCGGGACCGCCTGCCGGGGCTCGCCTTCTACAACTGTTTCGGACAGAGCGAGATCGGCCCGCTCGCCACCGTGCTCGGCCCCGACGAGCACGAGGGCCGGCTGGACTCGTGCGGCCGGACCGTGCTGTTCGTGGACGCCCGGGTCGTGGACGACAAGGGCGAGGACGTCCCCGACGGCACGCCGGGCGAAATCGTCTACCGTTCACCCCAGTTGTGCGAGGGCTACTGGGACAAGCCCGAGGAGACCGCCGAGGCGTTCCGGGACGGCTGGTTCCACTCGGGCGACCTCGCGGTGCGCGACTCCGACGGCTACCTCACCATCGTCGACCGGGTGAAGGACGTCATCAACTCCGGTGGGGTGCTGGTCGCCTCCCGCCAGATCGAGGACGCCCTGTACGCTCACGAGGCCGTGGCGGAGGCCGCCGTGATCGGCCTGCCCGACGAGCGGTGGGTCGAGGCCGTCACGGCGGTCGTCGTGCCGCGCGGCGAGGTGACGGAGGACCGGCTGATCGCCCACGTGAAGGAGAGGCTCGCGGCCTTCAAGGCCCCCAAGCGGGTGCTGTTCGTGGACCGGTTGCCGCGCAACGCCAGCGGGAAGATCCTCAAGCGCGAGCTGCGGGACCGCTTCAGCGGCTAGCCGGACGCTTCGACGGCGGCGGTGTGTCGGCCGGCGACCGCCAGTGCGGCAGCGCGGACTGGCCCGGTCCGACGCCGATCACCTGCACGGCCACATCGTCGGCGCCCGCCTCCACGTGGCCGTGCGGCTTGCGGACGACCGTCCGGATCGCCCCCGAACACCACGCCGGCCCCGCCGCGCAGGGCGTCCTTCTCCGCGCGGCTGCCACGCATGTCCATGCACCGGCGCCGGGTGCCCGGCCGGTGCCGTGAGGACGGACATCGGCGCCTTGAGCGCTAACGCGGGCGCAGATCCACGACACGGCGGATCTTGCCCACCGAGCGCTCCAGCGACTCCGGCTCCACGATCTCCACGTCGACGGACACACCGATGCCGTCCTTCACGGCCGCGACGATCGACCGGGCCGCCTCCCGCCGTACCTCCGGAGTCGCGCCCGGGCGGGCCTCGGCCCGTACGGTCAGTGCGTCCAGGCGGCCCTCCCGGGTGAGGCGCAGCTGGAAGTGCGGCGCCACACCGGGCGTGCGGAGCACGATCTCCTCGATCTGGGTGGGGAACAGGTTGACCCCGCGCAGGATCACCATGTCGTCGCTGCGGCCGGTGACCTTCTCCATCCGCCGGAACACCCGGGTCGTGCCGGGCAGCAGCCGGGTCAGATCGCGGGTCCGGTACCGGACGATCGGCATGGCCTCCTTGGTCAGCGAGGTGAACACCAGCTCGCCCCGCTCGCCCTCCGGCAGCACCTCGCCCGTGATCGGATCGACCACCTCCGGATAGAAGTGGTCCTCCCACACGGTCAGGCCGTCCTTGGTCTCCACGCACTCCTGGGCCACACCCGGACCGATCACCTCGGACAGACCGTAGATGTCGACGGCGTCGATCGCGAACCGCTCCTCGATCTCGCGTCGCATCTGCTCGGTCCAGGGCTCGGCCCCGAAGACGCCCACCCGCAGTGAGGTGCCGCGCGGGTCCACGCCCTGCCGCTCGAACTCGTCCAGCAGCGTGAGCATGTAGGAGGGGGTCACCATGATGACGGCCGGTTCGAGATCCCGGATCAGCTGCACCTGGCGCGCCGTCATTCCGCCGGAGGCCGGTACGACCGTACAGCCCAGCCGCTCGGCACCATAGTGAGCGCCCAGACCACCGGTGAACAGGCCATAGCCGTACGCCACATGCACGATGTCACCGGGCCGCCCGCCGGCCGCACGGATCGACCGCGCCACCATGTCGGCCCACATGGAGAGGTCGTTGTCCGTGTAGCCGACCACCGTGGGGCGTCCCGTGGTGCCGCTGGAGGCGTGCAGGCGGCGGATCCGCTCGCGCGGCACGGCGAACATGCCGTAGGGGTAGTTCTCCCGCAGGTGGGCCTTGGTCGTGAAGGGGAAGTGAGCCAGGTCCGCGAGCGAACGGCAGTCCTCCGGGTGGATGCCGGCCTTTTCGAACGACACCCGGTAGAACGGCACGTGGTCGTACGCGTGCCGCAGCGAGGCACGCAGCCGCTCCAGCTGAAGCGCCCGCAGCTCGTCCGGCCCGAGCCGCTCGCCCGCATCGAGCAGATCCGTCGCATCCGCCATCGAGACGTCTCCCTCGCCGACCTCACATTTCGGACGACCGATCATTCGGTCGATCTCTTCGGGGCCAGTAATCCAGGCCACGCGCCTTCAGGCAAGAGGGCGGCGGCGATTTTCCTCGTGGGGGCACCCCCGCGAGGAGGGGCGGTGGAGCTGCGAGGGGACTTCCCGCCTGTCCCGGCCGAGCACCTGGCGGAGTTCGGCACCGCCCCTGTGGCTCCCGGTGGTCGGGCAGGACGCTCCACCCGAGTGCGCGGACTCCTGGCTTACCGGCCCATCGCGCGGTGAGCAGCGACACCCAGGCCGTCCGGGAAAGGCGTTGCGTACCGGCGGGGGCGACGACCATGATCACCTGCATGCCGACCTTCATCGCAGCCGACGGCACGCCGCTCGCCTACCACCTGCGGGGTGAGGGCGAGCCCCTCGCCGTGCTGCCCGGCGGCCCCATGCGTGCCTCCGCCTACCTCGGGGACCTCGGTGGGCTGACCGCGCACCGCCGGCTGGCCCTGCTCGACCTGCGGGGCACCGGCGACTCCGCGGTGCCGGCGGACCCGGCGACATACCGATGCGACCGGATGGTCGAGGACGTGGAGGCGTGGCGCGCCCACATGGGTCTGGAGCACATGGATCTCCTCGCCCACTCGGCCGGTGCCGCCCTGGCGATGCTCTACGCGGCCCGTCGTCCGCACCGGGTACGACGGCTCGTGCTGATCACCCCCAACCCGTCCGCCCTGGGCATGCGGGCGACGCCCGAGGACCGGCTGGCGGCGGCCGCGCTGCGCACGAAGGAGCCGTGGTTCGAGGACGCGTTCCCGGCCTTCCGGGGGTGGCTCGCGGGGGGCGCCGACTTCGACGACGTGTTCCTGCCGTTCTTCTACGGCCGCTGGGACGACACCGCCCGGGCACACACGGACGCCGAACCGGAGCAGACGAACGAGGAGGCGGGGGAGCGCTACTTCGCCGACGGCGCCTTCACACCGGATGCCACCCGTGCCGCCCTCGCCACGCTGACCGCCCCTGTCCTCGTGTACGCGGGCGAACTCGACGGCGGCCCACGACCCGGCCTCGCCCGCCGTGCCGCTCAGGCCTTCCCGAACGCCGAGTTCGCCGTCCAGCCCGGCGCCGGCCACTACCCGTGGCTGGACGACCCCGAGTCGTTCCTGAGCCGTACGCGCGCCTTCCTCGACCGGTCCGCGGACTCCGCTCCGCCGTCGGCGGATTAGGCCGCCCGCCCCGCCCCGTTCGGCTAGCGTGCCGGGCATGGACACCGCGCCGCCGCACGCCATCGAGGCGAGCGGAACCACTCTGGCCTGCCGCACCTGGGGCCCGGCGGACGCCCCGCCCGTGCTGCTGCTGCACTGCCGGGGTGCCGATGGCGCGGACTGGACGCGGATCGCCGAACGGCTCGCGGCACCACCCCGCCCGCGCCGGGTGTACGCCCCCGACCTGCGCGGGCACGGACAGAGCGACTGGCCCGGGGACTACTCGGCCGAGACCATGAGCGAGGACATCCGCGCCCTGCTGGCAGCCCTCGGGCTCGACAGCGCCGACGTCGTGGGGCACTCGCTGGGCGGCCTCGTCGCCTATCTTCTCGCGCAGCGGCATCCCGGTGCCGTACGGCGCCTGGTGCTGGAGGACGTGTGCGCGCCGGTTCCGCTCGACCCGCCCCGACCGCCCGCCGAGCGGCCCGACGGTGAGCTGCCGTTCGACTGGGCGATGGTGCGGGCCACCGATCGGCAGCGCAACACGCCCAATCCTGTGTGGTGGGATCACATGGACCGGATCACCATGCCCACGCTGATCATCGGGGGCGGTCCCACCAGCCCCATCCCGCAGGACCAGGTCGCCCAGCTGGCCGAGCTGATCCCGGACGCCCGGCTGGTGACCGTCGACGCCGGGCACCTGGTGCACGAGACCCGACCGGAGGAGTTCCTCGCCCTGGTGGAGGACTTCCTCGACGGGTGAGCGCCGGGGAACCGGGAAGCCTCGGCAGCCGCCCTCGGCCCGGCTGCGGCACGCACGCCTCCATGAACCGGTCCCGGAACGCGGTCATCGCCCAGACCGGGCGTCCGCGGCAGGCTTCGGTTCCTCGGTCCCGCCCCAGCCGGAGACCCGATCCAGTGCCTTCGGGCCGTGGCGCCGGTGGTCACGGGCACGCCCTTCCCGGCCTACCGGCGGTCCGCCGCCACCGCCACCTCCCGCGCCCACCGGTAGTCGGCCTTGCCGCTCGGGGACCGCCGGACGGTGTCCGTGATCACCAGTTGGCGGGGGATCTTGTAACCGGCCAGCCGGGTACGGCAGTGGTTCTGGATGTCGGCAAGCGACGGGCGCGGTGCTCCCTCGCGCAGTTGCACCACGGCCGCCACATGGTTGCCCCACGTGTCGTCCGGCACACCCGCGACCAGCGCGTCGTACACGTCCGGATGCGCCTTGAGCGCCTGCTCGACCTCCTCCGGATAGACCTTCTCGCCGCCGGTGTTGATGCACTGGGAGCCCCGGCCGAGGACGGTGACCACCCCGTCCTCGTCGACCGTCGCCATGTCGCCCAGCAGCACCCAGCGCTGCCCGCCCTTCTCGAAGAAGGTCTCGGCGGTCTTGCGCGGGTCGTTGTAGTAGCCGAGCGGGACATGGCCGCACTGGGCGACCCGGCCGATCCCACCGACGGCGACCGGCTCGTGCGTCACCGGATCGACCACCCGGGTACGGGAGTTGACCCGGATGCGAAAGCCACGCTCGGGTCCGCAGTCGTCGGTCGCCGTCCCGTTGAAGCCGGACTCGGAGGAGCCGAAGTTGTTCAGCAGCCTCGCGTTCGGGACCAGCTCGCGGAACTGCCTGCGCACCGTCTCCGACATGATGGCGCCCGACGAGGAGACGCTGAACAGGGCGGAGCAGTCGGTTCCCTTCATCGGCCCGTTCAGGGCGTCGATCAGCGGCCGGAGCATCGCGTCGCCTACCAGCGACATGCTGGTGACCTTCTCCCGTTCGACGGTCCGCAGCACCTCCTCAGGGGCGAATCGGCGGTGCAGCACGACACGTTGGCCGAAGTTGAAACCGATGAACGCGGTGAGGGCCGAGGTGCCGTGCATCAGCGGGGGAGTGGGGAAGAAGGTGATCCCGGAGCCGGCCGCGGCGACCCGCTCGGCCAGCTCTTCCGGCGCCTTCACCGGTTCCCCGGTCGGTGCCCCGCCCCCCAACCCGGCGAAGAACAGGTCCTCCTGGCGCCACATCACACCTTTGGGCATGCCCGTCGTACCGCCGGTGTAGATGATGAAATGGTCGTCCCCGGACCGTGCCGGGAAACCGCGCTCGGGCGAACCGGCGGCCTCCGCGTCGGCGAACGGAACCGCTCCGGGCACCACTGCCGGCCCTGCTCCCACCCGCAGCAGATGCCGGAGCCCCGGCGCACGCGGCAGCGCCCGCACCACCCGGTCCTCGAACTCCGCGTCGAAGACCAGTGCGGCGAGGTCCGCGTCCCGGTAGAGGTACGCCAACTCATCATCGACGTAGCGGTAGTTCACGTTGACCGGGACGATCCTGGCCTTCAGGCAGCCCAGTACCGTCTGCAGGTACTCGACCCCGTTGTACAGGTGGAGGCCGAGGTGCTCGCCGGGTCGCAGACCGCTGTCGGACAGGTGGTGCGCGATGCGGTTGGCGGCGGCGTCCAGCTCGGCGTAGGTCAGCCGGCGTTCCGCGCCCGTGCCGGGATGGTCGAGGTACACGAGCGCCTCGCGGTCCGGGACCACGTCGACGACCGACTCGAACAGATCGGCAAGGTTGTACTCCACCGCTCCTCCTGACCCCGGCAGCCCGGACGAAGAAAGGCGCATCCGTCGGTTCGCCGGTCATCAGAGCAAAGGGGGCCGCAACTGTGAAGGGCCCGCACCAAGAAATCTGACTGTCTGTCAGAAAACCCTTGAAGTGCCCCCTCGCCTGCTGCAACCTGTTCTCGTTCTTACCGAGGGGAGATGGCCCATGGCTGGGACGGAACACCTCGCCGTGCAGCGCGAGGGCGCCACACTGGTACTCACGCTCAACAGGCCCGACGCCAAGAACGCGCTCTCGCTCCCGATGCTCGTCGGCCTGTACGACGGCTGGCTCGAGGCCGACGGGGACGACACGATCCGCTCGATCGTGCTCACCGGGGCCGGTGGCGCCTTCTGCGCCGGAATGGACCTCAAGGCGCTGGCCGGCGACGGTATGCAGGGGCAGCACCACCGTGACCGGCTCAAGGCGGACCCCGACCTGCACTGGAAGGCGATGCTGCGCCACCACCGCCCGCGCAAACCGGTGATCGCCGCCGTCGAGGGGTACTGCGTCGCGGGCGGCACCGAGATTCTCCAGGGCACCGACATCCGGGTCGCGGGCGAGTCCGCGACCTTCGGACTGTTCGAGGTCAAGCGCGCTCTGTTCCCGATCGGCGGCTCCACCGTCCGGCTGCCACGCCAGATCCCGCGCACCCACGCCCTGGAGATGCTGCTGACCGGCCGGCCGTACAGCGCTCAGGAGGCCGCCGGCATCGGCCTCATCGGCCATGTCGTGCCGGACGGCACCGCGCTCGCCAAGGCCCTGGAGATCGCCGAACAGATCAACGCCTGCGGACCGCTCGCCGTCGAGGCCGTCAAGGCCTCCGTGTACGAGACCGCCGGGATGACGGAGACCGACGGACTCGCCGCCGAACTCACCCGCGGCCGACCGGTTTTCGACACCGCCGACGCCAAGGAGGGCGCCCGCGCGTTCGCGGAGAAACGGCCACCCGTCTACAAGCGCGCCTGACCCGAGGAGCTCCCATGCCCGAAGTCCTCAAAGCGCCACTCGTCGTGGAGTTCGCCTTCACCCGCTCCCTCGGCCCCGTCCAGAGCGCCTTCCTCACCGGCCTGCGCGAACGCGTCGTCCTCGGCGTGCGGACCACCGACGGCCGCACGCTCGTCCCGCCCGTCGAGTACGACCCCGTCACCGCCGACGAGATCAGCGACCTGGTGGAGGTGGCCCCCACCGGCACGGTCACCACCTGGGCCTGGAACCACGAACCCCGCCGCGGTCAGCCCCTCGCCACCCCCTTCGCCTGGGTCCTGGTCCGGCTCGACGGCGCCGACACCGCCCTGCTGCACGCCCTCGACGTCCCCGGACCCGACGCCGTGCACACCGGCATGCGGGTGCGCATCCGCTGGGCCGGGGAACGCACCGGCGCCATCACCGACATCGCCTCCTTCGAGCCGTACGACGGCGCACCGGAGCAACCACGTGGCCACACCGGCCAGTTCGAGGACCCGCTCACCGGGATCGTCGCCCCGGCCCGGCTCGACTACACCTACTCGCCCGGCCGCGCCCAGTCCGCCTACATCGACGCCCTCCGCGAACAGCGGATCGTGGGCGAGCGCTGCCCCTCCTGCCGCAAGGTGTACGTCCCGCCGAGGGGTGCCTGTCCCACATGTGGCCTCGCCACATACGAACAGGTCGAAGTGGGCCCTCGGGGCACAGTCACCACCTTCTGCATTGTCAACATCAAAGCTGCTCATACGGCGAACCTCGACATCGAGGTGCCGTACGTCTACGCGCACATCGCCCTCGACGGGGCCGACCTCGCCCTGCACGCCCGGATCGGCGGCATCCCCTACGACCAGGTCCGCATGGGCCTGCGCGTGGAACCGGTGTGGACGCCGGGCGCCCGCCACCCCGACCACTACCGGCCCACCGGCGAGCCCGACGCGGACTACGAGACGTACAAGGAGCTGCTGTGACCAGCGAAACAGCCCCCACCCGCCGGGACATCGCCGTGGTCGCCTTCGCCCAGACCGACCACCGGCGCTCCACCGAGGAGGTCTCCGAGGTCGAGATGCTCATGCCGGTGCTCCACCAGGTCCTCGAAGAGACCGGCCTCAAGACCGCCGACATCGGCTTCACCTGCTCCGGCTCCAGCGACTACCTCGCCGGCCGCGCCTTCTCCTTCACCCTCGCCCTCGACGGCGTCGGCGCCTGGCCGCCGATCTCCGAGTCGCACGTCGAGATGGACGGCGCCTGGGCCCTGTACGAGGCATGGACCAAGCTCCTGACCGGAGACGCCGACACCGCGCTCGTCTACTCCTACGGCACGTGCTCATCCGGCTCGGTGCGGGACGTGCTGACCCGCCAGCTCGACCCGTACTACCTCGCACCCCTGTGGCCCGACGCCATAGCCCTCGCCGCCCTGCAGGCGCAGGCCCTCATCGACGCCGGCGACACCGGCGAATCCGCGCTCGCCGCCGTCGGCGCGCGCAGCCGGGCCGACGCCACCGCCAACCCCCACGCCCAGCTCAAGGGCAAGGTCCCGCAGGGCGATCCCCTTGTACGTCCCCTGCGCACCGGCGACTGCCCGCCCATCGGTGACGGCGCCGCCGCGGTGATCCTCGCGGCAGGGAAGCGGGCCCGCGAGCTGTGCGAGCGGCCCGCCTGGATCCGGGGCATCGACCACCGCATCGAGGCCCACGGACTGGGCGTGCGCGACCTGACCGACTCACCCTCCACCCGGCTGGCCGCCGAACGGGCCGGGGTCTTCGAACGACCCGTCGACACCGCCGAGTTGCACGCTCCGTTCAGCTCTCAGGAGGTGATCCTGCGCAAGGTGCTCCGCCTCGACGACAGCGTGCGCGTCAACCCCTCCGGAGGGGCCCTCGCCGCCAACCCGGTGATGGCCGCCGGGCTCATCCGCATCGGCGAGGCCGCCGCCCGCATCCACCGCGGTGAGTCCGACCGTGCCCTGGCCCACGCCACCTCGGGCCCCTGCCTGCAGCAGAACCTGGTCGCCGTACTCGAAGGGGATCCACGATGAGCAAGGAGCCCGTGGCCGTCGTAGGGATCGGCCAGACCAAGCACGTGGCCGCCCGTCGGGACGTGTCGATCGCCGGACTGGTCCGCGAGGCCGCTCAACGCGCCCTGTCGGACGCGGAGTCGTCATGGGCGGACATCGATGCCGTGGTCATCGGCAAGGCGCCCGACTTCTTCGAGGGCGTGATGATGCCCGAGCTGTACCTCGCCGACGCGCTCGGCGCCGTGGGCAAGCCCATGCTCCGGGTGCACACCGCCGGCTCCGTCGGTGGGTCCACCGCGCTCGTCGCAGCCAATCTGGTCGCCGCCCGCGTCCACGGCACGGTCCTCACTCTCGCCTTCGAAAAGCAGTCCGAATCCAACGCCATGTGGGGCCTGTCCCTGCCGATCCCCTTCCAGCAGCCCCTGCTCGCCGGGGCGGGCGGCTTCTTCGCCCCTCATGTGCGCGCGTACATGAGGCGCAGCGGCGCTCCCGACACCGTCGGCTCCCTCGTCGCCTATAAGGACCGGCGCAACGCCCTGAAGAACCCCTACGCCCATCTGCACGAGCACGACATCACCCTGGAGAAGGTCCAGGCCTCACCCATGTTGTGGGACCCCATCCGCTACTCCGAGACCTGCCCGTCCTCCGACGGCGCCTGTGCCATGGTCCTCACCGACCGGGCCGGCGCCGCCCGCGCGCCCCGGCCGCCCGCCTGGCTGCTCGGCGGCGCTATGCGCAGTGAACCGACCCTCTTCGCCGGCAAGGACTTCGTCTCCCCGCAGGCCGGCAAGGACTGCGCCGCCGACGTCTACCGGCAGGCCGGCATCGCCGACCCGCGCCGGGACATCGACGCCGTCGAGATGTATGTGCCGTTCTCCTGGTACGAGCCCATGTGGCTGGAGAACCTGGGCTTCGCCGAGGAGGGCGAGGGCTGGAAGCTCACCGAGTCCGGGGTGACCGGACTCGACGGGGACCTTCCCGTCAACATGTCGGGCGGTGTGCTGTCCACCAATCCCATCGGCGCCTCCGGCATGATCCGCTTCGCCGAGGCGGCCCTGCAGGTGCGCGGACAGGCCGGAGAACACCAGGTGGACGGCGCCCGCAAGGTGCTCGGACACGCCTACGGCGGCGGCTCGCAGTTCTTCTCCATGTGGCTCGTGGGGTCCGCGCCCCCCGATTCCTGAAAGGTCCTTCCCACGTGGCCTGTCGGCTGTCGTGAGCGGTCGCTAGGCTGACCGCGGACGACGAACCGGGAGGAGCACGGACGTGGCCGAGACCACCATCCAGCAGCAGCCGCTCGCGGGCTGGGACAAGCCGGAGCTGGACCTCAGCAAGGCCGAGTGGCAGTCCAGCAGCCGAGGTCTGGGGGATGTCCAGATCGCCTTTGTCGAGGGCTTCATCGCGATGCGCAACAGCGGCCATCCGGAGAGCCCTTCCCTGATCTTCACCCCCGCGGAATGGGGTGCCTTCGTCTCCGGAGCGAGGGAAGGCGAGTTCGACCTGACCTGAGCGAGGGGTGTTCCGACCGGATTTCCGGACACGCGACCGGCAGCGCCCTGCCCGGGCCGAGCCTGAGCGAGGCTGGCCCCAGCAAGGGGAAGGTCGTGTTCCGGAGGTGAGGAAGGATGAGCACTGCGCCGGTCATCGCCGCGGTCGACGGTTCGCAGGACAGCATCCGGGCCCTGGACTGGGCCCTGGCCACCGCCCGCCGCCGCGGGGCACCGCTGCGGGTGGTGCACGTACGGCAGTACGCGGCCTGGGGCCAGGCCGACGTACTGGTCGCCGGGCCATCCGAGGCGGAGGGCGATCCGGTGCTCGACGAGGTGCGCACCCGGCTCGCGGACCACGCCGAGGAGCAGGCCGTGGAGTACGTCGCCCTGGAGGGTGTTCCGGGCGCCGTCCTGCCCGAACTCGGCCTCGATGCCCAGCTGCTGGTCCTCGGCTCCCGGGGCCGCGGCGGTTTCGCCAGCCTGCTGCTCGGTTCCAACGGGCTCGCCGCCGCGCGGGACGCCGAGTGCCCGGTGGTCGTCGTACCCCCGCCCGGCCGCCAGGTGCACGGGGACGGCCCGGCCGAGCCGGGGCCCCGGGTGGTCGTCGGCCTGCACGCCGACAGCCCCGACGAGGCCGTCCTCGCCTTCGCGTTCGCCGAGGCGGCCCTGCGTACCGCCCGGGTACAGGTGATCGCCGCCTACCCGTGGCCGGTGCAGATGTGGTCCGCCCCCGGCCAGCTGGTGCCGCCCCTGATCGATCAGGACGCCGTCGAGCACGAGACCCGCGTCCTCGCCGAGGGCTTCCTCGCGCCGCACCGCAAGCGGCACCCCGGGGTCCGCGCCGACGCCGAGGCGCTGCCCGGCGACGCGGCCGGCCACCTGGTCGCCGCGTCCAGGGACGCCGAGCTGGTCGTCGTCGGCCGGCACCGGCGGCGGCTGCTCGCCCCGGCCCGCATGATGGGCTCGGTCACCCAGGCCGTGCTGCTGCACGCGGCGAGCCCGATCGCGGTGGTGCCGCCGGGACCGCCGGAGGAGTGAGGCCGGTGTGCCCACGGCCGACTTGGCGTAGCAGACCGCACCGCGGCCCGCAATGCGTCCGGTGTGGACTCGGCACCCCGACGGCTGTGGTGCGCGGTGCCATGGTGCCCGGACACGTCCGGACCTACGGTTCCGCCACGCCCGGTGCTCCAGGCGCCGTCCCTGCGCGGGAGTGGCCGGGTTGTGTCCACCGAAGGAGCCGCCATGCCTCTGTCCCCGTTCAGGAAGCCATCCGGAGCGCCCCCACGGGCCCGCCTTCTGCTCCGCGTCCTGACCGTCGTCGCCGTCGTCCTCGGCACCGCGCTCGCCGGCCCCGTGCCCGCCGCCCGGGCCACCGTCGCCCTCACCAAGGTGAACGACTTCGGGTCCAACCCGGGCGCCCTCGCCATGTATGTGCACCGGCCCGCTTCCCTCCCCGCGCGTCCGCCGGTGGTCGTGGCCCTGCACGGATGCACGCAGGGTGCCCAGGTCTACGCCGACAACTCCGGGCTGCCACAACTCGCCGACAGCGACGGGTTCCTGCTGGTGCTCGCCGAGACCACCACCGCCAACAACCCGAGCAGGTGCTTCAACTGGTTCCAGAGCGGCGACAACCGGCGTGACCAGGGTGAAGCCCTGTCCATCCGGCAGATGGTCAGCCACGCCGTCACCGCCTACGGCGCCGATCCCCACCGGGTCTACGTCACCGGTCTGTCGGCGGGCGGCGCCATGACGTCGGTCATGCTCACGACCTATCCCGACGTCTTCTCCGCCGGCGCGGTCGTCGCCGGTCTGCCCTACGACTGCACCAGGGACAACAGCCCCTACACCTGTATGAACCCCGGCGTCGACCTGAGCCCGGCGCAGTGGGCCCAGCGGGTGCGCGACGCCTTCCCCTCGTACCCGGGGCCGTGGCCGCGCACGGCCGTTTGGTACGGCGACCAGGACACCACCGTCGTACCGCGCAACGCCACCGAACTGCGCGACCAGTGGACGGCCCTGCACGGCCTGTCCCAGACCCCCGCGCGTACGACGACCATCGGGCCGGACGCCACCCGGCAGGACCAGTACCTGGCCGCCGACGGCACGGTCGCCGTCGAGGTCGACCGTGTCCCGGGCATCGGCCACGGCACCCCGGTCGATCCGGGCACCGGCACCGAGCAGTGCGGCAGCACCGGCGCCCCGTACTTCCTGGACTCGATCTGCTCCAGCCGCTGGATCGCCCGGTTCTTCGGTCTGAACACCTCCGACCCGGGCGGCTCCGACCCAGGGGGCGGAGGCACCGCGTCCTGCTGGACGGCGAGCAACTACGCCCATGTGCAGGCCGGGCGGGCCACCACCGGCGGCGGCTCCACCTACGCCAAGGGCTCCCACCAGAACTTGGGCCTGTACAACACATTCGTCACCCACACCCTGAAGGAGTCGCCCACCGGCTACTACACCCTCGCCGACGGTGGCTGTCCCTGACGGAGGGCCAGGAAGACACACGGTCCGCCATGGTGGCTGGCGACGCTGTACGGGCCGCCATCATGGCGGCCTCATACATATCCGGCACCACCACTCCGCCCTAACCTCCAGCGCGTCCCCAACCCGGTCCCGCATGCTCCCCCACCGCACATCACCGCCCGGACGGCCGACACGGCGCGCCGCGTTCGGCGCGCTGTCGCTCGCCGCCGCCTGCTCCCTGCTGGTCACCCCGGCCACCGCGGCGCCCACCGGGTCGGAGACACCCGTCGGGCACTGTGCCGGCCCGGCCCAGCTGCGCGTGCCCGGCGCCGCCCGCATGACTTCCGCAGGATGTTCATTACGGACGCCGTCACCGGCGGCCTTCCCGTCCACATCGCCGCGAAGATCGTCGGTCACAGCCTGAACACCACCCAGGCGTATCTCGCGGTCTTCCAGGAGGAGTTGATCAGGTCCTACCGGGCATTCCTTGACACCCGGCGCGCTGCCCGGCCGGCCGCCGAGTACCGGGAACCTACCGAGCAGGAGTGGGACGAGTTCCAGAAGCACTTCGAGTTGCGCAAGGTCGAACTGGGCACCTGCGGGCGTCCCTGCGGCCACCCACTGCGATGTCGTCGCCGGCGTGCTCGGGCTCAGGGGTCCACCCGGTAAGTCACGTAGTAGAACGAGCCTTCGACATCGGACGAGGCGACTTGCGCGATGTGCCCCCGGTCGGTGTCGCCCGTGTCGATCCTGATGGTGCCCAGCGGGTCGTCGTCGTCCAGGAAAGAGTCCCTATCCCAAAGGGTCAGCGACATGGAGAAGTCGAAGGGGATAGCGATGGAGGGATGCGCCACCTGACCTTTGTTTATGTCGCGCGTCTCCCCGTTGCCCGGCCACACCGAGTTGTCCAGCCCACTCAAGTCGTTAACAGTGAGGAAGAGGTTGTCCGGGTCCGCCTGGACCTCATCCAGCGCCTCTACGAGCCCTGGAATGGCCTTGACGGTCGCTGTCACTGCCTGGCCCGTCTCGTCGATCAAGATCTTCTCGAAGCCTGAGAGCAGACCTTGCAAGTGCGGGGTCAGATGGCCGAAGTCCGTACCAGTAGCGGGCTTCAAGCACCAGAGCTCGACTATGTTGGCCGTGGGCATGATGCTTCTCCTTCTTCCGTAGGGGTCGAAATATTGCGGCGAACAAGACTTCGGACTGACCCTTGTCCAGGCACGTTGCCGCCAGTCATACGCCCAGCGGAGTAAAGCCCGACTCCAAGAGCCACGAGCTCAGTGCAGCGAGGGTGCCCGGGTCCTTAGAGGATCCGTTCTGTTCGAGTCCGTTGTCGCCTTGGAACTTGCGGACCGCGCCCTGAGTGAGGGGTCCGTCAGCGCCATCCTGGGGTCCGGGTTTGTAACCGAGGGCGAGCAATGTGCCCTGCACACCGAACATGTCCGACAGGTCGAGCGCCAATCGGTCGGCAGGCAAGCTCAGGTCTTCGACGGTCTGCGCCAGCAGAAAATGCGCCAGGTCGAGTTTGTTCCGGATCTTGATGGTTCCCACGTCCGGAGTGAAATGACATTCGTCGGCCGCACCGTTCCAGTTCCGCACCGACACGTGGCGCTGGAATTTGGGAAACTTAAACGCCGGTCCCAGCGCCCAGCACATGCTCAAGGTCGCGAGCTGTGCGTTGGCCGGCCAGGAGGCAAAGTCGACGAACTCAGGGCGCCGCGTGAGGAACGACTCCATCTGGTCCAGCTTGGCGAACACATGGCGGTCGATCTCGTCGTCCTCCAAGTGCAGCGAAGTGAATGGGGGTTTGAAGGCGTTGTGCCCCAGAGGGGCGCGATCGAGGAGCGCTTTGACCTTGTCCCACTCGGCGGCGACCAGGTCCGCAGTCGCTGGAGAGCCGCTGCTACCCAGCCATCGCAACTCGTTGGCCAGGGCCAAAGAAGCGGACCGCTCTGCTGGAGTCGGGGGGGAGTTGGCGGCGGCGGTCTCATCGATCTTGTTGCCGATCCCCGTGCTCACCCATCCCTTCTGGTCGAGGTACATGAAGTTCACTCGGCCTTCGAGGGGGTCGTTGAACGCAATCCAATGGGCACGAACGATCTGATGCATTGTAATTGGCCTTTCTACACCGCACAGATGGGGGAACCGGTTTGGCTCGAACGGCCGACGTGTGCATGCGGCGACACCATGGGAAAGAGACCGGATGCCTCAACCCAACGAGGCCTGACAGAAAGCAAACTCGTAGTTATCCTCCCTCTCAGGGTCCGTCCGTCCCTATCTGATTGCAACTTGGGGCCGATGCCTGCTCCGCGGCGGTGCTGGACCCCGTGGAATCGGCTCCATGGGGACACGGTCAGCCGGACCCTTCGCGCTTTGGCCGAGAAGTGGCCATGCACCGCGGAAGGGCAATGCCGGCCGGGCATCCACCCGTGGCTGCAGCCGTCCTCGTCGCTCAGTGAACCGTTTTCATCCTGAATAGTTGCAGGTCAGCAGGGTGTGGACGGCTTGGACGGCTGTGCCGATGCGGCGGGTGGAACAGCGGGCTCGCCGCAGCCGCCGCCAGGTTTTGAGCTGGGCGAATTTGAGCTGGGCGAAGGCGCGTTCGCCGGGGGCCCGGAGTCGTGCGTGGTCGCGGTAGACGGGTCGGCCGCCCTATCACCTTGACAGAGCAGGCCGATCCGGTAGTTCGGAAAAGGCGCTCCGACGGCCCCCACCTGTTCACCTTCCTGCCGGCCGCGCTGCGCCACTACCCCGCGTACGCGGCCGGCGGCCCCGCGGCAGCCGACGCTCGGGCGGCCCTGCACCGGGCGGGATTCCCGGCCGGCTCCGAGTTCCTGTGGCCGTACCACCACAAGGTCTACTGGGACCTCACCCAGCGCATCTACCGGGAGGAACTCGACCCCGGTTACGACGGTGCCACCGAGGCGGGCACCCCCTTCTGCGCCTCCGGCACCCCCGCCTGCGACGCCGACTACGACTACCCGGCCCGCCCCGCCGCCGTCCACCGCGCCGTCGGCCGCATCGCCCTCACCGGACGCATCGGCAAACCCCTGATCACCCTGCAGGGCACCCTGGACGTGCTGCTGCCGATCAGCGAGGACTCCGACGTCTACACGCGCATGGTCCACGCGGCCGGGCGCGGCGGGCTGCTGCGCTACTACCGCATCGAGGACGGCACGCACACCGACTCCCTGGTCGACGCCTTCCCCGGCCGGCTCCGCCCGATGGTGCCCTGCCACCGCTCGGCGTTCAAGGCACTGGAACGGTGGATCGGCGGGGACGGCCTTCCGCCCGCCGATCACACGGTCGCCCGACCGGCCGACGCGGACCCGGGCACGTTGCTCGGCGGCTGCCCCCTGAACTGACCGGCCGTACGCCCGCCTGCCGATGCGCTGCCCGGCGCCCGCAGGTCACCCATCGGAGCCCCGGCACGTACCATGGCCGCATGTCGTTCCTCCGCCGCCGCAGCGCCACTCCCGCCGGACCCGACTTCGACGTGCTGGCCATGGACCCGGGCGACTGGCCGGGCAACCTCGGCGCGGGCCTGCTGCCCGCCCCCGACGGCACCTGCCAGGGTGTCTTCCTGCGCTACGACCTCTTCGGCGGCCGCGGCCCCGCGATGATCATCGGCAATCTGCCGGAGGGCTCCCCGGCCCGCGAGGTCGCCGAGGGAGAGATCCCCTTCGAGGTGGGCCAGCTGCTGCTGGCGCTGGAGAACGACGAGGAGGTCACCGTTGTCGAGACCGAGGACACGCCGGTCCTCCAGGGCGACAACCTCCTCATCGTGCGACGTCTGAAGCTGTCCGAGAGCCGGATCTCCTGTGTGCAGTTCGACCGCAGCGATGGCGTCCTCGTGACCATCGCCGCCTGGGAGCGTCCCATCACCGACGACCTGTACGCCCTGCTGAAGCCGCTCCCGGCGGAGCTTTTCCAGCAGGGCTGAGACACCGGCCGCCGCTAGCGGGCTAGCGGGCCGACCCTTTCGAGACGCACGTCCGCGGCGCGGACGAACCCGACCCGGTGGCCGTACTGGATCTCGTAGTACAGGTCCCGGCCCACCACGACCCGGTGCGAGTCGGTGGTGAAGGTGACCGCGTAGTAGTACTCGCCCGGCACCTCGTCACCGACCACATACCTCTGCCCGGCCGGGATCGTGTACGGCAGCGGCACCACCGACTGGGCGGGGACGCCCGCCGGGTAGGCCTCCTTCTCCGGGTAGGCGCGGCCGTACACCGGTACGCTCGTCAGGCCGTCCTTCGGGGCCACCACGAGGCCCTTCGCCGGCACCGCCGCCGGCTCCCTGCGCGGGTTCTCGAACCAGGCCTTCTGCCCCAGGTACCAGATGGCCGTCCAGTCGCCCCAGCGGTCGGCGACCGCGTACTGCTGGCCGGTGGACACCCGCGACGACAGGTCGTTCACCCCGTTGGTCGGGTCCGTCTTCAGACCGATGTCCTTGATCAGCGGCGCATTCACGTCGTGGTCGGAGTACAGCCGCACCTCGCTGGAACCGTGCGCCGCGCAGGGCTCGCCCTTCGTGGTGCAGCCCGTGTAGACGGGCCGGTTCGCTGTGTAGTCCGGAAGGATCGTCACCAGCCCGGCCTTCTTGCCGGCCGTGCGCTTGAAGGGGTGGCCCAGCAGCCGGAAGTAGTGCCGCCAGTCCCAGTAGGGACCGGGGTCCGTGTGCATGCCCGGGAGGGTGGACGTGGTCGGCCCGGGCACGTTGTCGTGACCCAGGATGTGCTGCCGGTCCAGCGGGACGCCGTACTTGCCGGCCAGGTACCGCACCAGCCGCGCCGAGGACCGGTACATCGCCTCCGTGTACCAGGCGTCCGGGTGGGCGAGGAAACCCTCGTGCTCGATGCCGATCGACCGGGCGTTGATGTCCCAGTTGCCGGCGTGCCAGGCCACGTCCTTCGCCTTGACATGCTGGGCGATCAGACCGTCAGTCGAGCGGATGGTGTAGTTCCAGGACACATAGGTCGGGTCCTGGACCAAGTCGAGCACCCCGTCCCAGGCACCCTCCGTGTCATGGATGACGATGTACTTGATGCGCTGCGCGGCCGGGCGGTCGCCGAGGTCGTGGTTGCCGTAGTCGTCGTCCCCGAACTGCGCGTACGGCGCCGGCACCGACTCGCAGGACACCGATCGCGGGCACTCCGTGTCGTCCGTGGGGAGGGTGCGCAGACCGGCCTGCTTCAGCTGGGCGGTGTCGGCGGTCAGCTTCGGCTGGGCGGCCAGGGCGACCAGCTGGCCGTCGTCGGTGGTACGTTCCCCGCCCGTGCGCAGGACGTCGTAGACGTCGTCGGCGTAGGCCTCGGCGGTCGCGGTGTCGTCGGCGCCGGAGAAGCGGGCCACCGCGCCGTACCAGTCGGCCGGGTCGGCGCTCAGCGGTTCGCCCAGCTCCTTCTGCGCGGCGGCGAGCAGGGCGGCACCGCCCGCCACGTTCGCCGCCGGGTCGGTACGCAGTTCCCCGGCCGGGATGCCGGTCAGCTCCGCCGCCTTCGGCAGCGTCCTCAGGCGGGCCGGGACCGCGGACTCGTCCGGCTCCTTGATGCCGGGGTGCAGGGCGGTCCGGGCGGTGTCGCCCCGGGCATCCTCCGTGCCCTCGGCGAAGTGCTCCGTGGTGGCGAGCGCGGTCCGGGCGTCGATGAGGTGCATCGGGCCGTAGCCGCCGATCACGCTGGGAGCGCCGCCGTGCCCGTCCCAGCGTGACTGCAGATAGGAGACGGCCAGCAGGACACTCTGCGGCACGTGGTAGTCGGCCGCGGCGGTGGCGAACGCGTGCTGTAACCGGGCGGCGGAGGAGTCCGTGGAGGTGGGCGCGGGTGCCGCGCCGAGCAACGGCAGCAGCAGGGCCGCGGAGGCGAGCGGGCCGGCGATGCGCCGGAGATGTCTGTGGCCGGGTGTGGACGTGGGGTCGGTGGCGGAACCTCGCAATGCGGCCTCCTGTGACGCGCGGGCGTGGCGGGGCGTGCGGCGCCGAGCTGGGTCAGTGGTACCGGCTTGCCGACGATCCGTCAATGATGCCCTCAGCGCGGTGATTTCCCACGTCACGGAGGGTTTTCGGCGAGTTTCGCGATGGCGGCGCGCGGGCCTGCGGGGCGTCACTGGCATACACCAGTGGGCAGGGTGGGCGGATACAGGCGAAGTGTCCGCGGGGCCCGGCACACACGAAGGTCCGCGGTGCGCCGCCGCTCTGGGCGCACCGCGGACCTTCGTCCCCCTCGGCGAGTGCCGACCGTCGTTCTGCTCAGCGAGTGCCGACCGCCGCGCGGACGGCCTTGCGGGCCATCTGGCAGTCGTCGTGCAGACGCCTGAGCAGCAGCCGCTGTTCCTCGCCGGACGGCGCAGCACCCGGGTGGGCCGTACCCGGTGCCGCCGGGGCCGTGTCGTGCATCGCACGCTGCACGGCCGTCTCATAGGTCCGGATCTCCCGGGTGAGCAGGAGCATCAGGTTCACCAGGAAGGCGTCCCGGGAGGCCGGGCCCGCCGACTGGGCGATCTGGCTGATCTGCCGCCGGGCCACCGGCGCGTCCCCGAGGACCAGCCACAGCGTCGCCAGGTCGTACCCCGGCAGATACCAGCCCGCGTGCTCCCAGTCCACCAGCACTGGACCAGCCGGTGAGAGCAGGATGTTCGAGAGCAGGGCGTCGCCGTGGCAGAACTGGAACATGCCCTGCCGGCCCACCTCGTGGGCGATGCCGTGCAGCAGCTTCTGCAGATCTCCGAGATCCCGGTCGGTGAGCAGGCCCAGCTCATGGGAGCGGGAGATCCGGGCGGCGTAGTCCAGCGGCATGCCGAAGGTGCCCGCCGGGGGGCGCCAGGCGTTCAGCCGGCAGATCGCGCCCAGCGCGGCCCGGATGTCCGCGCGGGGCGGGGCCTCCAACGGATGCCGCTGCAGTGCCGCCACCCGGCCCGGCATCCGCTCGATGACCAGGGTGCAGTTGTCCGGGTCCGCCGCGATCAGCCTCGGCACACGGACCGGTGGCCGGTGCCGGACGAACGAGCGGTATGCGGCTATTTCGTGGCGGATCCGCTGGGCCCAGGCGGGCGAGTGGTCCAGGAGACACTTGGCGACGGCCGTGCTGCGCCCTGTCGTCCCGACGAGCAGGACGGATCGTCCGCTGCGCCGCAGCAGCTGCACCGGAGCGAACTCAGGGCAGATCCGGTGCACCGAGGCGATCGCGGTGCGCAGCTGCGCGCCCTGGGGGCCGGACAAGTCGAGTCTCCCGCTGAGCGGTTGGGTACCGGGTTGACCCGGCACCCGCCGGGGCCGGCCCGCGCCCAGCACGGGTCCGCCCGGCCGCGCCACCGGGTCGAGGTACGGCCCGCCGCCCGCCGGGCGGGGACGCAGCGGCCGGGGCGGGGCGGACACGGAGGACGATGCTGCGTACATGGGAGATACAGATCCCTTCGTGTGCCTGCAGTGCCTGCCTGTACATCTCACGCGCAACCCGGCCCGGCCGCCCGGGCACACCCTGGGGAATGTGCCCGTCATGTTCCGTCATGTGCCGTCACGTGCCCTCGTAACGAGGGCGGCGACCGGGTCGGGGTGGCGCGTTCCTACCTGACACCCGATGCCCAGTGGCACACCATCTGGCGGACCCTGGCGAACGGTGGCGAATAGTCGCCCGGCAACCTCCAGCGGGCTACTGTCAACTCAGCCGAGAACCTGGGGGCTTGACGTGAGCGGACAACCCAACACCCGCCTTGCGGACCTGTTCGGCCTGGCCGGCTGGTCCAAAGGTGAACTCGCGAGGCTGGTCAACCGGCAGGCGGCGGCCATGGGCCACCCCCAGCTGGCGACCGACACCTCCCGGGTGCGGCGGTGGATCGACACGGGAGAGATCCCGCGCGATCCCGTGCCGCGGGTGCTGGCAGCCCTGTTCACCGAGCGTCTCGGCCGTGTCGTGACCATCGAGGACCTCGGTCTGGTACGGCACGGGCGTGCGGGGAAACGGCAGGGCGACGGGATCGAGGAACATCCCGACGGAGTGCCGTGGCCGCCCGAGCGGACCGCCGCGGTCCTCACCGAATTCACGGGAATGGACCTCATGCTCAACCGACGCGGCTTGGTGGGCGCGGGTGCCGCGCTCGCCGCGGGATCCACACTCAGCAGCGCCATGTACGACTGGTTGCACACCGACCCGGCCCTCAAAGCCGACGCCCCCGTCCTCGACGACCCTTTGCACGCCGACCCCGCCGGGTTCGACCGCTATGAGGCCGCCCCCATCGGATCGCAGGAGATCGAGGAGCTGGAGCGCTCGGTCGAGGTGTTCCGCGCCTGGGACGCGGCCCGTGGCGGCGGACTGCAACGCAAAGCGGTCGTAGGTCAGCTGAACGAGGTGGGCGGCATGCTCGCCTACCACCACCCACCCCATCTCCAGCGGCGCCTGTGGGGCGTCGCCGCCAATCTCGCCGTCCTCGCGGGCTGGATGTCGCACGACGTCGGCCTGGAACCCACGGCGCAGAAGTACTTCGTCATCGCCGCCCATGCCGCCCGTGAGGGCGGTGACCGGCCCCGCGCCGGCGAGGCACTGTCCCGGGCGGCCCGGCAGATGGTGCACCTCGGCCGGCCGGACGACGCACTGGATCTGATGAAGCTCGCCCAGTCCGGCGCAGGCGACCGCCTGCAGCCGCGTACGAAGGCGATGTTCCACACCATCGAGGCCTGGGCGCAGGCGTCGATGGGCAAGGGCCAGGCGATGCGCCGCACGCTCGGCCGGGCGGAGGACCTCTTCGTCTCCGACCGGCAGGACGTGGAACCGCCGGACTGGATGCAGACCTTCAAGGACGAGGATCTGTACGGCATGCAGGCCCTGGCCTACCGCACGCTGGCGGAGTTCGACCCGGGTGCGGCCGCGCACGCCCAGCACTACGCGGAGAAGGCCCTCGCCCTGCGCGTGGACGGACGGGAGCGGTCGAAGATCTTCGACCACCTCTCCATGGCGTCGGCCTGCTTCATCGCCGACGACCCCGAACAGGCGGACCGCTACGCACGGCTGGCCCTGATGTCGATGGGGTCGAACTCCTCCCGTCGCACCTGGGACCGGTTGCGCCAGATGTACCGGCTGACCGCGGAGTACGCCGGCTACCCGAAGATCCACGAACTGCGGGAGGAGATCAGACTCGCCCTGCCCAAGCCCAGGGCCAAGGGCGACCACAGCGCACAGGTGTAGCGGCCTGTGCGCCGGGTCTTCTCAGTAAGGCCGGGAGCAGGTCAGTTCACGAGGTGACCTTGGCGACGAGTACGCATGCGTCGTCCTCGCGCCCGGCCCCGCCGAACTCCTCGACGAGCGTCCGCACACAGTCCTGCGCGGTGCGCGCCGCGCCGAACCGTGGGGCGAGGTCCAGCAGACGGCCCACGGCCGCCGAGCCGCTCTGTCCCGAGGCCAGTCCGTCGGTGTGCAGCAGGAGGAGGTCGTCGGGCCGAAGGGTCACTTCGGCCTGCCCGTAGACGGCGCCCGAGGTGGCGCCGAGCAGGACGCCGTCCGGCGCGTTCAGCCTGCGCCCCGTCCCGTCGCGGTACAGCAGCGGGGCGGGGTGTCCGGCCTGCGCCCAGAGCAGGGTGCGGGTCTCGGGCCGGTAGCGGCAGCAGACGGCGCTGCCCAGGGCGGGCTGCACGGTGGCGTCCAGTAACTGGTTGAGCATGGCGAGCAGTTGGCCGGGGGCCGTGCCGGCCAACGCCATGCCGCGTACGGCGCCGAGCAGCATCGTCATGTTCGAGGCGACGGCCACGCCCTGTCCGGTGAGGCCGCCGACGCTGAGCAGGGTCTGCCCGTCGGACAGCTCCAGCGCGTCGTACCAGTCTCCGCCGATGAGTGTGCTCGTCGTCGCCGGCAGGTGGTGGGCGGCGAGGTCGAGGGCCGGTGGTTCGTGGTGCGGGAGCCGCAGGGAGCCGCGCCATGGTGGCAGCACGGCCTCCTGCAGCTCGGCCGCGATCCGGTGTTCGGTCTGCTCCTGCCGGCGGTGGCGCTGCAGGGAGTCACGGGTCTCGCGCACCGTCCGCTGGCTGCGGCGCAGTTCGCTGACGTCCCGCAGCACCGCCCACATCGAGACGGTGCTGCCGTCGGCGCCGAGCACGGGCTCGCCCATCATGTGCACGGTCCGCTCGGAGTCGTCGGGCCGTACGACGCGGAACTCGCCGTCGATCGGCCTGCCGTCGACCAGGCAGTCCGTCACCATCGCGGTCAGCCTCGGCCGGTCCTCCTCCAGGACCACGGAGGGCAGTTCGTCCAGGGTGAGGGCGGGGCCGGCCGGGTCGCGGCCGAGGATCCGGTACAGCTCCCCGGACCAGGTGGCCTCGTCCGTCAGCAGATTCCACTCCGCGCTGCCGACGCGGCTGAGCAGCGAGCCGGGCGGGGTGCCGACCGGGACCGGCCGGACGGCCGGGGGGTCGGCGGACTCCGCCGGAGCGGGGTCCGGGCCGTCCCGCAGCTGCGCCAAGTGGGAGTCCAGGTCGTCCAGTTGGTGCGACGCGAGGTCGTAGAGAGCGCGCTGCCAGCGTTCCTCCGGGTCCGCGCCGTCGCTCCGGGTGTCCCGCCGTACGGCGTCCACGTCTCCCTTGAGCCGCCGCGCCTGCGTTATCAACGCCTCGACCGAGCCGCGTCCGGGCGGCTGGGCGGCTGAGCGGTCCGCGGAGACTGGGGACGGCATGACGCACTCCGATGGGAACGGTACGGCCAAGGGGGACGGGGGGAGCGTTACGACTGTGGCACAGCCCGCGACGCCTCGTAAGGGATTTGGCAACACACGATACGGTGGTGCTTCCGGCATATGCCAGAGTCTTCCCGGAGTGTTCCGCGGGTACGGATGAGGTACGCGCAGATGGGTTCAAGTCGTAGGAGCGCTACGGGAGTTGGACGATGCCGATGGCTTCGGTGGAGCGCTCAATCGCGTGTTCGACGCTTGTGTGTTCCATGCTGCCGTCGTTCGGCGGGTATCCGCCGAACTCTGACCGGATTTGGCGCCATGCGCGGGGCCCCCACCGACTCCACAGAGTATGGACGTCTCCATCGAACAGCCCGCCCTTGCCCGGCTCATCACCGCCGAGGACCGGGAGATCCCGGTGCCGGCCACCCTTCGGTACACCCCGCACGACCCGCTCGCCGTCTTCGTGGACTTCCCCGCCGAGGCCGCCCTGGACGGTGAGGAACTCACGTGGACCTTCGCGCGTTCCCTGCTCGACCAGGGGCTGCGGGCCCCGGCCGGCAGCGGGGACGTGCGGATATGGCCGTACGGCCGCACACGGACGGTACTGGAGTTCCACTCGCCGTACGGCCTCGCCCTGTTGCAGTTCCAGGCCTCGTCGTTGCGCCGTTTCCTCCTGCGTACCTATGAGGTGGTGGCGGCCGGGCAGGAGGACGTCGCGGTGGTGGTGGAGCGGGGACTGAGCGCCCTCTTCGGCGGGGTGTGAGGTGCGGCCCGGAACGTCACCCCCCCCCGCGTCACCATCGCGGGCCGGGGCGGGGGGCGAGGTCGACGGCGACCCGGCCGCCCGCCTCCAGGGCCCGGACCCCCGCCTCGGCGACGGCGGAGACCGCGTAGCCGTCCCATACGTCCGGGCCGGTGACCTCACCGCACCGGGTGGCGTCGACCCAGGCCTGCACCTCGCGGTCGTAGGCGTCGGCGAACCGCACGAGGTAGTCCTGCGCCACCTCGTGAGCGGCGCTGCCCCTGGTGGTGACCACCATGGTGGGGTCGTCGCCGATCCGGGCGCTGCCCGCCTCGCACACGGCCTCGCAGCGCACCTGGTAGCCGAAGCCGCAGTTGACGAAGACCTCGACGTCGACGAGGGTGCCCCGCTCGGTCTCCAACAGGACGAACTGCGGATCGATCAGGCCCTCGGGGGCTCCCGCGGAAGACCTGGGCCGCAGCACGGTCACCGCCGTCAGCTCCTGCCCGAGCAGCCAGCGGGCCGCGTCGATCTCGTGGGAGACGGAGCTGTTGATCAGCATGGCGCTGGTGAAGTCGGCGGGGGAGGAGACGTTGCGGTGGGTGCAGTGCAGCATCAGGGGCCGGCCGAGGCTTCCCCCGTCCAGCAGGGCCTTCAGCCGCCGGTACTCAGAGTCGTAGCGGCGCATGAAGCCGATCTGCGCCAGCCGACGACCGAGCCGCGCCTCGGCCTCCACGACCCGCAGTGCGCCGGTGGGGTCCGGCACCATGGGTTTCTCGCACAGTACCGGCAGCCCGCGGGCGAAGCAGGCGAGCAGCGCCTCCTCATGGGCGGGACCGGGGGAGGCGATCAGGACGGCCTCCACACCGGGCGCGTCGAGCGCGGCCGACGGATCGGCGTGCACCGTCACGGCGGAGAGACCCGCCGCCGCCTCCTTCGCCCGCTCCATGTCGGGGTCGGCCACGGCCGCGACCCTGGCGCCGCTGACCACTTGGTCGAGACGTCGTATGTGGTCGGCTCCCATGTGACCGGCACCCAGTACCGCCACACCCAGCAGGTCACCCATGAGTGCGCTCCCTCCCGCCGACGGTCACGCCGTAGCGTACGCCGACGGGAGAGCGCTTACCCCTCCGCGAACCCGGCAGGGCCTCGGTCCGGCGGCGCGGCGGGGGCTCAGTACCGCAGCACGCCCGCGATGCCGTCCGCGTCTCCCAGGGTGCCGTCGGGGACGAAGCGCACCTTGGCGCCGGTCTCCAGGCACTGCTCGACGAGCTCGTCCACGATGTCGTCGTGGGCGTCCAGGTCGCCGGACTCGGCCGGCATCAGATGCTCGCCGAGGTCGCGGACGGTCGCGCGGTAGTTCTCCTCCACGGCGAGCAGCCGGACCCGGCCCTCCCGGGCGCTCTGCCACAGCTCGTCCAGCCCGGCCGCGAAGGTCCGGTGGCCGCGTGCGGAGGTCAGTTCCCGGACCACGGACGTGGTGTCCTTGGTCGTCTCCGCATCCAGCACGGGCCGGATGGCCTGCCACACGGCGTCGGGACCGGCGTGCGCGAGCCCGCCCCGGCGTACCCGCACGGCGGCCTCCGTGACGCTGCCGGCCTCGTCCAACAGTGATAGCGCCGCCTGTTCCCCGGTGATGTACAGCGGGCGGGGCTCCCTGCGCAGGACCATGCTCATCGCGGTGTCCGCCTTCCGCAGGAACTGCCGCGTGCTCTCGTCGCGGAAGGTGCTCGGCAGATCACCGACGCGCATCTGGCGCTCGGCGTCGAAGTTCTCCCGGTTGCGGATGAGCGGGAAGCCCCCGGAGCGGACCTCGACGACCCGGTCCGGGCCGCCGCTCCAGAGCGTGACGCGGTCCGCGGAGACGGACAGCACCCAGAAGGACCGTTCCGCCGCCTGCGCGGCGACGAGGTTGCGGGTGAGGAAGGTGTCCGAGAGCACGACCCGTTCAGGGACGCTTCGGCCCAGCGACCAGACCTGGTGCTCGCCCGGGGCGGCGAAGATCACCAGGCCGTCCTCGGCGTGCGTCAGGTCGACCTCGGCCAGCGCACGGTCGAGGTGTGCCACGACGTCGGCACGCCGGTCGCGGGTGACGGCGGGGTCGGACTCCAGGCGCTTGCGGGCCTCGGCTACGACGTTGCGCAGCCGGACCGGATCCTGGCCGTTCTCGGGTTCACGGCGGTGTGTCGGCGTCAGCACGGACACCGCCGGGTAGGGACGCGGGCGCCGCAGTTCGGCGAGGGTGGCGGGACTCAGTGCGTGCTCCATGAACAGCACGATAGGGCGGATTCGCCGCTACGGCATTCGGGGTAATCCGTCCCGGAAGTGCGGCGGGTTCCTCAGCGCACGCCGGTGACGCGGTGCCACGCGCCCGGTTACCGTACTCGTCAGTAACCGGAACTTACCGCGCCCCAGGAGGCCCCATGCCACAGCTCGAAGTCGACGGAGCGGCCCTGACGTACGACGACGAGGGTCCCCGCGACGCGGAGGCCGTGCCCCTGGTGTTCGTCCACGGCTGGACCGCGAACCGGCACCGCTGGGACCACCAGCTGGCGCACTTCTCCGGCAGACGGCGGGTGATCCGCCTCGACCTGCGCGGCCACGGGGACAGCACCGGGGCGGGGGTGCGCACGATCGCGGAACTCGCCGAGGACGTCCTGTCCCTGCTCGATCACCTGAAGGTCGAACGGTTCGTGCTGATCGGCCACTCCATGGGCGGCATGATCGCGCAGACCGTCGCCCTGGCCCACCCCGCGCGGGTCGAGCGGATGGTGCTGGTCAACTCCATCGGCCGGATGACGTACAGCCGCGGCCGGGGCCTGCTGATGGCGGCCTCCACGCTGGTGCCGTTCAGGCTGTTCGTCGCCGCCAACATCCAGCGGGCCTTCGCGCCCGGATACCCGCGCGAGGAGATCCGCGAGCACATCCGAGCCTCCGCCGGAACCCCGCGCGAGGTCGTCATGACGCTGTACGGCGCGATGCGCGCCTTCGACGTCCTCGACCGGGCCGGTGAGATCCGTACGCCCACCCTGATGGTGCACGGCTACCACGACGCCCAACTACCGGTGCGGCAGATGCTCCGGATGGCCAAGGCCTACCCGGACGCGGTCGTGCGCATCCTGGACGCGGGCCATGAACTGCCCGTGGAGAAGCCTGCCGAACTGACCACGGTGCTCGACCGGTTCCTGACCGAAAAGCTGTGAAGGGGACGGCGGTTGGGGAAGTTTTTGCCTCTGGCCGGTTCCCGACGGAACCGGCCCGGCGGCATGGGCTTCGCTGGATGTCGCGCAAGCAAAACGCGGCCGAAACCGTGGGGGTGTGCGGGCCGTCCCCGTGGACGGCCGCGTTGACCGTGCCCGAGTGCCTGACGGAGGCTCGCCATATAGGTGCTGGATACAACTGGTTGCCGTTCGGGTGCTCGGTCTCCCGGAAGCACGGGTGAGCGAGGGGTCGGCGGGGAACCGGAGGCAGGAGGTAGCGCATGTGCGGCATCACCGGCTGGGTCTCCTTCGACCGTGACCTGACCGCCGAGGCCACCACCTTGCATGCGATGACCGAGACGATGGCCTGCCGGGGCCCGGACGACCGCGGCACCTGGTCCGAGGGCCCCGCCGCCCTCGGACACCGCCGGCTCGCCGTCATCGACCTTCCCGGCGGCCGCCAGCCGATGTCCCTCGCGACCCCCGAGGGAACCGTCGCCCTGGTCTACTCCGGAGAGACGTACAACTTCCCCGAACTGCGCAGGGAACTCGAAGGCCGCGGTCACCGGTTCGCCACCGACTCCGACACCGAGGTCGTCCTGCACGGCTACCTCGAATGGGGGGACGCGGTCGCCGAACGCCTCAACGGCATGTACGCGTTCGCCGTGTGGGACGGCCGCCACGACAAGCTCGTGATGATCCGCGACCGCATGGGCATCAAACCGTTCTCCTACTACCCGACCGCCGACGGCGTCCTGTTCGGTTCCGAGCCGAAGGCGATCCTCGCCCACCCGCTGGCCCGCCCCCGCCTCTCACTGGACGGTCTGCGCGAGCTGTTCGTGCTGATCAAGACGCCCGGACACGCGATCTGGGACGGCATGCGGGAGGTCGAACCGGGCACCGTCGTCACCGTCGACCGCTCCGGCCTCGTCACCCGCGTCTACTGGCGGCTCGAAGCCCGCCCGCACACCGACGACCGTGATACCACCATCGCCACCGTGCGCTCGCTCCTCGACGACATCGTGCGCCGCCAGCTGGTCGCCGACGTACCGCGCTGCACCCTGCTCTCGGGCGGCCTCGACTCCTCGGCCATGACCGCGCTGGCCGCCCGGCGACTGGCCGAGCATGGAGAGAAGGTGCGCAGCTTCGCCGTCGACTTCGCCGGCCACGCCGACGACTTCGTCGCCGACGAACTGCGCGGCACCCCCGACACCCCGTTCGTGCACGACGTGGCCCGGCTCGCGGACACGGACCACCAGGACATCGTCCTCGACGCGCAGTCCCTCGCCGACCCCGCCGTGCGCGAGCAGGTGATCCGCGCCCGCGACCTGCCAGTCGGCTTCGGTGACATGGACGCCTCGCTCCTGCTGCTGTTCCGTGCCATCCGGGAGAAGTCCACGGTGGCCCTGTCCGGCGAGGCCGCCGACGAGGTCTTCGGCGGCTACCTGCAGTTCTTCGACGAGGAGGCACGCCGCGCCGACACCTTCCCCTGGCTGGTGCACTTCGGCCGCCACTTCGGCGACGACACCGAGGTCCTGCGCGCCGACCTCGGCGAGTCCCTGAACCTGGAGGGCTACGTCGCCGACGGCTACCGCACCGCGGTCGCCGGCATCGACCGCCTGGACGGCGAGAGCGACTTCGAGTACCGCATGCGGCGGATCAGCCACCTGCATCTGACCCGCTTCGTCCGCGCCCTGCTCGACCGCAAGGACCGGATGAGCATGGCCGTCGGCCTGGAGGTCCGGGTGCCGTTCTGCGACCACCGGCTGGTCGAGTACGTCTACAACGCCCCGTGGGCGCTGAAGTCCTTCGACGGCCGGGAGAAGAGCCTGCTGCGGGAGGCGGCCGCGGACGTCCTGCCGCGCTCGGTGTACGAGCGGGTCAAGAGCCCGTACCCCTCCACACAGGACCCGCGGTACGCCCGTGCCCTCCAGGACCAGGCCAAGGACCTGCTCTCCCGGCCTTCCCACCGTGTCTTCGACCTGGTCGACCGGGACCGGGTCCGGGAGGCCGCCGAACGGGCCGCACCGGCCAGCACCCAGGTGGCCCGGCGCGGTCTGGAACGCACCCTGGACCTCGCCCACTGGCTGGACCTCTACACGCCGGAACTGGCCCTCAGCTGAGGCCGATGGCCCGGTCCGCGCCCGCCGCCGTGCGCTGCCACCACGTCGTCACCGGTTCCCACACCAGGACCTCCTTTCCGGTGCCGAGCTGCGCGGCGGTGAAGGACCGGCCCCAGTGCGCCGCCGACGCGGCCACGGTGAGCGAATGCACCCGGCGGGCCTCGGGGTCCGCCGCGTCGCCGATGGTCCGGACGTCCGCGTAGGCGGTGCCGCCCGCCGTGAGCCGGTAGGTGCCGGTGCCGCCCTCCGGCACCGGCAGCGCGGCCCCGTCCAGGTCCCCGAAGGTCACCGTGGGCACCTGGTCGACGACGCAGGCACGGGCGCCCCGGTTGGTGACGCTCATGCGCACCACGGTCGGGTCGGCGGCCGCGGCCTTCGCCCGGACCGTGAGCGCCTTCTCGGCGCAGCGCACGGGCGGGGCATGGCCCGTGGCGGCCTGGCTCTGCGGCGCGGTCAGCAGCAGGGCCGCGGCGGCGGCCGCGGCGGCGGGTACGGCGATGGCGGCGCGGACGCGCATGGTGGTTCCCCTTGTCGTGGTCCCGTACGGGATACGGCGGCCGAAGCGCACCTGCCCAGTGTGACGGCCGGGGCGGCCGGAGGGTTGCCCCCTTCAGGGCCTGTCACCCGCTTGCGCCATTCCTGTCATCGATTGGCGGTGTTCGTGCCGTCGGTCACCGCTGTCCGCGCCGTCATCGCTGGCGCCTGTGCTCTCAGCGGGAGGTGTTCATGCCACCGCCCCAGTCGTTCCCGTCCGCCGGGCAGGAGCTGCCGTTCGCGGGCAGGGAGCCGTAGAGCAGGAAGTCGTTGATCTTGCGGTGCACACATGTGGAGGAGGAGTAGCCGGTGTGGCCCTCGCCCCGGTTGTCGAGGACCACGGCCGACGGGCCGAGCCGTTCGGCCGTCTCCACGGTCCACCGGTACGGCGTCGCCGGGTCGCCGCGCGTGCCCACCAGCAGCAGCTTCGCCGAGGGGACGTCCTTGACCCGGTCGCGGATGAAGTCCGTGCCCTTGGGGCGGCCGTAGCACATCAGCAGCTGGGTGAGCCGGTAGCGGCCGAAGACCGGCGACGCCTTCTCGTAGGCGTCCCGCAGCTCCTTCAGATCCTTGGTGATCCGGGGCTCTGCCGGCCGGTCGGGGTCGTCCGCGCAGTTGATCGCCATCAGCGCGGCCGGCAGGTTGTCCGCCGGGACCTCGTCGGGGTCGACGAGCCCGCCGTCCCTCCGGTGCCGTTCGCGGGGCACGCCGATGCCGCCGGCGGAGAAGTTCAGCACGCCCCGGGTGTCGCCGTCCTCGACCAGTGAGGCCAGCGCGCGCTCCAGCGAGGGCCACAGCTCCTTGCTGTAGAGGGCCTGCCCGATGGCGCCCACCAGGTCCTGGCCGGAGAACGAGCCGCCGAAGTCCGTCGGCACCGGGTTCTCGTCGAGGGAGTGCACGACCCCGACGATCTGGTCCCCGGCCGCGCGCCGGTCCTTGCCGAACGGGCAGGCGACATCCGTCGTACACCAGTCCAGGAAGGCGTCCAGTGCGGTCTGCTGCCCCTCGGCGCCCGCGATCCCCTGCTCGGACAGCGGCTCGGTCAGCGTGTCCACCCCGTCGAGGGCCAGCCGGCCGACTTTGGTCGGGAACTGCGCCGCGTACACCGCGCCGAGCCGCGTTCCGTACGAGAAACCGAGGTAGTTGAGCTTCTCGTCGCCGAGCGCCTGGCGGATGACGTCCAGGTCGCGGGAGACGTTCACGGTGCCGATGTGGGGCAGCACCGGACCGGAGTGCCGGGCGCACTGGTCGGCGGCCTGCCGCACCCGCTTGAGCAGTGCCTGCGGATGACTTATGTCGGCGTTCTCGCTCGTCACGGCAGAGGCCTCGTCGCCGCCCTCACCGCAGCTGACGGGGGAGGAGCGGCCGACACCACGCGGGTCGAAGGTGACCACGTCGTAGCCGTTGGTCAGATCCATGAACTGTTTGCCCTCGGTGGCCAGTTCACCGATACCCGCACCGCCGGGGCCGCCGAAGTTCAGCAGCACCGAGCCGCGTGAACCGCCCGTGGCACGGTAGCGGGCCAGCGCCACGTCCAGCGTGCCCGCGCGAGGGCGGGCGTAGTCGAGCGGCACGGTGACCTTCGCGCACTGGAGGTCCTTCGGCATGTCCGGGGCCTCGCAGGCGGCCCACGCCACCTTCTGCCGGTAGAAGGGCGACAGGTCGGGCTGCGGCCGGTCGGCGGCAGCCGCGGGCAGCCCGGCTCCGAGCAGCGCCAGGGCGAGGCCCGCGGCACTCGCGCAGCGCCGCACGGCGGGCCGTGGGGACAGCTTGGTCAGCATCGATCGCCTCCCGGGGCGCCCGCCACGGACCGGGGAACGGCGCCCTCGGATCACCATAAGCGGGCCCCGGGCGGCCCGCCTCCGGACGGTCGCTGATCTCCGGCAACGGCATCCAGCTCCCGGTGCACGCGCCGGTGAACGTGTGCGGCAACACCGCGAACGTGGCGGGGCTGCTCGACCCGGCCGCGGGCAACACCTGCGCGAACACCGGCGGCGCCGGGGAGGGCGGATCGGCCTCGTCCGGCGGGGCGTCGACCCGCGGCGGCGCGACGGACTCGCCGGGCGTGATATCCGGCAACGACATCCGGCTTCCCGTCCACCTGCCGGTGAACGTCAGCGGCAACAGCGTCAACGTGGTGGGCCTCGGCAACCCGGCCGAGGGCAACCGGTCGGTCAACGGCCCCGGCGACCACCCCCGCCACCCTCGCCACCCCGGCACTCCGGCACCGAAGCCCCCGGCCCCCGCCCCGCACCACGCCGCACCGCGGCCGGTGGCGCCCTCGCTGGCCCACACCGGAGCGGACCTGACGGCCCCCGCCGTCGCCGGCAGCGCCGCGCTCCTCCTCACGGGCACCGCCCTGTACCGCCGCTTCCGCCCGAACCGCACCCGCTGACCCGGCACCCTCCAGTCCCCACCGGACGCCGGCCCGGTGGGGAGTCGCCGTAGGACCGATTCGGTGACCGACGGCATACTCGGGCGACGACGATCGCTGCGCCGGGGCTGTTGCGCCCGGTCGGGCTCCCGGCCCTCACCCGCCGCGGTGTGGTGGCCGTCGCCTCGATACCGCTCCTCCTGCGGGCCGCGAGCGGCCGTGGCGCCGCGGTGCGCAACGACTGATCACCCCGTGGCGCGGCCCCCGTTGATCCGGAAGGATGCTGCGCGGCAGTCCGACCCCGACGGAAACGGAGCGCACCGATGAACTCTGCGGCCCCCCACGACCTCGTCGTCACGCAGGCCACCCTCGCCGACTGGCCGGTGATCAGCGGGTGGGCGGCGGCGGAGGGCTGGAACCCCGGGCTGTCCGACGGGTCCGCGTTCTTCGCCCAGGACCCCGACGGCTTCTTCCTCGGCCGGATCGACGGGGAGCCGGTGTCGGCCATCTCCGTCGTCAACTACGGCCCCGACTACGCCTTCCTCGGCTGCTACCTCGTCCGCCCCGAGCTGCGCGGTCACGGCCACGGCCTCACCACCTGGAAGACCGCCCTCGCCCACGCCGGCAACCGAACCGTCGGCCTCGACGGAGTCGTCGCCCAGCAGGACAACTACCGCCAGTCCGGCTTCGACCTCGCCTACCGCACCATCCGGTTCACCGGCATCGCTCCCGAGGGGGAGGCAGCCCGGGGCGTACGGCCTGCCGGGCCCGGCGACCTGGCCGCGATCACCGCCTACGACAGCGCCTGCTATCCGGCCGACCGCCCACGCTTCCTCGCCGAGTGGCTCACCGGCCCCGGCCACCGCGCCGTCGTCCGCCACGACGGCGAACGGCTCGTCGGCTACGGCGTGATCCGCCCCGGACACGACTGCCTGCGCATCGGGCCCCTCTTCGCGGACACCGCCGCGGACGCCCGGGCACTCTTCACCGCCCTCGTCGCCGATGCCGTCGGCCACGAGGTCGCCATCGACGTGCCCGTGCCGAATGCGGCCGGTGTCGCCCTCGCCGAAGAGGCGGGACTGCGCGCCTCGTTCGAGACCGCCCGCATGTACACCGGCCCCGTGCGTGACCTTGCCCGGGAGCGCGTGTTCGGTGTCACCACGCTCGAACTCGGCTGATCCCCAGGCGGCTTCGGCGCGCACCGCCCTGCTGCGCCAACGAGGAGATCCTGCCGTACCCCGCCGGCTCCGGGGCCCTGCATCCGCCCAGTGCGTCACCCCGCGGAGGGTGGCGCTGCCGCAGGGGCACATCGACCGCATCGAGGCAGGCCCGCAGAGACTGCCTGGCCCGCATCCGCGCCCGGATCGCCGCCCACCTGGCCGTGAACGGCCGAAGGCGGTCACGCCGGCCGGCCGGTAACTCCGCCGGCCGGTAACTCCGTTGCCCCAAGCGGATCGGGCATGCTGCAGTGAGCGCATGCATCACGCGGCGGTGCTCGCCCTCTACGACCGGGACATGCGCGAGGGCGCCCGTCCCGACGGTCCCGGTGCCCGGATCGAGCGGGCCGGCGGGGTGGTGCGGCAGGTCGCGGACGCGCAGGGCTGGAACGGCGTGCTCTGGTCCGGGCTGGACGCGGCCCGTGCGGACCGGGTGATCCAGGAGCAGATCGCGTACTTCACCGGTCTCGGACACGGCTTCGAGTGGAAGCTCTACGGCCATGACCGGCCGGTGGATCTCGGCGCCCGGCTCACCAGCGCCGGGTTCCGGGCCGAGCCCGAGGAGACGCTGATGGTCGGCGAGGTGGCCCGGCTCGCCCTGGACGCCGAACCGCCCGAGGGCGTCCGGCTCGCGCCGGCCACCGACCCGGCCGGCGTCGACCTGGTCGTGGACGTGCACGAGAAGGCCTTCGGTACCGACGGCGCCCGGCTGCGGCACCGGCTGCTCACGCGCCTGGCCGCCGACCCCGGCACGGTCGTCGCTGTGGTCGCGCTCGCCGGCGAGGAACCCGTCAGCGCCGCGAGGATGGAGCTGGTACCCGGCACCCGGTTCGCCGGGCTGTGGGGCGGCGGCACGCTCGAGCCCTGGCGGGGCCGGGGCGTCTACCGCGCCCTGGTCGCCCACCGTGCCCGCGTCGCCGCCACCCGGCTACCGTTACCTCCAGGTCGACGCCTCACCCATGAGCCGCCCGATCCTGGAACGCCTCGGCTTCCACGCGCTGAGCACCACCACCCCCTATCTGTACGGGAGTTGACCGCTGCCTCAGCGGCGGCCCGCGGCCGTTCGAGCGCCGCGACACCCCGTGCGGCCGGCGCGATCCGGAGGAACCACTCGATCCAGCCGGGCCCCTCGGTGTCCGTGGCCCCGAAGCCGGCGGCGATCGCCGGGGGCCGGCAGCGCCGCCACGGGGGGTGACGGGCTCCCCTGTCCGGTCAGCTCGCCCGCACCGTCCGCTTCGGCGTGTTCCACCCGGAGACCCGCACGCTCGGTGCCGAGCCGTGCAGGTCGGCCGTCCGGTAGGTGGCGGTCAGCGTCACCGACTCGCCCGGCCACAGGCTCACCTCGTTGTCCGACCAGCGCACCGGCAGCACCGGCCTGCCCTGCGCGTCCACCAGGTGGACGTCCGTCAGCAGCGACGGCGTCCTGCCGCTGCCCGCGTGGCGCACGGTCACCGTGGTGGTCGACATGCCGCCGGACGACGTGGTCGACGCCGTCGCCGACACCGGCACCCGCGGCATCGAGGTGAGGCCCGCGAGATCGGCGTAGCTCGTCGTCGGCGTGTAGTACCAGGTGGTGTTGGTCCAGTCGAGGGTGTCGGGCTTGGTGGAGAGCCAGTACACGTTCCGGCTCACCTCCCTGCCGGCCGCGTCCGTCAGCACCAGGCGGAGCAGGTACGTGCGCGACAGCCCGCTCACGGAGGGCGGCAGGGTGAGCGGTGTTCCGTGCGCCCCGTCACCGTCTACCGCCACACCGGTGACGGTCCTGTCGTACTTCTGCGTGCCGTCGGGGTTGAACAGCGTGGCCCGTGCGGTGAGGCCCTGGACGGGAGCGGGCCGGTTGTTCACCACCACGACCGAGCGGTTGTCGTAGGAGTACTGGACGTGCAGCGGTTCGTTCGCCTTCTTCGCGCCGAAGTAGGCGCCGTTCTGGTCGAGGTAACGGTCCGTCAGCTGCCAGTGCAGGGAGGTCCAGCCGCTGTTGAACATCCAGTGGATCACCCCGGTGGAGGGCTGGTCCCCGTCCGTCGCGTTGCGCTCGTACGCCTCGAACTGTGCGCGGACGTTCTCGTACTGGGCCAGCTGGGCCTTGCGTACGTAGTCGTCGAGGCTCGTGGGGGTGCCGTAGCGGCCGGCGAGGGCGTCGTCGTAGATCTTCAGCGTGCCGAAGGTGGTGGACGGCGAGCGGTGGTACTGCCTGGCGTCCGGGTCCTTCCACAGGGTGTCGAGTTCGGCGGGCGTCATCATCCGGCGCAGGGTGTCGAGGGTGGGGATGCTCGGACCCGCGCTGGTCTCGGAGTTGAAGCCGGTGGCCCCGCCCTCGCGCTTGGCGTACCAGTAGCCGGGCGGCACCCAGTCGTAGGGGCCGGTCATCTTCATGCCCGAACTGCCCAGGCGCGGTGAGGACCTGTCGGAGGCGGAGGAGACGACCGGGGTGGGCCAGTCGGCGGCCTTCAGGGCGTCCAGGTAGTTCTTCTCGATCGTCGCGTCGGGTGCGAAGTCGCTGCCGATCAGGAAGGAGAGCACGCTCGGGTGACCACGCAGCCGGGCGGCCTCGGCGGCCATGGACGCCTTCGCGACCGGATAGTCGGCCTCGGTCCACTCCTCACCCTTCTCGCTGCCGTTGACATCGCCCTCCCACTTGGTGCAGCACTCCCAGCCCGGCAGGGTGAGCACGCCGTAGCGGTCGGCCAGGTCGAAGAACTCGTCCGGTTCCAGGTGCCCTTCCAGCCGGAGGGTGTTGAGGCCCAGGTCGAGGGCGTACTTCAGGCGGTCCTCGACGTAGCCGCGGTCCCAGCGCAGGAACTCGTCTGGGGACCAGCCGCCGCCCTTGATCAGCAGTCTGCGGCCGTTGATCCGGTACTGGCGGGCGCCGTCGGGGTTCAGCGGCGCCCGCACGTCACGGATGCCGAACGTCTGGTGCGCGGTGTCCGACGTCCTGCCGGCGACGGTGGCGGTGAGGTGGAGGTCGTACAGCGGCTGCCCGCCCATCCCGGCCGGCCACCACACCTTCGGCCCGGTCAGGTGCAGGCCGGGCACCTCGGCGGGGGAGAAGGTGACGGTCTTCGTCTCGTGGGCGGCGAGCGACACGTGCCTGGTGAAGTGCGTCCCGCCGATGCCGCCGGAGATCTCGGCCGTGACCGGCATCCTCGAGTCGTTGCGGGCCTGGGCCTTCACCGTCAGGTCGGCGGTGGCGAGCGAGGGCACGGCCAGCTCGGTGACCACATGCGCGTCGCGCAGCGCCACCGGTCCGCCCCTGCGCACCAGGACGTCCCGCACGAGGCCCATGTTCTGGTCCGGCGGCGGCTGGAGCCAGTCGAGCCAGCCGATGGTGAGGTCGTTGACCGGGTCGTTGGGCCGGACGCGGAAGGCGACCGTGTTCGTGCCCCGCCGGACCAGCGAGGTGATGTCCAGCTCGTGGTGGGTGTAGGTGCCGGTGACCTCCGTGGCCGGCGCCACCTGCCGGCCGTTGACGTAGACGTCGGCCGCCGAGACGACGCCGCTGAAGTCGAGGGAGGTGCGCCGTGCGGTGTCCTCGACGCTGAAGTCGGACCGGTACCACCAGGGGACCTGGAAGTCGGCCTGCGGGATCTTCTGCTGGTCGGTGGAGTGGAACGGGTCGGCGTAGACGCCGTCGGTGAGGAGCGCGCCCAGGACCGTCGAGCGCGGGCCCGCCGGGTACCAGCCGGTCGCCGGGTAGCCGGGGGTGGAGACGGCCGCGGGGGAGTCGCTCACCTTCGCCGTAGACTGGATGGCGTAGCCGGAGAGCGGAGTGCTCGATCCGGCGGCGGAGGAGACCTGGGTGACCTTGGTGTGTCCGTGGCGCGGCGCCGGTTGCCGGCCGCCGGCCCAGGCGCCGGAGGTCAGCGTGCCGAGCAGACCGAGGACCAGGGCGGTGGTGGTGTACCGGCGTCCGAGTGCGGGGCGAGGGAACACAGGGGTCTCCAGCCTCGTAAAGTTAGGAAACCTTACTAATCTCGCTCAAGCTAGGGCGCCCCGCGGGTCGTGTCAACGACCCCGGCCGTGGTGGACGTTGAACGGGTCAGGATTCGGCGGCCCTGCGCTCGAACACCAGGTCCCGGGTGGTGTCCAGGGCCGTGGCCACCGCGCCCAGCAGCACCGCGTCCTCCCCGAGCCGGCTCGGCGCGATCCGCGGGCGCAGCGGGGTGAGGGCGCGCAGCTGGTCCTGTACCGGGCGCAGCAGCAGATCGACGCTGTGACCGACGCCGCCGCCGAGCACCACGAGGTCCGGGTCGAGCACCGCGGCGGCCGCCGCGACGGTGTGCGCGATCCGCTCGCCCTCCAGCTCCACCGCGCGCACAGCGGCCGGATTGCCCTGCCGGGCCGCGTCGAAGACGGCCTTCGCCGTCAGCTGCCCGCTCATCCCGAACCGCCGGGCGGACTCCACCACGGCCACCCCGGACACCGCGTCCTCCAGCCGCTCCGGCTTCCGCCGGCCCGGCCAGGGCAGGAACCCGATCTCCCCGGCCAGCCCGTGCGCCCCCGTGAACAGCCGTCCCCCGTTGACGACCCCCATCCCCAGGCCGGTGCCTATGAGGATGTACGCGAACAGCCGGCTGCCCGCGCCGACGCCGTACGTGTACTCGCCGAGCGCCGCCAGATTGGCGTCGTTGTGCACCTCCAGGGGCACTCCCAGTTCCGCGCGCATCCGGTCGACGATCCCGGCGCGCCCCCACCCCGGCAGGTGCATCGCGTACCGCACCCGCCGCTGCCGCTCGTCGTACACGCCGGGCGTACCGACCACCCCGTGCACCACCTCGGCCGGGTCCACGCCCGAGTCGGCGATCACCTGGCGCGCGGTGCCCACGACCAGGTCGGCCAGGGCGGCGGAGGCACGGGCCCGGTTGCGTACATCGGCCCGGGCGACGACCGTGCCGTCCAGGTCGGCCACCGCGACGCGCAGCCAGCCCCGGCCGATGTCCACCCCGAGCGCGTACCCGGCCGCCGGGTCGGGGGCGTAGAGCACGGCGGTGCGCCCGCGCTCCGGAGCGTGGGTGCCGACCTCACGGACCAGGCCGGCCGCCTCCAGCGAGGCAAGCGCACTGGACACCGTCGGTTTCGACAGGCCGGTCTCCCGGGCCAGTTGCGCGCGCGACGCGGCGCCCAGGCCGCGCAGCCGGTCCAGGAGCAGCCGCTCGTTGGTACTGCGCAGGCGTCGGCGGCTCCAGGGCTGTTCCTGCTGCTCTATGACGTCACCGGCGGCCATCGGACCATTCTCGTGCATGACCGACGCATACTTGACGCCCCTAGTAAGGCTCCTTAACTTTATCGGCCAGTCGCCCCCGCCGGTGCCGCGGAGCGCCCGTAGCGTCAGGAGTCCCCATGCCCGGTAGCCCGCCACCCACGGGTGGTTTCGTCCGCCGTGTCGGCCTGTTCCAGGCGACGGCCATCAACATGAGCCAGATGTGCGGGATCGGCCCGTTCGTGACCATCCCGCTGATGGTCTCCGCGTTCGGCGGCCCGCAGGCGGTCATCGGGTTCGTCGCGGGCGCGGTCCTGGCGCTGTGCGACGGTCTGGTCTGGGCCGAGCTGGGCGCCTCGATGCCCGGCTCCGGCGGCAGTTACGTCTATCTGCGCCAGGCCTTCCAGTACCGCACCGGCCGGCTCATGCCGTTCCTGTTCGTGTGGACGGCGATGCTGTTCATCCCGCTGATCATGTCCACGGGTGTGGTCGGCTTCGTCCAGTACCTGGGGTATCTCGCCCCTGATCTGGGCCGGACGTCCGGCGACCTGACCGGTCTCGGCATCATCGCCCTGGTCGTGATGCTGCTCTGGCGCGGCATCGAGCACATCGCCCGCATCACCGCCGTGATGTGGACGGTGATGATCGCCTCGGTGCTCCTGGTGATCGCCGCCGCCGCCACGGACTTCAGCCCGCACCTGGCCTTCACCTATCCGGCCCACGCCTTCGACCTGACGAGCGACCACTTCTGGCCGGGCTTCGCCGCTGGCCTGACCATCGGCATCTACGACTACCTCGGCTACAACACCACCGCCTACATGGGCGCCGAGATCAAGGACCCCGGCCGCACCCTGCCGCGCTCCATCCTCTTCTCGATCGGCGGCATCATGGCGATCTACCTACTGCTCCAGATCGGCACGCTCGGTGTCGTCGACTGGCACCGGATGACCGACCCGCACGACATCGCCTCCACCTCGGTGGCCTCGGCGGTGCTGGAGAAGACCTGGGGCAGGGGCACGGCCGACACGGTGACCGTGCTGATCCTGATCACCGCGTTCGCCTCGGTCTTCACCGGCCTGCTGGGCGGCTCCCGGGTGCCGTACGACGCCGCCCGCGACCGGGTCTTCTTCCGGCCGTACGGGAAGCTGCACTCCAGGCACCGCTTCCCGATGCTGGGCCTCGCGACCATGGGCGCGATCACCGCCGTCGGCTTCCTGATCGGCCGCCACACCGACCTCGCGACGCTGATCCAGTTGCTCACCACGGTGATGGTCATCGTCCAGGCCCTCGCCCAGATCATCGCGCTGACCGTCCTGCGCAGACGGCAGCCGGCGCTGCCCCGCCCGTACCGCATGTGGCTCTACCCCCTGCCGAGCATCGCCGCCTTCATCGGCTGGTGTGTGATCTACGGGTACGCCGACAGGAACTCCCCGGGCCGCCATCCCATCGAGTGGTCCCTCACCTGGCTCGCTCTCGGCTGCGTGGCCTTCCTGATCTGGGCATGGTTGGAAAAGGTGTGGCCGTTCGGTGCGAAGGAGATCGGCGAGGAGTACATCGTCGCTGCGGCGCCGTAGCCCCATGGCTCGCCCGGTCGGCGCCCGTGCACAACGCTCAGTGCGCCAGCAGAAGGCGACGCCCCACAAGATCTTCGAGTGCCGGCCGACGATACGCGCCGGCGTCTGCTCGACCGCTCGCCGACACGCTCGCATTGTTTCCGCAACGCTTGGTGCTCCGGCCGATCTTTCAGGAGGCCGGGGGCACGTCCACTTGGGTCAGGGGGCAGGACCGGAATGCGCCAGAAACCTGCCCGGTGATCGGTAAGCACCGGTGGTGGGCGGCCGAGCTTGGTGCGTGGTGACGGTCGACCGGCTTGGTTTGCGGTCCGGAATCGAGGTTGCCGACCAGATCACTCCGTGATGGGCAGGCACTCGGCGAGGAGGTCGACGACGTCACGCCACGCTCGCTGCGCGTGCCGTGGGTGGTAGCCGACGCCGGGGACCACGGTGTGGTCGACCGGTGGGTGGTGGAAGGCGTGCAAGGCGCCGCCGTAGATGACGAGGCGCCAGTCGACGCCCGCGGCCTGCATCTCGGTGGTGAATGCGTCCCGTTGCGCGGGCGGCATGATCGGGTCTTCCGACCCGACCCCGGTCCACACCGGGCAGTGGATGCGCGCCGTCTCGCCCGGTCGGCCCGTGGTCAGTGCGTTGACTGTCCCGATCGCGCGTAGGTCGACGCCGTCGCGCCCCAGTTCCAGCGCGATCGCGCCCCCTGTGCCGTAGCCGACGGCGGCGATCCGGTCGGGGTCGGTCCGCGGCTCGGCGCGGAGCACGTCGAGCGCCGCGTGGCCGATGCCTCGCATCCGGTCGGGGTCGGCGAGCAGCGGCATGCAACGGGCCAGCATCTCCTCGGGGTCGCCCAGATAGCGCCCGCCGTGGAGGTCGAAGGCCAGCGCCACGTAGCCCAGCTCGGCGAGTGCATCGGCCCGGCGGCGCTCGACGTCGCTGAGCCCCATCCCCTCGGGCCCGACCAGGACCGCGGGCCGGCGGCCGGTACCGGCCGGGAGCGCGAGGTGCCCGATCATCGTCAGGCCGTCGGCCGTGTATTCGACCGTGCGCGTCGTAACCGTCGTCATGAGCCTGGACTGTAGTGATCGCCGGGCCCGGTCGGGCCGGTGTTCTGCCGCTGGCAGAAGGCAAGGCGACCTGCCGTACGAACGCCTGCGCGCCGGGCCCGCCCGGCGCGCCCGGTGGACGAGTTCGACGGGGGACAGCGTGCCGAAGTGCAGGTCCGGCGAGAGCCGGGAGGTCGCGTCCCCGGCCAGGTCGTCGTGCCGGTCCTCGTAGGCGGTCACGCCGGAGCCGAGCCAGGCGGTGAGCCGTTCCCTGCCCGCCGTCTCACCGCCCGCGGCCAGCCCGGGCGAGATGCCCGGCGACGAGCCCCGGGACGGCAGGTCCCCGGACCCGATGCCGGTCGGTACGCGGACCGAGCGGGGCGGGCCGAGGACGTCCCGCAGACGCTGCCCCGACCACTGCCGGAAGTACGGCGTGAACACGGCGAAGTGGTCCCAGGCGGCCGGGGTCACCGCTCCGGGGACCACCGCGGTGGTCACGGACTCGTGAACGTGCAGCCGCCGTCCGTCGGCCTCCAGGGCGCGGCGCAGCCGCCGTTCCCTCAGCTGGGCGTAGGCGCTCACGTCGGCCGCCATGTGCACCTCGTCGGCGCCCGCCTCCGCGGCCACTTCGCACACCTCCGCCACGACGTCGCCGGAGCGCACCACCAGCCCCCCGCCGCGCTCGCGCAGCCCGGCGTCCAGGTCCCGCGAGCGGTCGGCGAGGAACGCCGGCCGGTTAGGCGCCGCGAAACCCGGCGTCGGTCACCCCCCGGTCGCGCACGAAGAGCGGCACGACCTAACGGGGACCGTCCAGCGCGGCCCGCAGGGGCGGGTGCTCGTGCGGGCGCAGGTCGGCGGTGGACAGGACGACCGAGACGTACATGGCGCGGCTCCGGGGCGAGGGAGGCGGACGCTGAACACTTCCGCCCCGACGGGCCCGGCGGACGCGCGTCGGACCGCCGCACCGGCGCGGGCCGGCGGGCGGGCGCTGGTGTGCGTACGGCCAGGGTCAGCGGGCCGGGGACGGTCCGGGTGCCTGCCGGGCCGCCGCCCGCGCGATGTTGCGGGCCATGCCCCCGAACACGACGGCGTGGAAGGGTGAGACGCTCCACCAGTAGGCGTGGCCGAGCAGCCCGTGCGGATGGAACAGAGCCTGCTGGCGGTACCGGCTGCGGCCGTCGTCCTCCGGCTCGGCGGACATCTCCAGCCAGGCCAGGCCGGGCAGCCGCATCTCCGCCCGCAGCCGCAGCAGATGTCCGGGCTCGATCTCCTCCACCCGCCAGAAGTCCAGCGAGTCGCCCGCCCGCAGCCGCTGGGCGTCCCGCCGGCCCCGACGCAGGCCGACACCGCCGACCAGCCGGTCCAGCCAGCCCCGCAGGCTCCAGGCGAGCGGGAAGGAGTACCAGCCGTTCTCTCCGCCCACACCCTCGATGACCCGCCACAGCTCGTGCGCCGGGGCGTCCACCACCGCCTCGCGCAGGTCGGTGTACAGGCTGCCACCGGCCCAGTCGGGGTCGGTGGGCAGCGGATCGCTGGGCGCGCCGGGCACCGCGGCGGACGACCAGCGCGTGATCACCCTCGCCTCGCCCACCCGGCGCAGGGCCAGCTGGACCGCCTGGTCGAAGCCGATCGGGTGCCCCGGCGGATCGGGTACGTACCGGGCGATGTCGTGCTCGCGGCAGATCACCTCGTGGCGCAGCGACTCGGTCAGCGGCCGCGCGATGGACGCGGGGACCGGCGTGACCAGGCCCACCCAGTGGCTGGAGAGGCCGGGGGTCAGGACCGGCACGGGCATGATGAGCCGCCGGGGGAGGCCCGCGACACGTGCGTACCGGATCATCATGTCCCGGTACGTCAGGACGTCCGGCCCCCCGATGTCGAAGGAGCGGTTGACGTCATCGGGAAGGCGCGCACTCCCGACGAGGAGCCGCAGGACGTCCCGTACGGCGATGGGCTGGAGGCGGGTGCGCACCCAGCTGGGGGTGATCATCACCGGAAGGCGTTCGGTGAGGTACCGCAGTATCTCGAACGAGGCCGAGCCCGAGCCGATGACGACGGCGGCGCGCAGCACGGCGGTCGGCACGCCCGAGGCCAGCAGGATGCGGCCCACTTCCGCCCGGGACCTGAGGTGCGGGGAGAGCTCGTCCTCGGGCACCCCCGTCGGGGTGAGGCCGCCGAGGTACACGATCCGCCGCACGCCGGCCGCCTTCGCCCTTTCCCCGAAGATGCGGGCGGCGCGCCGGTCGGTCGCCTCGAACTCCCTGCCGCTGCCGAGGGCGTGCACCAGGTAGTACGCCACGTCGACGTCCCGCATCGCCTCGGCCACCGAGTCGGCGTCGGTGACGTCGCCCGGTACCACCTCCGCGTCACCGGCCCACGGGTGGTCGCGCAGCTTGCCGGGCGACCGGGCCAGGCAGCGCACCCGGTGCCCGGCGGCCAGCAGTTCCGGCACGAGCCGGCCGCCGATGTAGCCCGTGGCTCCCGTCACCAGGCAGCGCAGTCCGTCCGCCGAGTCGTCTTCGTTCATCGCTCCCGGTTCCTCCGCGTCGGTGCCCCCCGAGATCCCTTCCCGCCGGGCCGGGTCTGCGGATGCGTGTCCTTCTACCGGCTGATCACCTATTACGCCGACCGCGCCCGTGCGGCGGCCCGTCCCCGTTTCCGGCCGCCCGGAGGCGACAGGGTCGCTCGGTCGGTGTTCGCCGCTCTCGGTGTCGACCCGCCGCCTGGTGCACATGCCTTCACCGTCGCCTTCGGCGTGCACATGTCCTCAGCGATCGGGGGCAGGCGGATCGGTACAACCCGTACGTTCCGTCAGCGACGCTGGAGGTGGCCGCCGTCATGAGTGCGAAGGTGTTGGAGCGTTTTCCCGCAGGGTCCCCGCGTGGATCGTGGCCGGCGGAGGAGTACGCGGCCGCCCGACGTGCCGAGGGTGAACCCGCGACCGTCGTGATGGACCTGAAGGCGGACGCCTTCCTCGTCGTTGTGGAAGGACAGGAAGAGGACGGCCGCGCCTGAGGCCTGGCCGTCACTCCTCTGCCATCGCATGCGCCCGGCGCACGAACGCGGTGCGCGGGTCCTGGACCGCCTGCGGCACCGACTCCCGCGCCGGCGCCGGCGCATCGGCGGCACCCGGGTGGTGCCATCGGTGAGCGGCCGGTACGTGATCGTGCCGGACCGCTCCCACGGGTCCCCGGTGAGACTGAAGTCCGGCGGCACGGTCACCCCGAGCCCCTCGGGCGACCATCAGCTTGCCCATGCAGCACAGACGGTTGACCAGGCCGAGCGCGAAGCCGCCCTCCGCGGAACCCCGCCGGAGGTCCGTCTGCTGGGAGCCCACCACCTCGACCCGGGTGACCGGATGCGTGGCGCGGAACTCCCGCAGGACGCTTCCGGCCGCCGCGCTCATCGCCGCTCCCGAGCGTTTGCGCTCCAGGAGGCCGACGCCGGGTTCCCGCTCCGTATGACGCACGGTATCGCTCACTACGGGCCGGGACAGGCGTACTTCGTCGGCCGCCCGGTGCGGTGAGCCGAGCCGGGTCCCGGCCGCTGTGTGCCGGCTGGTCGGTCCGAACCGCTGCGGAATGCGGGGCGCGTATCAGATGGTCCGAGGGTTTTCCTGTCACACCTTCGTGAAACGCGCGGGCCCGAGCGGCGCAGAGGCTGCGGAAGCACTCCGGCGGAAGGACCGGCCTCCCCGCTCTGCAGGTGCCGTTCGCGGGCGGAACAACCGGTCCTGGCAGACTGCGGGTTCATGACACGAGAGTCGAACGAGGTGGCCGGGGCCGTCACTTGGGGCCTGCTGGCCGCGTGGGCCGTGCACGACACCGAGGAGCTGGTGACGGTCCCGCGCTGGGTGCGGGCGCATGTTCCGGAGCTGCGCAAGCGGTTCCCCGGGGTACCGGAGCGGGTGTGGCGACGACTGGAGTCCGTTGACCGGCGCGAGTTCAGCACCGCGGTCGCCGCGATGGCCGTCGTGGTGGCAGCGGCGGCCGCCGACGGCCGGCGGACCGGCGGGCGCTCCGCCGCCTACCAGACGGCACTCAACGGCTTCGGTCTGCACGGCTTGGTCCATCTGGCCCAGGCGGCCGCGATGCGCGGCTACACGCCGGGCTCCGCGACCACGCCCCTGGTGGTCCTGCCGTTCACCCTGTGGGCCCGCGGCCGGCTCCGCCGGGCCGGTGTCCTGCGCCCCGCCCGGCCGCGGGACGTCGCCCAGGGACTCGCGTTCGCCGCGGCGGCAGCGGTCGGCACGCATGCTCTCGCCCACCGCGTCCTGCACCGCCGCTGACACCCGAGTCCGGCCCCCGTCACCGGCACTGAGCACGCGGTCGGCCCGCGCGTCCGCTCGCGGCTCCCTCCGTACGGCCGCGCGCGTGGTCGCCGCGTGCGCCGCCCGGCCGGGTGATCGGTGGGGTCCCCTTCGCCGGTGCTGGGCGTGCCGTTCCGCTGGGCGTCCGCTCACCCGCGCCCGCCGCCGCTCCCGGCCGGGCTCCAGGCCAGTGCACGCAGGTGAGCCGAGCGTGTTTCGGTCGTCTGTCCCTGCACCAGCAGGAACAGACCCTCCCGGGCGAGGCGCTGCGCACGGCTCGTCAGGGCCATCGTGCGGCCGCCCCCGGCCACCACCGCCGCCGTGGTGGCCCTACACAGCACCTCGTACGCCTCCGCCCGCACCGCGAGCCGCTCGCCGGCCCGCTCGAGCGGCGCCGGATGGTCGGCCAGGGCGTAGGCCCGGCGCCGGACGTCGGTGAGCCTGGCCCGCAGCGGTCCGCCCATCTCCTCGTCCAGCAGGGACAGGGCCGCTTCCGCGACGCCGAAGACGGCCGGACTGGCGTTGAGCGTCCTGGCCCGGTCCCCGGGTGCCCACCGTTCGTACGGCGTCCGCAGGGCCACGGCGTCCTCGGGCAGCCACAGACCGTCGAGCTCCAGCGACACCGTGCGCGCGGCGGTGAGGGCCGCGAGGCGCATCGGCGGCGAGGCCCGAAGCCCCGGCTGCTCGCGTGCCTCGGTGAAGGCGAACAGCACCTCACCGGTGTCGCTCAACCCGGCGAGCAGCATCACGTCGTTCAGTCCCCACCCCGTGTACCAGGGAACGGTTCCGTCGAACCGCCAGCCGCCGCTGTGCCGGCGGACCCGCACCGGGACACGCGGATACGACCGCAGGTGCGCGTAGGCCACCCCGGACAGCAGTTCCCCGCGCGACAGCGCTCCCAAGAGCCTTTCCCTGACCGGCAGTCCGCTCTTCGCCAGGGTCTGCACCGGCGTGTGGTGCTGGGTCTGCACGAACCAGGTCGAACAGCAGGCCCCGGCCAGGATCTCCGTGGTCTCCCGCAGCACGGCAGGTGACGCCCCCGAGCCGCCGTACGCGACCGGCGCGACCACCCCGAGCAGCCCGGACCGCCTCACCGCCTCGATGTGGCTCGCCGGTACCCCCTCCTGGTCGACCCGCTCGGCCTCCGGGACGAGCAGGCCCGCGGCGAGTCGGCGTGCGCGGACGACGAGGGGATGCGGGTTGACGTTCATGGGGTAGATCCTTCCGAAGTCTTTCCGCCCCGTCCGGGGCGCGGTGTCGATCCGGGGCCCGGCCGTTCGTGTAGGAGGTGACAGGCAGCCCGACACGGGCACGACGCCATGGAGGACGTCATGAAGCACTACCTGCTCAGCGTGGTCCAGCCGACCGACGGCCAGCCGCCCGCCACCGAGGAACTCACCGACATCGTCAGCGATGTCGAGGCCTTCAACGACGAACTGCGCGCCGCCGGGGCCTGGGTCTTCGCGGGCGGCCTGCACGGCCCGGAGACCGCCACCATGCTCCGCCCCAAGGACGGCGACGTCCTCATCACCGACGGGCCCTACGCCGAGGGCAAGGAGTACCTGGGCGGACTGTGCCTGATCCGGGCCGCCGACCTGGACGAGGCCCTGGGATGGGGCCGCAAGGCCGCCCTCGCCACCACCCTGCCCATCGAGGTACGGCCGTTCGTGGACCCGCACTGACGGCGGAGCGGAACCGATGACCGAGGCCCGGCATCGAGGCCGTCTTGCAGGGTACGGCGCGCGGTCGCCCTCGTCTCGTCCGCTTCCTCGGCGACCTCGACCTCGGCGAGGAAGCGGGGCGGGACGCCTCCACCATCGCGGTACGCACGTGTCCCGAGACCGGCGTGCCGCCCAGCCCGGCCGACCGGGTATGACCACCTCACCCCGCAAGCTCCCGGCTGCGCCCGAGCAGGGAGTGTGCCCCCAACCCGGCCATCGGATGTCACCGGTCGCCACCCTGGACCGGGCCGTCACCGTCGCCGAGACCGAGGGCCCGGCGCAGGCCCCTGAACCTGGTGGGCACGCTCGGCCTCGGCCGCCACCACGTGCTGCCCGCCGTCCGAGCGGACCGGCTGCGCCGCCCCGGCCGGACCATCGAGGCCGCCACCGAGCACGGCGTCGCCGGCGAGCGGGCCGTGGGCGAGGCCGAGCGGGCGTATCTGACGCGCCGCCGACGCGCGACGGCTCATCCGGCGAAGTGACCCGCGTCACCGAGAGCCGCCGGAATCAACTTGAGGGCCTGAAAGGTTGGTGTTTACATCCGACCGTCGAGACCCCCGGCCCGGGCTGCCCCCGGCCCGCGCACCACCAGCGAGGCACCCGTGAACCACTCCACCACCGAGCAGCCCGCCGACCTCGTGGCCCGGCTGCGCGCCACCTTCGACACCGGCCGTACCAAGGCCGTCGAGTGGCGCACCACCCAGCTGCGCCGCCTGCGCGCGATGCTCACGGAACGCGGCGCCGACCTCGCCGCCGCCCTCCGCGCCGACCTGGGCAAGAGCAACACCGAGGCCTACCGCACCGAGATCGACTTCACCGTCCGGGAGATCGACCACACCCTCGAGCACCTGGACGAGTGGCTGCGCCCCGAGCCGGCCCCCGTCCCGGCGCACCTCGGCGCCGACGCGACGGCCTGGACGCGGTACGACCCGCTCGGCGTCGTCCTCGTCATCGCCCCGTGGAACTACCCGGCGCAGCTCCTGCTCGCCCCCATGGTCGGCGCGCTGGCCTCCGGCAACGCGGTCGTCGCCAAGCCGAGCGAACTCGCCCCGGCCACCTCGGCCGCGCTGGCCGAGCTCATCCCGGCCTACCTCGACACCGACGCGGTCGCCGTCGTCGAGGGCGGCATCCCGGAGACCACGGCCCTGCTGGCCGAGCGCTTCGACCACATCTTCTACACCGGCAACGGCACCGTCGGCCGCATCGTGATGCGCGCCGCCGCCGAGCACCTCACTCCGGTCACCCTCGAACTGGGCGGCAAGTCGCCGGTGTTCGTGGACCGCGGCACCGATCTCGACGTGGTCGCCGACCGGCTCGCACGCGGCAAGTTCCTCAACGCCGGCCAGACCTGCGTCGCCCCCGACTACGTCCTGACCGACCCGGAGACCGCCACCGCCCTGGAGTCCGCGCTGGTCCGGGCGATCGAGGCGCTGTTCGGGACCGACCCGGCGGCATCGCCCGAGTACGGCCGGATCATCAACGAGCGTCACTTCGACCGGCTCTCCGGCCTGCTGGGCTCTGGCCGCGTCGCGGTCGGCGGCGCGAGCGACCGCAGGACCAAGTACCTCGCCCCCACCGTCCTCGCCGACGTCGACCCCAAGTCGCCCGTCATGCAGGAGGAGATCTTCGGCCCGATCCTCCCGCTCGTTACCGTGGCCGACCTGGACGAGGCGATCGGCTTCATCAACGACCGCGACAAGCCGCTCGCGCTGTACGTCTTCACCGAGTCCGACGAGACCCGTGCGCGCATGGCGGCCGAGACCTCCTCCGGCGGCCTCGGCTTCGGCCTTCCCCTGGCCCATCTCACCGTCTCCGACCTGCCGTTCGGCGGCGTGGGGGAGAGCGGCATGGGCAGTTACCACGGTCGCTACTCCATCGAGACGTTCAGCCACCGCAAGGCGGTCCTGGCGAAGCCGCTGAGCTGACCTTCCGCCGCCCGTTGGGCCCGTCCGCGCGTGTGGACGGGCCCAACTGTCCCGTGGAGTCCTTGTGTTCGCGGGGCGCACGGTGAGCGATCGGTGGTCTACACCCTTGACTGGTACATACCAACGCGGTTGAGTGGGTGCGACCCCCCACCACGGCCGCTTCCGTCTCCGGCGGGTGCGGCCGTGCTCCGCAAAGGAGTTGATCCGTGTTGAGGCACCGCATCGCCGCACTCCTGACCTCACTCGCCGTGGGCGGCTCCGCCCTGGTGCTCCAGGCGGCCCCCACGGCTTCCGCCGCCGGGTTCGTGGTGAGCGAGGCGCAGTTCGAGCAGATGTTCCCGAACCGGAATCCCTTCTACACATACAGCGGCCTGACCGCTGCCCTCGGCTCCTACCCCGCCTTCGCGAACACCGGCGACGACTCCGTGAAGAAGCGGGAGGCGGCCGCCTTCCTCGCCAACGTCAGCCACGAGACCGGCGGCCTGGTGCACGTCGTCGAGCAGAACACCGCCAACTACCCGCACTACTGCGACGGGAGCCAGTGGTACGGCTGCCCGGCGGGACAGGCGGCCTATTACGGGCGCGGTCCCATCCAGCTCTCCTGGAACTTCAACTACAAGGCCGCCGGTGACGCACTCGGTATCGACCTGCTCAACAACCCCTATCTCGTCCAGAACAACGCGTCCATCGCCTGGAAGACCGGATTGTGGTACTGGAACACGCAGACCGGTCCCGGGAGCATGACCCCGCACAACGCGATGGTCAGCGGCGCCGGCTTCGGCCAGACCATCCGCAGCATCAACGGCTCCCTCGAGTGCGACGGCAAGAACCCCGCGCAGGTGCAGAGCCGGGTCTCCGCCTACCAGCGCTTCACCCAGATCCTCGGGGTCCCGCCGGGCGCCGCCCTGTATTGCTGATGCCCGGCCGGGCACCATGTGCGAGACTCCGCCGATGACTGCGGAAACGATCACTGCGAAAGCCTCCGGCACCTTCGAGCTCGGCGACCTGCCCGTCCACCGCATCGGCTTCGGTGCGATGCGGCTGACGGGCAGCGCCGCCTTCCACCTCGGTACCCCGAGTGAGCGGGAACGGTCACTCGCCGTGCTGCGCAAGGCCGTCGAGCTGGGTGTGAACCACATCGACACGGCGGCTTTCTACTTCTCGTCGCTGCGGTCCGCCAACGAACTCATCAACACCGCGCTGTCCCCGTACGACGACGACCTGGTCATCGTCACCAAGGTCGGGCCCTATCGCGACTACTACGGCGAGTGGGGCACCTCCGCCCGGCCCGACCAGCTGCGCGGGCACGTCGAGGAGAACCTTCGTCAGCTCGGTCGCGACCACCTCGACGTCGTCTACCTCCGCCGGATGCGTCAGGACTCCATCGCCGAACACTTCGGCGCGCTCGCCGAGCTGCGCGAAGCGGGGCTGATCCGGCACCTCGGGATCTCCGCGGTCGAGCCCCGGCACCTCACCGAGGCGCTGGAGATCGCGCCCGTGGTGTCTGTGCAGAACCGCTACGCGGTGGACCGCCCCGATCCCGTCGATGACGAGGTCCTGCGCCTGTGCGGCGAGCACGGCATCGCCTTCGTCCCCTTCTACGCCGTCGCCGGAGAGGCCGGACAGCAGGGTGCGACGACCACTCACGACGACGCGGTGCTAGCCGTCGCGCGGGCCCACGGTGTGAGCTCCGCGCAGGTCCGCATCGCCTGGACGCTGCACCAGGGCCCGCACGTCCTCGCCATTCCCGGCACCGGCAACCCCGACCACCTGGTCGAGAACGTCGCAGCCGGTGCGCTGCGGCTCACCGACGAGGAGCTGGCACTGCTCGACCAAGGCCGCGCGCAGGCAGGCTGACCGGCGGTCACCGCCACACGATCCACACACCGTCACGCGTCAGATGCCGGCCGCGCGGTTCGTGCTCCTCGTGCCACGCCTGCACCGCGAGCGGCCTTCTACGAACCGCGTCTGAGCGTCGACTGACTCGTGCCGTTCGTGGGCAGCCGGTCCAGTGAGTCGAATCATCCATGTGCCCCTTGGTGCACTCGCGCACGGTTCCAACACCGGGTACGTCGTTGAGTGATTGAGCTACTACATCCGCTTATGTTCGCTGCGGACAGGCCGACCGCCGAGATCCTGCGGGTCGAGGTCACTGACACGCTGGCCTACTGGACGGTTCTTGCCGGGCCCACCTTGAGGGTCGTCGATGACGTGGACGGCTTCCTCTGCCACCTGCGCTTCGGCCGGACCCGCGCGGAATCGAGCACAAAGGCGTACGCAGGTCACCTCAAGCGCTTCCACGCCTGGTGCGGCGAACAAGGCCTGTCGCGGGAGCACGCGGCCGCCGAGCTCCCGCACTACCTGATGAAGCTGCGGACCACGCCCCGGCTGACGAGCGGCCGCGGCCAAGGGCAGCTGCCACAGGACTCCACGCTCGCCCCCGCCCTGGCGGCAATCCACGGCTTCTACCAGCACTTGGCCGACCTCCGCCGGATCAGCGCGAAGGCGGTCGACGCCCTGTTCGTCACCGCTCCGCACCCGGCGGCAGGAAAACTGGTACTTAAGCCGCGTATCCGCGTCGATCCGCGGCTGAGTCACGCTTCCGGCCGGGCACCGGCCGCCAGCCACGAGGAGTTCGCCGCCCTCCTGCGTGCCACGAAGACCGCCCGCGACCGCTGCATCGTCGCTCTGCTCGGTGCGTGCGCGCTGCGCGTCGGCCACGTCGTCGGCCTGCTGCGCGAGGACATTCACCTCGTCCCGGTCGGCAGTACCGTCCCGGGCTGTCCCTACAGCCTGGGTCCCCACCTGCACCTGGTGAAGCGTGACGGTCATCCGCGTGGGGCGGCGAACAAGAACCGCGGCACCGTTGTTGTTCCCGTGCCCGAGCCTGTGGTGATGCTCTACGCCGATTGGATGCGCGAACGCCTCACCATCCCCAGGGTGGGCAAAGCCTCTTGGGCCTTCGTGTCGTTCCCAGGTCCCACGGGAGAGCCGGGCGGGCAGGTCCTCGGCACACGGCGACTGCAGGATCTTGTGTCGGATCTTGCCCGGGACGCGGGCATTCGGCACATCCATCCGCACATGCTGCGGCATACCTTCGGCGAGACCGCAGCCGACCTCGACGTCGCGCGCGACGTCCTCCAGCGCCTGCTCGGCCACCGCGACGTGGCCAGCCAGAACGTCTACCGCAATCCCTCCGACGCCCGGGTCGCCCACGCCGCCCGGGCTGTGAACGACAAGATCTTCGGACCAGCATGACGACTTCCGCATCTCTGCCCGCCACAGCCCCCGTGGCCGGGTCGGAACCGGACTGGGACCACCTGGCACGGCACGGCCTCGACCGCTCCCCGCTCGAGCTGCGCTTCCCTCTGGGCGCCGACTGGCACTCGCTGCGCCGCTGCCGGCACACCGGGTGCGACCGGCCAGCTACGAGCTGGCCGTGGCTGTGCCACCGCTGCGCGTCCGACTGGCGGGAGGCCGGCGCCCTCAGCGACATCGACAGCTGGTGTGCGAGCGCGCCCGTGCCGCTCGCCCGCCGCACCTACGCCGAGCACCGGTGCCGGGTGGGCTGCGACCGTGCCGCCGAGGTCCACGGCCTGTGCAAGAGCTGCGCCTCCGAGCGCCGGATGCTCCGGCTGACCGTCGAGGAGTACCTCGCCCGGGGCCGCGCCCTCGTCCGGGCTTCGGGAAGTGCCTGGTCCGCGTGTGCCCGCGCATGGCCGTGGTGCGGCGGAGTCGACTATGCCTGCCCCACCAGAAGCAGTGGTCCAACGCGGGGACGCCCGACCGCGAGGCGTGGGCGCTGACGGCAGCAGCGGTCTATACGTCCGTCGACGTGGTCCCGCTCGTGGATCTTGCGCCGGCGATCGTGGTGCAGGTGCTGCGCGGCTACGAGGCCCAGCTGCGTCAGGGCGGCCGGATCAACCCCGCCCAGGTCAAGTCGGCGGTGCGCTGGTTGTGCGACAACGCGGTCGATGACCTGGCCGCCGCGGAACTGCCGGCCAAAGGCGCGAAGACGACGTACCTGCGGCTGTGGCAGCGGACCCTGCCGTTCCTGGAGGCCGACCCAGCCACCGAACACACCCGGACCCTGGTCAGGCTCCACATCCTCAACCCCCGCTACGAGGGCGGGAGCGTCGATCTGGGGGACGTCCACGCTCCCTGGGTCACGCACCTCGCCCAGCAGTACCTCCTGCGCCTCGCCGCCGGTGGCGCCTCGTCGGCGCGGTTGATGCTCGTCGGCTTCCCGGCCCGGTGGTTCGCAATGTTCCTTCGCACCCTGCCCGGCGAGGGCCGACGGCCGGGCGACGTCGGCCGCGACGGCATGCTCGCCTACCTGCGCTGGATGACGCACCGAGCCCGCGACACCAGCGACTACCAGCTCCTCAACGATGACGATCCGGTCCGTCAGATCGTCGCCGAGCGCCTCCTGCCGTCTCGCCGCAGCGCCGGACCGTTGCTGGTCACCCCGGTGCGCCACTACGAGCTGGTGAAGCTGCTGCGTGAGGTTCTCGAACACGGCCGGGCGTGGCTCGCGGACAATCATGCTGCGGATGTCCATCTGCTGGAGATGGATGTGCCGCCATACCCGGAGAAGGACGACACGGCCAGCGAGCTGGAAGGCCGCTCCCAGGACGCCTTGCCCGAGCAGGTCTTCCTGCAGCTCATGGATGAGCGCCATCTCGCCCTGCTGCCGGCCGGGACCCGCCGCAACTGCGTGGAGCTGGCCATGCGCGTGGGCCGGCGGCCCTGGGAACTCCGCCACCTGGAGTTCGACTGCCTTCAGTGGCACGACATCGACGTGGAGGACTCGGACGGGACGGTGCGCCGCCAGTCCTACCCCTTCCTCGCGTACTCGATGCAAAAGGTCCGCCGGCGGCACAAACTCCCGCTCCATCCCAGCGACGCCCAGGTCATCACCCGCCAGCAGGACCCCCTGCGGCGCCAATCCCCGCACCTGTTCCACGAAGCCGGACGGCCCCGATCCACCCGCATGCTGCAGTTCCCCACCCCGCGCCGCTCCCGCGCCAACGCGCTCGGCGAGCGGCCCTACGACAGCAGCACGATCGGCTACTGGCTTCAGACCTGGCTCGACCAGTTCGCCGTGACCGGCGAACACGGCAAGCCCTTCGACCCGGCACGGGTGTTCCCCTACGCCTTCCGGCACACCTACGCCCAGCTCCGCGCCGACGCCGGCGTCCCGCTCGACATCCTGCAAGTCCTCATGGCCCACCAGGACCCCTCCACCACCCAGGTCTACTACCGGCCCTCGCACCCTCGGCGGGTGGAAGCAGTGCGCGCCATCGCCGCCAAGTACCAGTTCGACCTCACCGGCGGCCGGATCCGCGCCCGCACCCCCGACGACGACATGGCCGACCGGATCCGCGCGGGCGTCGGCTCGGTGCCCGTCCCCGCGGGGCGCTGCCACGAGATGAACGACGTCCGCGCCGACGGGCACGGCTGCCCGGTGTACAACCGCTGCTTCTCCTGCACCTTCTACACCACCGACTTCACCCACCTGCCCGAGCTGCGCCAATTGCGCGCCGGGAAGGCGGAGCAGCTCGCTGCGCTGGAGAGCGCCTACGGCGGCGTGCTTACCGCGGGACCGTTGAGCGCGGCGAGCCTGGAGCTGCTGCGCCAGGAGGTTCAGCAGATCGACGAACTCGTCGGCAAATGCGAAGCCGACATCAGCTCCCTCACTCCCGAGGAAAGGACCACGGTGGAATCCTGGCTCCACACCAGAGACCGGTTCCTCACCGTCATCCCCGTGGCGGCGGTTCTGGCCGGGCAGCAGCGTCTAGACCAGCAGGCCCTCTCCGACGCGGAGATCACCCGGCGGGCCGCCGTCAACGCGCAGTACCTTCAACGCCACCGCGACCTTAAAGCCGAAGCCGAGGCCGTCCGCGCCCACCTCGCTCAGGACCCGCCACGAGCTGCGGCAGCTGCAACCGCCCGTAAGGAGGCAGCACTCGAAGTCGAAAACCGCATGCTGCTGGAACAGAACGCCGCCCTGCAACGGACCCTTCACGAGATCCAGAACGAGCTACGCACGCTACGCGCCAACGACCTGGGTGCCCGCCTCCGCGACGGCATGAACGCCCCCTCGCCGCGGGACTCGGAGATGGTGGAACTGCGCGCGCAACGAGACGCAGCACTCGCAACCGGCCGTCAAGCAGAGACTGCCATGCAGGCACTCCGTAACGTCAACCAGCGGCTGATGGTCGAGAACAGCCGGCTGATCGCCGCGGATACTGCAGAGCCCATGAACAATCAGTAAATGCCTGTCAGGCACGGTTCGCTGCGGGCTACTTACCTCCCACGCGCCTGTCGCTCTCTCGCACCCAAGGTAATGCTGACAGCGTGGACGAGGTCCGGTTCACGGACATCGAGCACCTGGAGTTTGGCCTGTAGCAGCACCCCGACGGATGTTCCAGAACGTCGACCCCGCCCACCACCTGCGCGGCACCGTCGCCTACCTGCTGGAACAGCGTCACGCCGACTACGCCCTGTCGGCCAAGGGCAACCAGGCGGCCCCGCTCGCCTGGGTCCACGCAGCTCTGCCACCCGCGGTCCCCGAAGCGGAGGAGCACGTCCAAACCGAGCGTTCCCACGGTCGGATCATCCGCTCGTCGGTCTGGACCGCCCCGCTACCTGATCAACTGACTTTGACGCCACCCTAGGGGCACATGGCCGAATTCCGCGATTCGGCAATTCATTCGGGACGGCGGATGGCGCAGTGGAGCGGGCAGCGGGCTCGGTCGTCTTCAAATGCGCTGACCGAATCGATTCTCCGAACGGCCCTTCGGTTAGATGTCCGCTTTCGGTGGCCCGTAATATATCATAAATTCCCTCACGTAAAAGAACGTTTGGCGGGAAAGAGGTGGCCATTTCCAGGTTCCTGGCCGGTGTTTTCCAGACGTATTGGCCGGATGGCTGTGCCACCCGCACGCTCCGTATTGATGTTTCCGTGACCCTCGCCTATTTTATTTTCCGTAATGGCACATAACGGCACAGGGGCCCCGCATTTCCGCGGGCGCCTCACCAAACCGTGTCTACAGGCGGGGGTCACCCATGGCGCTGACGGTCGACGAACTGGTTGCACTGTTCCCGGCGGGGGGTGCCGGTACGTTCGAGCTCGACACCGGGCGGCTCGGGCTGAGCGGCGAGTCCGAGTCCCTGGAGCACCTGCCCAGCGGCATTCTGACCCTCACTGAGGCGACTGCCGACAGCGCCGCTCTGACAGTGACCGGCAAAGTCACTTTGGCCGGTGAGGAGATGCCGGCCAGTGCCCGGTTCTTCGCCACCGGCACGGCGGTCGACGCGCTGCTCTTCGAGGCGAGCCCGGCGACCTGGCTGCTCCAGACCGCCGTCGCCCGCGTCGACTTGTCCGGACTGTCCGGCGGCCGGTCACTGCGTGTCCTGCTGGCCGCCGGGCAGGCCGCGGCCGCGGCAGGACGGTGCCCCGGCACCGGGCCCTGGGTGGGCTTCCAGCTCGGCGGGGCGGTCGCCGACCCGCTGGAGTTCCGCGCCGAACTGCGCAAGGAGTCCATCGGCACGGCCCAGCCCCTCGACGGACCGCCGCTGCTGATCACCCCGCTGCTCGAAGCCCTCGGCGAGTACGGGGTAGAACTGCCCGGACCGCTGGTCGACTGGCTGGAGCGGGTGCAGCTGCACCAGCATCCGATGGGCAAGATGGACAACCTGATGGTCACCGCCGAAGCGCCGGTGGACCACGGCACCGGCGCGAACCCGGTGGAACTGCTGGTGCTGCGGACCACGGTGCTCGGCCGCACCGGCCAGGACGGCAAACCCAAGGCCACCACCGTCGCCATGGTCCGGGCCCGCACGGACTGGGACGGTTCCGGGCTGCCGGTGGTCGGACCGATGATCGGCAACGGGCTGCTGTCCCTGCCCGCGCTCCAGATCATGTACGTCTCCGAGAACCTCAGCGCCGAAGAGGTCATCAAGATCAACCGGGTCGTCACGGAGTACAACCTCGGCCCGCTCCAGCAGTTGCCGGTGGTGAACGCGGCAGCTGGGGTCCCGCTGGGCAAGAAGGTGAGTGCGGCGGTCTACCTGGCGGTCATGGGCAAGCCGACCCCGGCGCTGGTGATCACCGTCCCGCCGAAGTTCGGACCGGATCCGCAGAGCCCGGAGAAGCCGAAGCTCGAATACGAGTTTGTGATCGGCAAGCAGTTCGGGCCGGTCTACCTCTCGTCGATCGTATTCCGCTACGACTTCAAAAAGGGCCTGCTGATCGAGCTCCAGGGCCAGGTCACGATCGGTTCTCTCACCTGGCAGGTCGCCGGACTCGGCTTCTACGTCGGCATGAGCGGCGGCTTCCCGCTGCTGCCTTTCCTGCACGGCATGAACATCGAAGCCACCGCCGCCGACGGGCTCATCGGCTTCAAGGGCGGACTGCTCAACAAGACACCTGACGACCCCACCCTCGGCTTCGAACTCGCCGGGCTGGTCCTGGTTCAGGCGATGGCGGTCGAACTCGGCGCCCAGGCCGTGTGGGCACGCAGCGTCGAAGGCTGGCACTCAGTCTTCATCTACGGTGAGATCTCCCTCCTCGGTGGCGCCTCGGTCTTCGGTCCGCCGCCCTTCACCGTCACCGGTTTCTCCGCCGGATTCGGGATCAACAGCTCCTTCAAGAAGGTCCCCACCGGCGCCGAGATCGCCGAATTCCCTCTGGTGGCACGGCTGGACGCGGCCCAGGCCCTGCCCGGCATGCCGGCCCCGACGCCGTACACCCCCGAGGACGCGCTCAAGGCCCTCACCGGACCCACCGGCTGGATCCGCCCCACCGAGGGCCAGTACTGGGTCGCCGCCGGGGTGAAGTTCACCAGTTTCGGCTTCATCGAGACCAAGGCCCTCGCCGTCATCGAATTCGGCGACTCCGTCAAGGCCATGCTGCTCGGCCGCACCTCCGTCAGCCTGCCGCGCACCCTCAACCCGAGCGCCCGGGCCATCGCCAGGGTGAACATCGGTCTGAGCCTCGGCTTCAGCTCCGCCGAGCACTGCCTGTCCATGGACGTGGCTCTGCTGCCCGGCAGCTATGTGCTCGATCCGTCGATCGAACTCACCGGTGGCATTGCCGTCTACGTCTGGACCGGCGGAGGCCACGCCGGGGACTTCGCCATCAGCCTCGGCGGCTACCACCCCGACTACAACATCCCCACGCACTACCCCCGGCCCAAGCGACTCGGGTTCGTGTGGTCCCCGGCCAGCGACATCACCGTGCGGGCCGAGGCCTACGCCGCGATCACCCCCGCCGCGCTCATGTTCGGCGGGCGCCTGGCCGCCGTCTACGACAAGGGCATCTTCTCCGCGTGGTTCACCGCACACCTCGACGTGCTGGTCCAGTGGAAACCCTTCTACCTCGATGTCCGGCTCGGCATCAGCATCGGTGTCGCGGCCACCATCAAGGTCTGGTTCGTCCGGGTCCGCATCTCCGTCGAGGTCGGCATCGACCTCCACCTGTGGCTGCCGCCCTTCGGGGGCCGGGCCACCGTCAAACTCTGGTTCATCTCCTTCAGCTTCGGCTTCGGCTCCTCCCGCGACAACACCCCCACCGTGGACTGGCCCGAGTTCCGCACCCAGATCCCCGCACCCGCCCGGGTCATCCCCAACGAGGGCCTGCTCGCCGACGCCGACCAAGGCGAGATCGCCCGGCGCGAGGCCACCAAGGAACCGACCCTCGTCTCCTCGGCCGGATTCACCTTCACCACCGAATCCGGCATCCCCGCCTCGCACCTGTACATCAATGAACGGCTGATCAAGCAGTCCGACGAGGGGAGCATCGACATCCGCCCCATGCGGAAGACCGGTGTCACCTCCGCCCACCGGGTCACCATCACCAAGGACGGCAGGACCTTCCACCCCACCGACCATCACTGGGTGGTCAAGCCGGTCACCGGCGCGGTCGCCCCCGGCCTGTGGGGCAAGCCCCTGGCCAAACCCGGTGATGCGCTCGACGGCGACCAGCTGCTCGAAAACCGCCTCACCGGACTGAGGATCACCCTCCCCGAGCCGGACTACGGCACCGATACCGGGGCCGTCACCTCGAAGGCGCTTTCGTACGAAGGACTCCCGGACGGTCGCATGCCCCTGCGCGTGTCCGACCCCGCCGGGCCCGAGCCGCGGGCCGACGACCAGAGCGTCCGGATCATCGTCGACACCGTCGCCGCCCCCACCGTCAAGGCCCGCCGTACCGCCGTGCTCAGCACCCTCGCCCGGCTCGGCGCGGGACCCGGCGCCGACACCGACAGTCCGCTCACCGGCTACGCCGCACTCGCCGGCCGCAGCCTGACCACCCCGCCCCTGACCACCACCGCGACGAGGTGACCGGCCGTGACCGCTGAACCGGATCTGCGCATCCATTTCCTCGACCACCTGATCCCGCGTGCCACCCCCGGCGACTACCGGGTCGTGGTCAAGAACACCCTCAGCGACCCCGGCGGCGAACTGGACGTTCAGGACAAGCTGCTCCCGTCCGAGGAGACCTTCGCGATCAAGGCCGTCCGCTTCGTGCTCAGCGAAGCGTCCGTCCACGCCTACTACCCGCCGCGCGAGAGCACCGGCGCCTACACCAGGACCCTGCCGCACATCACCCTCAGTCGGTCGATCCTGCCCTGGGAACGCAACCTCGCCGGAACTTTCGCCGAGCAGCCTCCGGCCCGCCCGCCCTGGCTGGCCCTGCTCGTCTTCGGCGAGAACGAACTGCCCGACGACCCCGCCGCGTCCGGGGACACCGTGCTGCGCACCGTCGAGGAGCTCCGCAACCCTGCCGAGGCGGGGGTCAAGGGCCCGAACCTGCCGTCCGGCGGCGTCGACGGGGCCGAGGCCCGGAGCAAGTGCCAGACCATCGACGTCCCGGCGGATCTCTTCAACGCGGTCGCCCCGCGCGACGACGAGATGTACTACCTCGCCCACGTCCGCAAAGTCGTCGACGCGAACAAGACCCGGGCCGACGGCGAAGTCCTCGAAGAAGGGGAGTACGCGGTCGTCAACGCCAACCGCTTCCCCCACAACCCCGGTAACTACGCCGTCCACCTCGTCTCCCTCGAAGGCTTTGAGGGCCGCCTGTCCGGCACCCTGCCCGGCGGCACCACGGCCGTCCGCCTGTGCTCGCTGCACAGCTGGAGCTTCACCAGCAGCGAAGGGCCCGCCGCCGACCCCGGAGCGCTGCTGGAGAACCTCGTCGCCCCTAGCACCGCGGACCCCGAAGAGGTCGAAGCGCTCGCCCTGCGCCTGCCGGTGACCGCACCGGTCACCGACGACCCCGAGGACGAATACGTCCGCGACCGCCTTACACGTGGCTACACCGCCATCCCGCAGCTGACCCTCTCCGGCGAACGCACCTTCGCCTGGTACCGCGGCCCGGCCACGCCGGTCACCGCCTTTGACGTGCCCACCGAGCACAGCCCCGGCCCGCACACCACCTCCGACCACGCGCTCATCTACGAGCCCGAGCACGGGATCTTCGACGTCAGCTATGCCGTCGCCTGGACTCTCGGTCGCACCATCGGCCTGGCCGACCCCGAATACACCACCGCCGTCAGCCGGGCCCGCCGCGAACTCGCCAACCGGGCGACGACGCTGATGGCGCTGGCCGGAGCTCCGGCGCGCGCCTCGGTCGACCCGGATGCCCCGCCCGCCCTCGGCGCGCTGCGTGAACTCGCCTCCGTAGGCTTCCGCGAGCGGCTCAGCACCGGGCTCAAGAGCCCCCAGCTCCCGGACGACGCCGGACGCAGGACACCGCAGCCGAGAGTGACACGTGCACAGTCAAGGTCCGTGCTCGCGGAAGAACGCGCCGTCTCCCTGCTGCGGACCACCGCGGAACGCAACGCCGAGGCCATCGCCGCCTGGCAGGCCCGCCTGGGCCTGCTCCAGGGCGTGCCGTTCCACCACCTCGTGCCCGACCCGCGCATGCTGCCCCTGGAATCCCTGCGGATGTTCCGCCTCGACCAGGGCTGGCTGGACGCGCTCGTCGCCGGAGCCGCCGACGTCGGCGTGCACACCTCCGTCGACAGCCGCCTCGCCCCCGAACTCAACCGAGCCACCGCCCGGTCGGGCAGCACGAAGCGAGCCGCCGGCGGACTGCTCATCCACTCCGAACTCATCCCCGCCTGGCCAGACATCAAGGTCAACGCCTACCTCAAGGACGGCACCGTCCTCACCGAACTGCGCCGCGCCAAACCGGACAAGAGGATCCTGCTCATCCTCTGGGACGGCGTTCCCGACAAGGTCGTCATCCGCGAACCGGGACAGGGCATCCACTACGGCATCGACGCCGGGAACCGCCTCGGCCTGCGCAGCCTGGCCACCGACCCGCCGATCGGCACCCCGCTGGAGACCTACTACCCCGCCACCGGCAGCCTCTTCGACCTTCACCTGCGCTCCGACCCGGACACCGGACCCGCGGTGCTTCAGATGTTCGGCACCGGCGGCCTGGTGCCCGCCCTGGCCCATGAGTTCGGACGCCCCGACCTGGACCCCGGACAACTGGCCCTGGAACTCGTCAACGCCCCGCTGAAACAGGAAATCCTCAGCCCCACCGGCACCGCTGCCCGGACGGAGACCGCCTGATGAGCGCCACGGACCTGATCGTCCCCGTCAAGGTGAACGCCCTTGTCGTCAACCGGCTGACCCGCACCGCCGAGACGTTCAACAGGTGGACACCGAACTTCGACGCCATGATCGAGGAGGGCGCGAGCGCGGAACCGCCCCCCGGCGTCGGCACTGAGACCATGGGCCCGGACAGCGAAGGCGTCTATGTCCACTGGCAGCTGCCCGAGGCGCTGGCCAACGGGCACTACGACCAGGCGACGGGGGAGACGACCTTCCCCTTCGTCCCCAACCGCTGGCTGGTCGTGCGCTACAGCACCACAGCGGCGGCGGCAGACCGCAAAGCCGTCGGGTGGATCGTGCAGAGCGACTACCTGGAGAGCCGCCCGGTCCAGGACGCCGACGGCAACGACGTCTACGGCACCACCAAGCACCCGAACCCCGATTCGCCGGAGGGCGCTCCGCTGGAGCTGACCTTCCTCGGCCGCCGCCACGACCTCACCCAGGCGCCTTGGACCGAACCACCCGCCCAGAGGCCGCACCTGACCGCGGCCGGGCCCGGACTGCCCGGCTTCGCGGCCTACCAGCCGTACAACAAAGACGTGTTCTCGATCCACGACACCCTTGAGGACCTCAAAGGCGACCTGGACAACTACCCGCCCGACGCGACGCTGAGCTACTTCGTCGTCGGCTGGTACAGCGACGACGCCCTCGACTACCTCAACCGCGCCGCGTCCGTGCCCGGCCTGCTCCCGCCGGACGCGGACGGGACGGCCGACCTCCTCGAAGCCCTCGGCTGGAACATCCCCGAAGGCACCGACGCCGACGCCCTGGACCGCACCCTCTACAGCGGCTCGGCGCTGGGAGTCGACTGGCAGCGCGAAGGTGCCACCTATGAGTCCGACAAACCGAGCAACATCGAGCTCAGCAAGATCCTCACGCTGGGCAGCAGCAGCGCCGAAGCCCTCGGCCGGCTGGCCGCCCGCCAGACCCGGTCCGCGCGCACCGGGGACCTCGTACGCTCGCTCTTCCACGGCACCCTCGAAACACTCGACACCGCCGACGGCGAAGAGGACCTCGACACCCTCACCCATCACTCCTGGTTCTCCGGCTCCGACGGCGGCTATGTGTGGCAGGTGGCCGCGCGCCCCGTCGAGGGCGACGACGAGCTGCCGCCCCCGCCGCCGGAACCCGGGTGGCTGACCGAACTCAACGATGTCCAACGGCAGTACGACGACCTCACGCTCAGGCTCCGCCGCTCTCAGCAGCGCCTGTGGAACATCTGGTGGCTGCGCAACAAGCCGGTTCCCGCGTTCACCCCTGAGCACCCCGCAGGGTTCGACGCCGCAGCTGATGTCCAGCTCAACGAGAGCGATGCGACGAGTTTGGCCGGGCGGACCAAGGCTTTGCTCGACGAGCAGTTCGTGCTGTTGAGGCAACTGCCCACCGGAGGCACCCCGGAGGAACTCGCGGCCGACATCGGGAAGTACGCGACCGAACGCGGACTCGACCCGCGCTACCAGCTGGAGCGCACCGCCCGCGAGTCCTACTACCGCCCCGCCGACCCGGTCGTGCTCATCAAGGACACCGGCGCCAAGGAACCCCTCACCCGGGACACCCCGCTGCCCTGCCGCTTTCCCGAGGCCCTGATCACCCGGATCACCGTCGGCGGCAAAACCTACGACCGGCCCACCACTCCGCCCAGCCCGGGACTGGCCGGACTCCCCGACGCCTGCACCCCGCTGCTCGCCGAGTTCGCCCTCCTGGACCAGGTGGCCCGGGTGCCCGGCGCTCTCGACGCGGCGCTCAAGGACCCCGCCGCCGTCGCCGGGCCCGTCCCCGAGCACACCGCGCCGTGGCAGCAGCCCTGGCTGCCCATGCACCTCGAATACGAACTGAAGTACTGCCCCACGCCCTTCCAGGCCGACGACACCACCTACTGGACCTTCAACGGCAGCCGCTACGAATGGTCCGGCCGGGGAGCCCAGCCCGGCGGCGGCGAAGCCAACCTGCGGTGGCTCACCTTCAAGAACCGGGCGTTCCTCACCCCGAGCGCGCCGTGGGTCCTGCAGAAGCAGATCGACCGCTACCTCGACACCTACTCAGGCGCCCCCACCGAAGGCCTGCTCGCCCTGCGCGAGGAACTCGGCGATCCCGGAATGCTCTCCCAGCGCCTCGACGGCTTCCACGACTGGCTCGTCCAGCAGGACTCCACCGCCAGGACCACCGTGCACGTCCCCGAGGCCATCGCCAGGCTCGTCGGCGACATCCAGAGCGTCCCGGAAGGCGGCCCGCTCGAACCGCCCGCCGACGACCCCGGAACACCGTTCCAGCCGGTCCGCGCCGGCCAGTTCACCTTTCACGACCTGCGCATCGTCGACCGCTTCGGGCGCACCTACGACATCGTCAACAGCGGCAACTACGAACAGGTCTCCCTCACCCTCGCGGAGAGTGTTACCCCCGACAGCGTCCTGCACGAGGACCTCATCGGCACAGCCCGCTTCGTCCAGCTCGGCCCGCGTCTCCTCCAGGGCGCCCGCGTTCGGCTGGAGACCGTACGCGCCGTGGACGGACAGCGGCTCTCGCCGATGGCCCGCGCGGCCACGACGGAAACCCCCCTGGCCGGCTGGCTGCTGCTCAACCATCTCGACCAGACCCTCGTCGTCCACGGACCCGACGGCGTCTCCCTCGGCGAGCTCCGCGTCGTCAAGGACATCGACGGCGCGGACGACAGCGTGTGGCTACCGCTCCCCGGCTCGCCCCATCCCGACATCGACGCCCAGGAGTTCGAGGACGCCATGCCGCACCTGGCCCGGTTCGTCCGCACACTGAAGGACAAACCCGCCGCCGCACTCACCGGTCTGCTCGACACCATCGACCAGACCCTCGACACCATCCTCGACGACGCGGCCCAGGAGGACGGCTCTCCACTGCGGCTCATCGGCCGCCCGCTCGCACTGGTGCGCGCCGATCTGGGCGTCGAGCTCGAAGGGCCGCTGCTGAGCAACCCGAGCTGGGACCAGGTCCTTGGGGAGTCGGAGGAGGAGTACGACGGCTACCGCTGGCCGGTCCGGCTCGGCAACGAGAAACGGCTCGGCGACGGCCTCATCGGATACTTCGCCGGGGCGACCGGGCCCGACCAGGAGACCTCGTACGAACTCTTCCACGCGGTCATGCCCCAGGGCGGCGGAGGCTACCTGACCCCGATCGACAAAGGCCACGGCCTGGCCGTGCCCGCGCGCACCCCGGACCAGCCGGTGACGCACCACCTGACACTGCTGATGGATCCCTACGCGGCGGTGCATGCCACCACGGACATCCTCCCGGTGACCAAGGTCCAGCTGCCCGACGACCTGGTGTCCGAGGCGATGCGGCGGATCCGGGCGTCCTTCCGGCTCGGCCCGCTGCTCGCGGCCGAGCGGGTCGACAAGGCCGAGGAAGCCCGGCGGGCACGGGCGGGGGAGGAACCGACGGAGGCAGGCGTGGTGCTACCGCAGCCCGCGTCGTGGCACGGAGCGTGGAGTTGGGCCGAGCCGCGCGGCTCGGAAACCGAGTGGGTGGAGCTGCCGATCGTTCCGGCTGATTCCGCGGCGCACTTCGGCGATCCGCAGGCGGAGGCCCGGTATGGATACCTGCTGCTCGACGCGACCGAGACGTCCTGAACCTCCTTTAACAGGAAGGCTGTTGCATGAGCGTTGTCATGGTGAACGCCACCAACCTGCTGCCGTACGAACCGTCGACCGACCCGAAGCCGTTGCGGGTGAGCTCCGCCGAGGAAACCGAATACGGCTCCGTCAACATCAATGTCGGCGGCGGGATCACCACGTCGGCCTGGTGCAACAAAATCACCGTCCGGGTGCCGGTCGGCGCGGGGGCCGAGCACCTCACCACCGAAGGCGCCGACATCAAGACCGGTGCCAGCACCGGCTGGACGCCGTCCGCTCCCGCCGTCTCCGGCGGCTTCGCGGTCATCACCTTCACCCCGGCCCGCGCGGTGCAGTTCACCGGGCAGATCGTCACCCTCACTCTGTCCAACATCGCAGTCAACCGCACGGCGGGTCAGGTCTCCATCGCGATCATCGAGAGTTCGTCAAGGACGAACGGGAGCTTCACCAACAAGGACGCTGCGGTCGAGGTGGACAAGTTCCCGGCCGGGTTCGTGTTCCGGAATTTCGCGCCAGAGAAGATCATGGTGGAGAACGGTGAGGTCGCCGTGCTCCGCTGGGAGGGCTCGGACGCGAAGTACACGATGCACTGGGGCGACACCCCCGCCGGAGTCCCCCTCGACAAGGAACGTGTCTGGTCCACCCCGCGCGGCCTGACCACCGTCACCGGTTTCATGCTCCGCGCCGAAGTCACAGCCGGTGGCGTCACCCTCACCCACACCCTGACCACGGCGGTCACCGTACGCATTCCTGACCTCGTCGTCAGGAACCTCACCGTCCAAGGCCCGGCCACATTCGCCGACAGCGTCAGCCTCACCAACACCGCCAAGGACCTGACGGTCGCCGGATCGGTGCGCGGCGCGGGCAGCAACCCGCTGCGGGTCAGCCAGAACGCGGGCCTGAAGGTCGACGCGGCCCTGAACGTCAACGGGGCGAGCACCTTCAACAACAGCATCACGACCATCGGCGGCGTCACCGTCGGTGGCACGCTCACCGCCAACGGCAACCTCAACGCCGTCGGGAAAGGGATCGTCCGAATCGCCGACCTCCGCGGCCCGTTGGGCGAACCGCTCAAAGTCAACAGCCACGTCAACGTCTTGCCCGGCAACAACGTCACCGTCGGTGGCACGCTCACCGCCAACGGCAACCTCAACGCCGTCGGGAAAGGGATCGTCCGAATCGCCGACCTCCGCGGCCCGCTAAGCGAACCGCTCAAAATCAACAGCCACGTCAACGTCTTGCCCGGCAACAACGTCACCATCACTGACAATCTCACCGTCGGCGGCAAGCGGGTTATCCGCGTCGGTGACCGCATCCAGCTGGAGGTCAACAGCCACAACAAGGAGCTCTATCTCTACTGTGAGACCGGTAACAGGGACAACGTCTACGGGGGAAGGCGCTCCGACGGCAGTACCTACTACCTCAACGCCATCTGGCGAGTTCATTACTTCGACTCCCGCAGCAGCGTGAAGAATGCTTCGGACGGCCAAGGAACCATCGCTGGACCCAACGGAGGCGACATCCGCTCGGCGGATGACTGAGAAGCCGTCTCTCAACCGACCTTGGATCGTGCAAGCCGAACGAAGTTCCTGGTCGGGTGATCTTCCGCCGATACGTGCATGAAGGCAGGGCCTTCTGTAGCTCGGGGGTGCGAGCCCATCCCGAGCGGTTCCGGAAGGCCCTGTTGTCGTCCTCGTACGCGCCCGAGCCAGTTGACTTCAATTCGCCTGCTGTTCGTGCGATTGCCTCACGCACGTGTACGGCAACGCAGCCGATCATCCCGCGGGCCGCCTCACGCGGCTACGACGGCGGGAAGAAGGTGCCGGGCCGCGACGGCCATTTCGATCGCGACGGTGACCAGGGACGTGTGCATGCGGTCGACGGTGGACCAGCCCACCACCGGCCGCGAGCAGATGTCGATGACCGTGGTCAGATACAGTTCTGGCAGGGTGGTCCGCTTCTGTGGCGCAGGTGCTTGCCTGCAGGTTCTCAAACAGCTCACGCAGCCGCGGCTCACTGTTCGGCAACGGCTTGTCGAACGCCTTCTTGCCCGCAGGGGTGAGCGCGGTGCCGTGATGCTCGCCCTTGCCGACGTCGAGTCCGAGGTAGACGTCGATCTCTCCCTCGTTCACTAACCCCTCCCCAGTAGACGCTTCCCGGCCTCGCCTGCGGCATCAGCGTGCCGGCATCCACGTTACGAAGGCCTGCTTCACCTCGACGAGCGCGGCAAGCGGTCATGCCCCTGCCCGGTGACACCACTTTTTCGGCCATGATCGACAAGGGGCGGAAGCCATGCCGAACCCGGAGACCGGGAACCCCATTGCGGGGCATAACGGGGGCATGGGATGACCTTGAAGCCCTGACAGGGCCGCCCGGCTGCACAGTGTTGCCAGATGTGCGGCGGTTCCGATATCACTGGGGACCGCTTGTGTCCTGAGGATGCCGCTTTCGCCCGACAGCAAGATCAGGGGCAGCGAACCAGGCGTCCTTCGGCCCCGTCATCGCCTCCGCGCTCAAGCACTCCGTCTACTACGCCCGGAAATGGTCCACGCCCGTCCCCGTACCTCACCTGGTGTCCGCCTCCCGTCCCGGTATGACCGTCTTCGCCCGCGTACCGTTGCGGGAGTTGCCGCTGCCCCGGCCCTCGGCGTCGTGCTTCTCGTATCCGAGGTGATCGGTGACGCTGATCGACGCCAGTGCGGCCGGTGCGTCCGCTGGGCGACGGCGGCGTCCAAGAAGCAGGCGTTCATAGTTTCCGCGCAAAACTACCTGCCGAGCGGCGAGTGGCCGACGCGAGTCGACCATGAACCCCTGACGCATGCCAACGGCCAGTGAGTCAAGTCTTCTACCCACAGGTTAAGCGTGCCATGACCTGCTTCGACGAGTTATGTCGGTACACAGAACGCACCGCACCTGGAAAGAGGAGTACGGCGGGCCGTCCGCGCGCGGATCCCAGCCGGTCCTGGCCGCGAACGCGTCGGCGGCCGCCACCGGCACGTCCCCGGCGCCGAAGGCCCGCACCTCCCCGTCGACGAGCACGACATCCCGGGTCAGCCGGGTCCGGGCGCCGTCACGCGGATGGCGGCCCGTGGGGTTGGCGCCGCGGATGGACGGTCAGATCGACTCGCCGTCCCATACGGACCACAGCGAGACGAGACACGGCAGCCCGTCCGCGTCCACGGTGGCCACCCAGATGCCGATCTCCTGCTGCGGACGGGGCCAGTACGTCGGGCCTGCGCTGCCCGGCGGTGCGGGCCGGTTCGGTGATCTTCACGCCCGGCGACGTCACCGGTCCCCGCCGTGCCGCACCTCCCGCCTGCGGCCTGGGTCCGCGGCCCTGGTGCGTCCCCGGCGCGGCCTCGGCGCCGCACGCCGTACGACCGCAGTGGCCGCGCTGCTGAAGTCACAGCCGTTCGGTCCTCGTCGGCGGGCTCCCTCGCCTCATGCGTGTGCGGGTGCAGGACCGCAGGACGGCATTCGGCTGACTACGATTGTGTAGACGGTCTTCAGGACCGCAAGACGAAGACGGGGTGAGAAACGTTCCCATGACCGATGCCAAGGATGAACGTCGCCCGGCCGGTGAACTCGAAGCGAGCGTCCTGGCCGCACTCTGGGCCGCCGGCGCGCCCCGGACTCCCGGACAGGTCCGGCAGAGCCTCGGTGCGGACCTCGCCCGCACCACGGTGACGACGATCCTCACGCGCCTGCATGACAAGGGAGTCGTCGACCGGCGGCGCCAGGGCCGCGGATACGTCTATCTCCCCGTCCGGGACGTCCCGGACGTCCACGGCCTCACCGCCCGCCGGATGCACAGCGAACTGGACCGGGACAGCGACCGCGAGACCGTCCTGGCGCGTTTCGTCGCCCAGCTCAGCCCCGACGACGAACGCGTCCTGCGGGATCTGCTCGCATCCGGCGATCGATGACCGTCCTGCTTCTGCTGCCCCCGCTGCTGCCGTTCGCCCTGCCGGCCCTGGCCCGCCGGACTCTGGACCGGCTGGCCCCGGTCGCCGCGCTGTGGGCCGTCACCGTCTGCGCCGTCGTCCTCGCCGGCTGGGCGGTGGCCGCCCTCGGGGCCTTTGTCCTCATCGGGCTGCTGGAGCCGCCGCTCTTCGCCACGCACGGCGAGCCGATCCACCCGCTGCGCACCGCCTCCGACGTCTTCGCCGTCCCGGCCGCCGCCACCTCGGCCGGCGTCCTGGCCGTGGGCTGCTGAACCCTCGTCCGCTCGGTGCTGCACCAGAGCCGCGCCTTCCGGGCGGCCCGTACGGAGGCCGGGGCGCATCTGCCGCCGGTGACCTGTGCGTGGTGGACCCGCCCCGCCCCGACGCCCACGCCCTGCCCGGCCGCCCGCACCGCATCGTCGTCACCACCGCGATGCTCCACAGCCTGGACGGCCCGGAGCGCGAGGCGTTCTTCGCGCACGAGCGGGCGCACAACGAAGGCGGCCACCACTACGTCCTCGCCGCCGCAGAACTCGCCGCCGCAGAACTCGCCGCCACGGCCACCCCGCACTGCGCCCGGTCCGCGCGTCGATGCCCCGCGCCGCCGACGAGGCCGCCGCGGCCTCGGCCGGCGACCGCCGCCTGACCGCCCGCGTGGCCCTCGCCGGCCAGGCCGCCCGCTCCGATCGCCCGCGTGGCCCTCGCCGGCCAGGCCGCCCGCTCCGACCGCCCCTACTTCGCCGCCGGGGCGACCGGCGGGTTCGTGCCGCAGGCGTCCTCACTCTCCTGGACACCCCTCGGGTGCCCCGCGGCGGCCGGGCGATCACCGATCTCCTCATCGCCCGCACCACCGTCTCTTCTGTCGCCTCGGTCACCGGGACGGTCGGCGTCCACCACCGCATCGGGGTCGCCCAGGGCAGACGACAGGCCCTGACGGGAGGCCGCCCCGGCCCCAGGCGACGCGCGTAGAACAGTGACTGGCGCCCACGAAGTTTTACGTATAACCTCACCGGCTAACCACCCCCACCGGAAGGTACCGATGCGACGCGTCGCCCTGGTCACCCTTGTCGTGGACGACTACGACGAGGCCATCCGCTTCTACACCGAGGCCCTCGGATTCCGTCTGGCCGAGGACGCCCCGCGCCCCGACGGCTCCCGCTGGGTCGTCGTGCAACCCGGCGGCGACGCGACCGCCACCGGCCTGCTGCTGGCCCGCGCCAAGGACGAGGACCAGCGGAGCCGCGTCGGCGACCAGACGGGCGGACGCGTCGGGTTCTTCCTGCACACCGACGACTTCGCCCGCGACCACGCCCGGATGACCGCAGCCGGCGTGACCTTCCTGGAGAAGCCGCGCCACGAGCCGTACGGCACCGTCGCCGTCTTCCGGGACCTGTACGGCAACCGCTGGGACCTGCTCCAGCCCGCCGCCTGACCACCCCTGAACCACCTGCCGAGGAAAGCCCTGCCATGACCGCGAACCGCATCGACACCGAGACCCTCCGCCGGCTCCCCAAGGCCGTGCTCCACGACCACCTCGACGGCGGCCTGCGCCCCGCCACCGTCGTCGAACTCGCGGCCGCGGTCGGCCACAAGCTGCCCACCACCGACCCCGACGAGCTGGCCGCCTGGTACTTCGAGGCCGCCAACTCCGGCGACCTGGTCCGCTACATAGCCACCTTCGAGCACACCCTCGCCGTCATGCAGACCCGCGAGGGCCTGCTGCGCACCGCCGAGGAGTACGTCCTCGACCTCGCCGCCGACGGTGTCGTCTACGCCGAGGTGCGCTACGCCCCCGAGCTGAACGTCAACGGCGGGCTGACGCTGAACGAGGTCGTGGAGGCCGTCCAGGAAGGTCTCGCCACCGGTATGGCCAAGGCGGCAGCCGCCGGTACCCCGGTCAGGGTCGGCACCCTGCTGTGCGGCATGCGGATGTTCGACCGCGTCCGCGAGGCCGCCGCCCTGGCCGTCACCTACCGCGACGCCGGTGTCGTCGGCTTCGACATCGCCGGGGCCGAGGACGGCTTCCCGCCCGCCGACCACCTGGACGCCTTCGAGCACCTGCGCCGCGAGAGCGTGCCCTTCACCATCCACGCCGGTGAGGCGCACGGTCTGCCCAGCATCCACCAGGCCCTGCAGGTGTGCGGCGCCCAGCGCATCGGTCACGGTGTGCGCATCACCGAGGACATCGTGGACGGCAAGCTCGGCCGCCTCGCCTCCTGGGTGCGCGACCGCCGTATCGCCTTGGAGATGTGCCCCACCTCCAACCTGCAGACCGGCTGCGCCACCTCGATCGCCGAGCACCCGATCACCGCGCTGAAGGACCTCGGCTTCCGGGTCACCCTGAACACCGACAACCGTCTGGTGTCGGGTACGACGATGACCCGGGAGATGTCCCTGCTGGTCGAGGAGGCGGGCTGGACGGTCGAGGACCTGCGCACGGTCACGGTGAACGCCCTCAAGAGCGCGTTCATGCCGTTCGACGAGCGCAAGGCCCTCATCGAGGACGTGGTGCTCCCGGGTTACGCGGCCGCGCTCTGAAGCAGCCCCCTCAGGTAGGCGGCCTGTCCGATGTGCTGAAGGTCGTCGGACAGGACGCTCACCAGGCGGACGCCCAGCGTGACCGGGGGGTCCCAGCGCTCGTCGACGATGCGCTCGAGATCCCTTGCGGCGAGCCCGCGCAGGGCACCGAGCGTCTGGTCGTGCACGGCGTCGTAGTACCCGGTCAGCAGCTCGGCCGACTCGACGCGCACCTTGGCGACCTTCGCGGGCCTGTGCCCGTAGCCGGTGTCGTGGCGCGGCAGGCCGAGGCCGAGGCGTTTCTCCCAGTCCTGGGACAGCCACACCTGGTCGAGGCCGAAGGCGTCGGCGATGTGGTCGTCCTGCACCCGGGTGAGGTGCCAGACGAGCCAGGCGATGGAGTTGGCGTCGGGCGCCGGGCGGTGATGCAGCTCGTCCGGTCCGAGGCCGTCGAGGGCGGCATGGACCTCTTCCTGGATGCGGCCGTAGCCGTCGATGAGAATGTCCTTTGCGTGCATGGATCCACCATCGCGCATGGGGCGCGGTCCTGCGTCCGCGATCCAGCCTCCGCGGAAGCCCGGCGGCACCCGCCCCCGGCGGGTCCACCCGCGCGACCGGCTCCCGGCCCGGTCATTCTCGCGGCGCAGGACTTCACCGGCGAGACCGCCGGTTCCTCGATGAGGGACCCGAACGCCCCTTCGTAAGACGCGGCGTTGACGGCTCGTCGCCTCACCGGAGGGCCGGGCCGCCGCCTGCGTACGGCCGTTCCGGCGAGCACGCCCGCCGCCGTGGGACCGGCCGCGCCCCCCAGCGCGGTCCGCCGTGTGGGTTCCGCCCTCGCGCGTACTCGCGGCCGTCGTCGTGGCTGGCGGTCATGGGTCGCGGCGGCGGACGGCCGGATCAGGAGGCCTGGAACCCGTCCGTGAGTGATGCCAGGGCTTCTGTCTCGAGGAGCGTGACGAGCGCGCGGGCGGCGGGGCTGGTGGCCCGTTCCGGTGGCAGCAGGGCGACGGTCTCGTACTCCGCTTCGCCCGTTCCCTTCAGTGGCAGCGCCGTCAGCGAGGGCCGCTTGTACCGGAAGTGCCGGGGCACGACCGCGATCCCGAGGTTCTCGTCGACCAGGTCCAGCAGGCTGTGCACGTCGTTGACCTCCAGTGCGACCATGCGCCGGACGCCGGCCGCGGCGAAGGCGGCGTCGGTGCCGCGGCGCGGACCCCAGTCCGGATGGAAGTCGACGAAGACCTCGCCGGTGAGGTCGTCCGGGGCCAGCACGACGGAGGCCGAGGCCAGGCGGTGGCTGGGGTGGCACAGCACGGTCATCGGCTCGCCGGCCAGCGACACGGAGCGCAGTTGCTCGGTGTCCGCCTGGGTGCGGTAGGCGAAGGCCAGGTCGAGCCGCCCGGCCGCGACCTCCTCGGCCAGCGCGCCCGAGCCCGCCTGACGCAGCCGGATCTCCACGTCCGGATGCCGGCCCCGGAACGCGCCCAGGAGCCGGGCCACGTGCACCCCGGCGATGCACTGCTCGGTGCCCAGCGCCAGCGTGCCACGCAGCACGCCCTGGACCGCCGCCACCGCCTCGTGCGCCGAACGCACCTGGGCCAGGATCCGCTCGGCCTCCACCAGCAGCGCGCGCCCCGCCTCGGTGAGCGTCACCCGGCGGGTGGTGCGTACGAACAGCGGTGCCCGCAGCTCCCGCTCCAGCGACCTGATGGAGGCCGACAGGCCGGACTGGGACACCATCAGGCGTTCGGCGGCCCGGGTGAAGTGCTGGTCCTCGGCGACGGCGACGAAGTGCCGGAGATGGCGCAGTTCCATGATTGAGAAGCCTAGCCGCACAATTTCATCGGATTCTTCTGTTGGACCGCTGCCGGCAGCCCGGTGAAGAGTGGAACCGGTAGATCGTGTGCCAACCCCTCTGGAGTCGCGTTGTACACCGCACACCCCGACCGATACGCCGACATGCCCTACCGGCGCACCGGACGCAGCGGCCTGAAGCTTCCCGCGCTGTCGCTCGGCCTGTGGCACAACTTCGGGCCCGACCGGCCCGTCGAGACCCAGCGCGCCATCCTGCGCCGCGCCTTCGACCTCGGCATCACCCACTTCGACCTCGCCAACAACTACGGCCCGCCGCCCGGCGCCGCAGAGTCCGCGCTCGGCCAGGCCCTGACGGCCGACTTCGCGCCGTACCGCGACGAGTTGGTCATCTCCACCAAGGCGGGTTACCTCATGTGGCCGGGACCGTACGGCGAATGGGGCTCACGCAAGTACCTGCTGTCCTCGCTCGACCAGAGCCTCACGCGGATGGGCCTGGACTACGTCGACATCTTCTACTCGCACCGCCCCGACCCGGAGACTCCGCTGGAGGAGACGATGGGCGCGCTGCACTCGGCGGTGCAGCAGGGCAAGGCGCTGTACGTCGGCGTCTCCAACTACTCCGCCGAGCAGACCCGCGAGGCCGCCCGCATCCTCGCCGACCTCGGCACCCCGCTCCTCATCCACCAGCCGCGCTACTCGATGCTCGACCGGCGCCCCGAGGACGAGGGCCTGCTCGACGCCCTGGACGAACTCCAAACCGGCTCCATCGTGTACTCCCCGCTGGAGCAGGGCCTGCTCACCGGCCGCTACCTCGACGGCATCCCGGAGGACTCCCGCGCCGCGAGCGACAGCCCCTTCCTGAACACGAACGCGGTCACCGAGGACCTCGTCGGCCGCCTCCGTGCCCTGGACGAGATCGCCCAGCACCGCGGTCAGACCCTGGCCCAGCTGGCCCTGGCCTGGGTGCTGCGCGGCGGCCGGGTCACCTCCGCCCTGGTCGGTGCGAGCAGCGCGCAGCAGATCGAGGACAGTGTCGGTGCCATCCGCAACCTCGACTTCGACGCCGAGGAACTGGCACGGATCGACGCGATCGTCCGGCCGTAGCCCGGTTCCGGGGGAGGAGGGCCGTAGGCCGAGCCGCTCTGTTAGGCGGCCGGACACCGGATCGCCCTCCTCCGCCCCGATCGCCCCCCCGGACGGCGGCCCGACCTTCTGCGGGGTCCTCCGCGGGGCGCGGCGACATCCGTGTCCACTGTTTCACCCGCTCGATCACCCGTCGGCACGATGCGTGCGGTGGCCTCGGTACGTTCACCGGGGCAGATCACCGCACGCGGCGGAACTCATCGCCGGCCATGCGTCAGGCACCTGCCGGCACCCGGTCCAGGAAGCCCAGCACCTGCCGGATGCCGCCTTCCTCGTCCAGCGTGACCACGTCGAACCCGGCCACCGGTGCCGAGCCGTCGGCCTCGTTCACCAACTCCCAGCCGAAGCGCGCGGTGTCGTGATGCCCGTCCACCGCGCCCAGCGGACGGAACACGAAGCCGGGGAACTGCTCGTGGACGGCCGCGATCACGGCCGCGATCTGCTCGTGCCCGCGGACCTCGGCGAGCGGGTCGGTGTAGGCGCCGTCCACCGTCCACGCGTCGGCGACCGCCTTCTCGATGGCCGCCGGCTCGGTGGCGTTCCAGGCCTCGAAGTAACGTGCGGCGGCGCTCTCGTAACGGTTGGCGTTCACGGACATGGCGAATCAGCCTCCATCGAGGTCGTGTCTTCTCGTCAGGACCCGGATTCGGGGTTCGCCGATCCGGTGTGACCACCATGCCCCAGCGGCGCGGGACGGGTCGATTACCTCCGGCGTCATGCCCGGGTGCCGTACAGCCCGGTGTATTCCGGCCGGAACGGGCGGTGAATATGCCAGCAGACTGGCCGGAAAGTCATGGTGACTCTGTTTCGGCAGTGGCGATACTCGAACGCCAGGGGCACTTCACCGCACAGGAGCCGCACGTAAGGAGCGGGCCTGGCCGGCCATCACCGAGGCGACGGGGGAGCGAGGTGCACGACGAGTTCCTGTGCCATGTCACGGCGTACGGCATGTGCGACGGCAGGCGCATCGGCGTACCGCTCGGCACCTATCGTGCGCCGACCCTGGCGCTGGCACTGTGGTGGCTGCGGGACCGGGCCTCCTGGATCGCCGAGCGGCTCGATCCGAGTCCCGAGGACGCCGCCTTCCCGGCGGGCGCGCTGGTGCCGGTCGCGGACACGGTGGCCGACGTGCCCGCCCTGCTGCGCGGCTGGTGCGCCGACGACGTCCGGCAGGAGCTGGTCGCCGACGAGCTGGCGGGCGGGCGGCTGGTGCGGATCGCGGCCAATGACGACACCACCGAGTACGAGCTGCTCGCCGAGTCCGTCGACGCCCTGCGCATGCAGCGCACCCTCCCGGCGCTCGTCGTGCCCGTCGCCTGACACGTGTCCGCGCGCCCCCTCGGCGCCGAGAGCGGGTGAGGGTGGAGCCGAACGGCGCGGCGGACGGGCGGGCGAACGGGGCGGACGCCGCGAGGCCGGACGGGGCGGCGGGCGCGGGCGACGAGGGGCGCACATGTGAGCGAATCGGTACAATCTTGGTCATGGCGGAGCGATCGGTCGCCCCGACGGCACCCGAACTCGTCCTGGAGACCGAAACGGGCTCCACGGTGATGAGCCCCGGCCACGACTACCACGTCGGGCGCGACCCGTTGAGCGACATCGTCCTCGACGATGCCCGGGTGTCGTGGCACCACGCCGTCCTGCGCTGTGCCCACGACCACTGGACCCTGGCGGACCAGCACAGCACCAACGGCACCTACGCCGACGGGATCAGGATCGAGCGGTGGGAGGTCCGGCCCGGCAGCGAGGTCCGCTTCGGCAACCCCACGGACGGACCACGCGCCGTCCTGACCGGTGTCCCGCGGCCCGCCTCCGACCGCCCCTCAGCGGTGTCGATGCCCGAGCTGACGGGCACCTTCCGCCGGCCCACCAGTGTCCGCCCGCTGCCCGCCCGCACCATCCGCATCGGCCGGGCCCCCGACAACGACCTCGTCGTGGACGACCTGATCGTCTCCCGGCACCACGCCGAACTGAGCGCCCGCACCGACGGCACGTACGAGATGGTCGACCTCGGCAGCCACAACGGCACCTACCTCAACGGCCGGCCCACTACCCGCGCCCCCGTCGGCCCGGGCGACATCATCGGCATCGGGCACTCCACGTTCTGCCTGGTCGGCGACGAACTCCAGGAGTACGTCGACACCGGCGAGGTCTCCCTCGACGTGCAGGACCTCACCGTCACCGTCGACCGGGGGCGCAAACTACTCCTGGACCACGTGTCCTTCCCGGTGGGGGAGAAGTGCCTGCTCGCGGTGGTCGGACCGAGCGGCGCCGGCAAGTCCACGCTGCTGAACGCCCTGACCGGGCAGCGGCCCGCCGACCGCGGCACCGTCCTGTACGACGGACGCGACCTGTACCGCGACTACGCCGAACTGCGCCAGCGCATCGGCCTGGTCCCGCAGGACGACATCCTGCACCCCCAGCTCACCGTGCACGCCGCCCTGACCTACGCCGCCGAGCTGCGGTTTCCCGAGGACACCGGGAAAGCCGAGCGGCGCGCCCGGGTGGACGAGGTGATCCGGGAACTGGGCCTCGGACAACGAGCGGAGCAGCCCGTGCACAGCCTCTCCGGCGGCCAGCGCAAACGGGTCAGCGTGGCCCTGGAGCTGCTCACCAAACCCTCGCTGCTCTTCCTGGACGAGCCGACCTCCGGCCTCGACCCCGGCATGGACCGGTCGGTGATGAACATGCTGCGCGGCCTCGCCGACGACGGCCGCACGGTCATCGTGGTCACGCACAGCGTCCTGAGCCTCGGCGTCTGCGACCGGCTCCTGGTCCTGGCCCCGGGCGGCACGGTCGCCTACTACGGCCCGCCCGGCGACACCCTCGCCTTCTTCGGCTTCGAACAGTGGCCGGAGGCCTTCGAGGCCTTCGACCGCGACCGGGAGCGGGACTGGGCCCGGGAGTACCGCGAGTCCCCTTTCCACCGGCACTACGTCGCCCAGGCCAGCACGCAGCCGCACCATCCCGGCCCGGCCCCCGTCGTCCCGTCGCCGCCGCCCCGCCCGCGCAGCCGCGGGGCCCAGCTCCGCACCCTGGTCCGCCGCTACACGGCCGTTCTGAGCGCCGACCGCACCTTCCTCCTGATCATGATCGCCCTGCCGTTCGTGATGGGCGCCATGGCCCGGGCCCTGGCGGGCGGCGGACTCACCCGGGAAACCGCGATGAACGCACTGCTCATCCTGTGCGTCGGCGCCGTACTGACCGGCGCCGCCAACGCGGTCCGCGAACTCGTCAAGGAACGCGTCGTCTACCAGCGCGAACGCGCCGTCGGCCTGTCCAGATCCGCCTATCTGATGTCCAAGGTGGTGGTGCTCGGCACGGTCACGGTCGCCCAGGCCGTCGTCCTCACCCTGGTCGCCCTCCTCGGCGTCGACCTCAACGCCCCCGGTGGCAGGGGTGTCCTGCTGCCGCCGCTCGCCGAGATCATCCTGGCAGTCGCCCTGCTGGCGTTCACTGCCATGATGCTCGGCCTGCTGGTCTCCGCGCTGGTGCGCAAGGAAGAGGTGACGATGCCCCTGCTGGTGCTGCTCGCCATCGTCCAGGTCGTCTTCTGCGGAGCCCTACTCCCACTCGACGGCGTGACCGGCCTTCAGCAGCTGTCCTGGCTCGTGCCCTCCCGCTGGGCCCTCGGCGCCCTGGCCGGCACGGTGGGACTGTCCCGGATCGTGCCCGGTGAGCTGACCGCCGACCCGCTGTTCCGGCACTCGGCGGGCGTCTGGCTGTTCGACCTGGTCATGCTGCTGGTGCTGTCCGCCCTCTACGGGTTCGCGGTCGCCCGGCTGCTGCGCCGGCGCGAGCCGGCCGTGATGCGGAAGTAGGCGGCCCGATGGCAAAGGTGCCCAGCCCCGGATTCCGGCCCACACACGTCGTCCCGCCGCGCGGCATGCCCGCCTGGGAGGCCCCGGACCCCACCCGGCCCACCGTGCCCCTCGACCCGCTGCTGCCGGTCCAGCTCGTGGAACGGCGCGGTGACTGGGGGCACATCCTGTGCGCCAACGGCTGGGCGGCCTGGGTCGACGGCCGCCTCCTGCTCGCGGTGCCCGAGGACCCGCCCGCCGCCGACGGCCCCGACGGCACCGCCGATCCGCGGCCCCTGCTGGCCCGCGCCGAACAGGCTCTGGCCGACTACCGGTCCGCGGTGGCGGAACTCGCGGCCGGCGGCCTGGACGGCGAGGACTTCCACGACCGCACCGAGGGACTGCGGATCGGGATCGTGGTCGACGGGGAGTCCATGTGGATCTACGACGCGCAGCAGGGTCGGTGGATGTACGGCGACGGACGGCGGCTGAGCCCCTACGCCACCGACCGGGCGGTCACCGGAGCGGACGATTCCGGGCACGCCCCGACGCGACTGGTCGCGCCCGAGGGTGAGCGCTGATGGCGCGCGAGGCCGGCCTCTTCTCCGGGCGGCCCTCGGAACTGATCGGCCGCCGGGTAGCGAACTACCTGATCGAGAGCGAGGTCGGGCGAGGCGGCATGGCCGTCGTCTACCGCGCCCGCGACCTGCGCCTGGACCGCACGGTGGCCCTCAAGCTGCTCGCGCCGGAACTGGCCCGCAACGACACCTTCCGCAAGCGCTTCACCCACGAGTCCCAGGTGGCCGCCGCCATCGACCACCCGCACATCGTGCCCGTCTTCGAGGCCGGCGAGACGGACGGGGTGCTCTACATCGCGATGCGGTACGTCTCAGGCAGCGACCTGCGTCACCTCCTCGACGTGCGCGGACCGCTGCCGCTGCCGGACACCGTACGGATCACCGCCCAGGTGGCCTCCGCCCTGGACGCCGCCCACGCGCACGGGCTGGTCCACCGGGACGTCAAACCCGGCAACATCCTGGTCGCCGAGGGCACCGACAGCGACCACCCCGAGCACGTGTACCTCACCGACTTCGGGCTCACCAAGAAGTCGCTGTCCCTGACCGGCTTCACCAGCGTCGGCCAGTTCGTCGGCACCCTCGACTACGTGGCCCCCGAGCAGATCTCGGGGCGCCCGGTCGACGGCCGCTGCGACGTCTACGGCCTCGCCTGCGTCGTCTACGAGGTCCTCACCGGCCGCCCGCCCTTCCAGCGCGAGGACGACATGGCGCTGCTGTGGGCGCACCAGTACGACGAGCCGCCCCCGCCGAGCGCGGCGCGGCCCGGCCTTCCCCCCGCCCTCGACACCGTCTTCGCCAAGGCCCTCGCCAAGAGCCCGGACGCCCGCTACGACACCTGCCTCGGCTTCGTCGCCGCCCTGCGCGCACCCCCGTCGACCCCACCCGCCACGGCCGCGCCCGGCGACGGCCGGACGGAGACCGGGCGGGACCACGCGGTGCCCCCGGCGCTCCCGCCCCCGACCTGGGCCGAGCCCGTGTTCCGGCCCTAGGATCCGCCGGCCTCGCCCCTGCGGTGCACCGGCCGGGCCAGCAGGCCGCCCAGAAAACCGGCCACCAGTCCCCACAGCGCGCCCAGTCCGACCGCCTGCCACAGCCGGGGCTTGAGGAACAGCTCTCCGGACAGTCCGCCGCCCAGGTCGCCGATGCCGAGCAGGGACAGTCCGTAGTGCGTCGAGATCCGCCCCACCAGGCAGATCATCAGCACCGTCAGCGCCAGCGCGACGGCCAGGTGCACGGCGTGCTGCCACAGGCGGACCCGGGCCGGTGAGCGGGCCGCCATCCGGAAGGCGACACCGAGCAGCAGAACCGCGTCCACGACCACCATCCACCACATCCGGTCGTCGTGGTCCGTGAGGGAGCGCAGGTTCAGCACGGAGACGCCCGGGGTGCGCAGGATCGCGTCCAGGACGTGGGGCATCGGCAGTCCGAACGGACCGTCCACCCGCCCGTCCCAGGTCGCCCCGAGGCCGAGGGTCAGGCCCAGCCAGGCGAAGTTGGGCAGGCCGAGCAGGATCAGCGCGAGGGAGGCGGGAGCGTGTCCGTGGGTGACCGCCGCGATCAGCGCGGTGACGAGGCCGACCACGACGGAGGCGAGGAGCAGGACCACCATCGCGTGCGCCGCCGGGCGCACCGTCTCCTGGAAGCGCAGCAGCCGTCCAGGCAGCGGAGCCCCGCGGGCGACCAGCAGCGCCAGCGCCAGCACCCCGGCCAGCCACAGCAGACCGAACAGCACCGTCAGCGGCACGTCCGTGGTGAACCCGACCTTCGGCACGGCGTCGAACAGGCCGGTCAGGTCGCTGAGGGTGCCGTTGCCGAGGTCGACGGCGAAGGTCTGCCGGGCCCCGAGGGCCAGCCCGATCAGCACCAGCAGCCACAGCACCGCGATCCGCGCGGCCCAGCCGGCCAGTTCCCCGGCCGAGGCGACGGCCCGGTGCCGCAACGGGCGCAGAAAGCCCGAGCCGATCGCCAGGGCACCGGCGAGCGTCACCGAGAGCGGCAGCACCGTGAGGCCGGCACCGGTCTGCGCGATGACGCCCGCGTCACCGGCGAGTTCCACGCTGCCCCCGACCGCCGTCACCAGGGTCGCGGTCACCACCCTCGGGAACGCGCCGTCCGGCAGATCCGCCGCCCCGGCCGCCCACAGCCCCGGCGCCGCAACCAGCACCATGACGGCCAGCCCGGTCAGCACTGCGGCCACGGCCTGCGCCCAGCCGTGACGGGCGACGGGCCGCTCGGAGACGGTGGGTGGACTCACTCCTGCCACGCTAGGCAGCCTCCGGGCACCGCGCGCGCCGGGTGAGCCATCCGCGTCGGCTTGCGAGCCTCACCGGAGTGCGACACACAATGGGCTCAATATGCAGCCAAATGCAGCACATGGCATTTGGCTGAGAGAAGCCGCGAAAGCCGCGTATCGCGACGATCGCGACGGGAAGAAGTGCTCGTGAGCGTCGACCCTCCGTCCCCCGGCCGCCCCACAGGGCCGCCCTCCGGGCCCCTGTCGGGCTCGAACCGGCCGCCTTCCGGACCGCCGCCCTCGCAGCCGCCGGTCGGCGGCACGGGGCCCAAGGGGCCGCACGGGCCGTGGTGGAAGTCCGTGCCGCGTGTGGCCACCCTCACCGCGGTCGTGGTCGTCGCCGTGGTCCTGGCACTGGTCTTCACCCGTTCGGGCGGCGGCGGTTCCTCCGCCAAGGGAGGCGAGGTCTTCCTCCAGTCCGCCAACAGCGCGGGCCCGGACCCGTACACGGGGTCGAGCGCCGAGCAGAGTTCCGCCCCGCCGGAGCCGTCCGCCTCCGACGTGCCCTCCACCGGAGCGGCCAACGAGGTGCGCGGAGTGGAGGGCGGGGCGCCCGGCCTGTACGGCGGCACACAGAAGGTCGCCGCCTGTGACGTGGAGAAGCAGATCAAGGCCCTGGGGGCCGACCCGGCCAGGAACCGGTCCTTCGCCTCCGTGGCCGGTGTCCAGCCGTCCGGCGTCCCCGCCCACCTGCGCTCGCTCACCCCCGTCCAGCTGCGCGTCGACACCCGTGTCACCAACCACGGCTACCGCGACGGCGCCGCAACCAGCTACCAGTCCGTCCTCCAGGCGGGCACCGCCGTCCTGGTCGACGGACGCGGCGTGCCCCGGGTGCGGTGCGCCTGCGGCAACCCGCTGACCCCGCCGGTCGCCCAGCGGACCACCCCCAAGGTGACGGGCCACCGCTGGTCGTCGTTCCGGCCCTCGAACGTGGTCGTGGTGACCCCCGCACCGAAGCCCGTCACCTTCTTCGTGCTCTACGACACCCGCCACGACGACTGGATCCGCCGGCACCGCGGCGACCACGACTGCCGTCGCGACCGGCTCGCGGAGCCGCCGGTGCTTCCGCACCCCTGGAACCCGCCGCCGTGCCCGCCCTCCCCGGGCGCGACCGGGACACCGGGCTCCTCGCCGAAGCCCTGCCGGCCGGCGCCGAGCAAGTCGAGCCCGTCCTCGTCCAAGTCCGACTCCTCCTCGCCGTCCGCATCCTCGTCCTCTGAGTCGAAGTCGCCGGAGTCGAAGTCGAAGTCGCCCGAGTCGAAGACACCCGAATCGAAGTCGAAGGCGCCGGAGTCGAAATCGCCGGAGTCGAAGTCGCCGGAGTCGAAGTCGCCGGAGTCGAAGTCGCCCGAGCCGAAGTCGCCCGAGCCGAAGACACCCGAGTCGAAGTCGCCTGAGTCGAAGTCGCCGGAGTCGACGCCGCCGTCTTCCGGAACCTCCTCGGAGCCGTCCCCGGAGCCGCCCTCGTCCAGGCCGCCGGAGCCGTCCTCCGGTTCCCCGGCGACCGAGACGCCCACTCCCACGGCACCGTCCTCGGTGAACTCACTGCCGGAGTCCTCGCCCGGCGAGGTCACGTCGCAGACCGCCGACCGGTCGGCGGGGACCACCACGGTCCCGGAGCAGCCGGAGACGGGCTCGCCCAGCGTGTGAGCGGTCTCACGTCCCCTGGTCCGGCGCGTGAGCCTCGCCACTGTGCGCGCTCGGCGAACGCATCCGGTGGACTGCCGGGCCCGGCACGGGGTACGAGGACTGGTGCAACATCGACAGGCCGGAGCGGGCTTTCCGAGAGAGACAGCATGACCGAACACCTGAGCGGGGCGGCGATACCGACTGGTTTCGACGTACCCGTGGAGCCGCTGCGGCGTGCGGCGCACTACACCGGCGAACCCGGATGCATCGCGGAGGCGCGCGCCTTCGCGGCCCAGTTCCTGGAGCAGCTCAGGACCGAGTGGTGCGCCGTCGCCGACAGCCGTACCGATGGCGAGCTGCTCCTCATGGTGAGCGAGCTGGTGACCAACGCCGACCGGCACAGCAACGGCCCGTACATCCTGGAACTGGAGGGCACCGGCAGCTCCGTCACGGTGTCCGTGTACGACAGCAGCCCCGCCGTCCCGCGCCGCTACCCCAAGGACCCCGAACGAGTCGGACGGCATGGTCTGGAGATCGTGCACGCCCTGGCCTCGTCGGTCACCGTGGAGCGGATACCCGTCGGCAAGCGCGTGCGTGCCCGCTTCATGCTGGGGCGCTGACCCACCCGCCACGCCGTCCTTCCGAGCGCCTGGACGAGGGCGGGCCAAGGCCCGCCCCGGGCTTCCCCGTCAGGCGCAGCCGAGTTCGCCGAGCATGCCCTGGCGTAGCCGCGTGATGATCCGCTTGATGAGCCGGGAGACATGCATCTGGGAGCAGCCGAGCCGTTCCCCGATCTCCGCCTGGGTGGCCTCCTCGACGAACCGCATGTGGATGATCCGCCGGTCGCGGTCGCTGAGTTCCGCCATCAGTGGGGCGAGCGCGTGGAAGTCCTCGACGAGCGTCAGCCCCTCCTCCTCCACGCCGATGAAGTCGGCGAGCACGGCCTCGCCGTTGTCGGGGCCGTCACCGGTGAGCGCGGCGTCCAGGGAGGCGGAGTTGTAGCCGTTGGCGGCGAGCTGCGCCTCGACCACCTCGTCCTCGGAGATGTTCATCAGCGTGGCCAGTTCGGCGACCGTCGGGTCCCGGTCCAGCCGGCTGGACAGCTCCTCGCGTGCCTTGGCCAGCTCCACCCGCTGCTCCTGGAGCCGGCGCGGCACGTGCACCGCCCACGTGGTGTCCCGGAAGAAGCGCTTGATCTCGCCGACGATGTACGGCAACGCGAAGGAGGTGAACTCGACCTCTCGCGACACCTCGAACCGGTCGATGGCCTTGATCAGGCCGACCATGCCGGTCTGGACGATGTCCTCCATGTCGTCGCCGCGGCCCCGGAATCGACCCGCCGCGAACCGCACCAGCGACATGTTCATCTCGATGAGGGTGTTGCGCGCGTACTGGTACTCGTGCGTGCCCTCCTCCAGCTCGGCCAGCCGGCGGAAGAACTGGCGGGACAGCTCCCGTGCGTCGCGCGGGGCGACGGAGGTCGGGTCCGCGATGCCAGGCAGTGATCCCTCGCCCGTCCCGTCCTGCTCGGTCCTCACGGCGACTTCTGCCTTCGACCGGATCCCGGCGGTCTTCATTACCTCTCCCACGAAAGTCACGGTTCGACGTCTGCCTCTGCGGCCTCTGCGTATCCGATCCCTGCCCGAAGTGCGTGTCCCGCCGGATACCCCGGATCCCCGGGGTTCATGCGTATCCGCGGAGCGGCTCACCCCGCGGGTACCCCCGGTGACGCTTCGCATGCACTCCCCGCTCGGACCTGGCGTGAAACAGCCGCCGCTGCGCCGAGACGTCCCGCGGTTTCCCTCAGGGCGCAATACCGCGCCCTTGCCCTGCGGGTCACGGCTCCTAGGCTGACGGGGATGAGGAACCAGGTGAGCAAAGAAGCCCGAGTGATTCCCCTGCGACCGGCACCCGCCCGCCCGGACGGGACCGAGCCCCGGGCCAAGGAGCCCCTGTGGCGCGACCTGGTGGGTGAGGTGCTGCGCCGCGAGCGTCAGACGCAGGACCGCACGCTCAAGGATGTGGCCGACGCGGCCCGGATCTCGCTGCCCTATCTGTCCGAGATCGAACGCGGCCGCAAGGAGGCCTCCTCCGAGGTCCTCGCGGCCGCCGCCCACGCGCTCGGCCTGGGGCTGGGCGACCTGCTGTCGCTGGCGCACGGCGAGCTGACCCGCCGGTCGATCACGCACTCCCGGACGATCACACGCTCCCGGACGGCCGCCGCACCGCACCGCCCCCACAACGGCCTCTGCCTGGCCGCCTGACCCGGCAGCCGGGTCACTTCTGCCGCACCTGCCGGAAGAACGCCCGGACGTCGCCGGCCAGCAGATCCGGCTCCTCCATGGCCGCGAAGTGCCCACCGCGGTCGGGTCCAGCGCACGAGTCTCTCGGTCCGCTCCGCCCTGCGTGATCCGGATGCTGTGCGGGTCCCTCACTCACCCGACCGGATGTCTCACCGGTCCGGCCGATGAGTTTCGCGCCGAGGACCGGTCGGTACGGATGACCGCGTTGCACGCCCAGGAGGTGCTCATGACCACCGACGGATTCACCACGTGTCTCTGGTTCGACGGCCAGGCCGAGGAGGCCGCCGACCACTACGTGTCGATCTTCGAGAACTCCCGCATCGGCCGCGTCGGCCGCTACACCGAGGCCGGCCCGGGCCCGGCCGGTTCCGTGCTGGTCGTCGAGTTCACGGCCAACGGCCAGAAGTTCGTCGCGCTGAACGGTGGCCCAGAGTTCAAGTTCAACGAGGCGATCTCCTTCCAGATCTTCTGCGCCGACCAGCAGGAGATCGACCACTACTGGACCAAACTCACCGAGAACGGCGGTGAGGGCGGCCCCTGCGGCTGGCTCAAGGACAAGTACGGCGTCTCCTGGCAGGTCGTCTACGACCGGCTGATCGACATGATCGGCGACCCGGACCCGGAGAAGGCCGCGCGTGCCACCCGGGCCATGATGGGCATGGGCAAGCTCGACGTCGCCGCGCTGGAGAAGGCGTACGCGGGGGAGGAGTAGGGACCTCGGCCGGCCGGGCCGCTACCCGGCCTCGGCGAGGATCTCGGCGATCACGTGCCGGGAGTTCTCCGCCAGCGCCGGGTTGGTGCGCCGGTAGTAGGGCAGCTGGATCAGCGAGATCGACAGCGCCCAGCCCCGCCCGCGCGCCCACTCGGCGTCGTCGGCGCCGACGGCCTTGCGAAAGGCGCTGCGGGCGGTCGCGGGCAGCAGGTTCCAGGCCACGATGAGGTCCACGGCCGGATCACCCACCCCGGCGCAGCCGAAGTCGATGACCGCGCTCAGCCGTCCCGCGTCGACCAGCATGTTCCCGGGGGACAGGTCCGCGTGCGCCCAGGCCGGCGGACCGGTGTGCCCGGGCGCACGCAGGGCCTCGACCCACAGGGCCGACACGGCTGCCGTGTCGATCCGGCCGGTGAGCTGTACGAGCGCGGCGCGGGTCGGCTCGTCCCGGGTGGCGAGCGGCACGCCCCGGTGGGCGGGCGGACCGTCGTGCGGGTCGACCCGGCGCAGCGCCGCCACGAACGCCCCGAGGTCCTCGGCGAGCCGCTCCGCATTTGTGACGGCGCCGGGGACCGGGTTCCGCCCGTCCAGCCACCGGTACACGGACCAGGGCCAGGGGAAGTTCCCCTCCGGGGCGCCGACCCCGGCCGGCTCGGGCGTGGCGACCGGCAGCAGCGGGCCCAGCCGTGGCAGCCAGCGCTGCTCGTGGGCCACGTCGCCGACGGCGCCGGGATGCCGCGGGAGCCGCACCACCAGGTCGGTACCCAGCCGGAACATGGCGTTCTCCGTACCGGAGGACCGAAGGCGCCGCACCGGCAGGGCCGCCCATCGAGGGAACTGCCGGGTGATCAGGCGGCGGACCAGCGGCGCGTCGATGTCGATCTCGTCCTCGTGCATCTTCACAACACTCATCAAGGCCATCCCACCGGGCCGGGGCCCCGGCTGTCGACCGGATTCCCGACGCCACACGGCCCGACCGGTTCGACGCGCGTGCCGACCGGGGGATGGCTAGCGTGGGCAATCGGGACACCAGCTCCGCAATCGGGGCATACCACATCAGGAGGGCCGCGAGCATGGCCGTGCAACCCGAAGGAACGCCCTGTTGGGCCGATGCGATGTTCAGCGACGTCGAGGGAGCGAAGAGGTTCTACGGCGACGTCCTCGGCTGGACCTTCGGCGAGACGTCGTCGGAGTACGGCAACTACACGCAGGCCTATGTGGACGGCAAGGCGGTGGCCGCCGTCGTCCCCCCCATGCCCGGCCAGGAGAGCCAGTCCCAGTGGTGCCTTTACTTCTCCTCGCCGGACGCCGCCGCCACCGCGGCGAAGATCAGGGAGAACGGTGGCGAGGTGCTCATGGAGCCGATGCGGGTCGGCGACTTCGGCACCATGTGTCTGGCCCGCGAGCCCAGCGGAGCCGTGTTCGGGGTCTGGCAGGCCGGCACCCACGAGGGCTTCGAGGCGATGGCGACCCCGGGCGCCTACTGCTGGGCCGAGGTCTTCACCCGCGAGCCGGAGAAGGCCGACGGCTTCCTCTCCGCCGTCTTCCCCTACCGGATGAAGGACATCGAGGACCACGCCGTCGACTTCCGCCTGTTCGACATCGGCGAGGACACGGTCCTCGGCCGGATGCGGATGACGGACGACTTCCCGCCCGAGGTGCCCCCGTACATCAACGTCTACTTCACCGTGGACGACTGCGACGAGGCCGTCGCCCGGGCCACCAAGCTCGGCGGCATCCTCCGCTTCGGGCCCATGAGCAGCCCCTTCGGCCGGTTCGCGGCGCTCAGCGACCCGCAGGGCGCGAACTTCTCGGTGATCGACATCACCACCACCGAGGGCGAGATGCCCAAGGTCAAGGACGTCTGACCGGTGCCCGGAACGCCGGCCCGCGCGGCCATGGCATGATCGTGCGCATGCGTGAACGTGTGGTGGCCGCGTGCGACGGGGCTTCGAAGGGAAACCCCGGACCGGCCGGATGGGCGTGGGTGGTCTCCGGCGACGACGAGCGGGCCCCGGGCCGCTGGGAGTCGGGCCCCCTCGGCCGGGCCACCAACAACGTCGCCGAACTGACCGCCCTGGAACGCCTGTTGGCGGCCGTCGACCCGGATGTGCCGCTGGAGATCCGGATGGACTCCCAGTACGCGATGAAGGCGGTCACCACCTGGCTGCCCGGCTGGAAGCGCAACGGCTGGAAGACGGCGGCCGGCAAGCCGGTCGCCAACCAGGACCTGGTGGTCCGCATCGACGGCCTCCTCGCCGGCCGGACCGTCGAGTTCCGCTATGTTCCGGCCCACCAGGTCGACGGCGACCCGCTGAACGACTTCGCCGACCGCGCCGCCAGCCAGGCGGCCTCCGTCCAGGAGGCGGCCGGCAGCGCGCTCGGCTCCCCGGAGCCGCCGCCGTCGCCCGACACCCCGAAGGCGGCCGCCCCGCGCAAGAAGGCGCCCCGCCGCACCGGCGGCGGAGCGTCCTCCCGCACCATCAAGGCGAAGTTCCCCGGCCGCTGCCCATGCGGCCGCTCCTACGCGGCCGGCGAGTCCATCGCGAAGAACGCGCAGGGCTGGGGCCACCCGGAGTGCCGTACCGCCGAGGCCTGATCAGACGTCGAACGTGTAGTGCGGGGTGTGGTCCAGCAGCTCCGCCGGACGCACGTTGTTCCACGGCTTCATCGTCTCGTTCAGGTCGATGACGTCCGGTGTGCCGGCCGCGGGCGCGTACCCGGCGTCCGGGTGCCGCCGCTGCCACTCGGCCCACAGCTTGTCGATGTAGGCGTGGTGCATCCAGAACACCGGGTCGTTGGGGGAGACCCCGGTGGCCATCTGCCCGCCGACCCAGACGTGGACCCGGTTGTGCAGATTGACCCCGCGCCAGCCCTCCAGATGGTTGCGGAAGCCGTCCGAGGCGCTGTTGTACGGAGCCATGTCGTACGTGGCCATCGCCAGCACCGACTCCACCTCGGCCGGCGTGGGCAGTTCGCGCACGCTGGTGCCGAGGGAGCGGCGCAGGAAGGTACGGCCGTCCACCCGTACGTTGATCGGCCAGTTGCCGGTCGACGCGGCGAACGGGCCGTCCATCACCCGGCCGTCCGTGCTGCGCCCGGTGCCGCCGAGGAAGTCCGGCGCCCACAGCGAGGCGCGGACCGTGCGGTCGGTGCTCCAGTCCCAGTACGGCAGCGCCACCGAGGAGTCCACCGCCTGCAGCGCCTGCTCGAAGTCGAGCAGGAATCTGCGGTGCCACGGAAGGAAGGACGGAGAGCGGTGGCCGACCCGCTCGCCGCTGTCGGTGTCCGACATGATGAAGGCGTTGTGCGTGCGGACGAACTCGTCGTAGCGTCCGCTGCGCTTGAGCTCGATGAGGGCGTCGGTGAACCGCTTCTTCTCTCCGGCGGTGAGGGCGGCCTGGTTCTTGCGTACGGTCATGGTGCGCGGTGCTCCGTGATCCTTGCTCGGGTGGTCAGTTGGCGGGGAACGGCAGCAGCGGTGCGCCCTGCAGCTCGTCCACCGCGGCACGGGCGGCGGCGCGCGGGGTGGGTACCGGGTCGTAGTGGCTGACGACGCTGATCCAGCTGCCGTCGGCGTTCCGCATCACATGCAGCTGCACCCCGTCCACGAACACCGCGTAGCCACCGCCGTGTTCGTGGTGGTGACCGCCTCCGCCGGCCGGACGGCCCTGTATCCGGCGGCCCTTGTAGACCTCGTCGAAGGTCTCCGGCGCGGTGTGGTCGTGGCGGGCGGCCGAGGGGCGGGAGGTGAGGGCCGAGGCATGGGAGGCGGCTACGGTGGCGGCTCCTGTCGTGGCGGCGAGGGCGGCTGCCGCGGTGAGCGCGCGGCGCCGGGTGATGCCGGGCATGCGGGTCCTCCTGGAGATCGTTGCGGTGGTGACGACGCATGCCTATCCGGGGGCCTGGGAACGGAAGAAATCCTCCGGAACCGGTTGGCTACGATCCGGACAATTAGTCACATGCCGTACAGCATTGAACAAAGATGATCTTGCTGTGACGGTGGCTCGATCCAGTACGGAACGGGAGATTCCTTGCGATGCCGGCCGTGATCGCGATGATCTTTCTCGCGCGCCGCCCGCCCTGTGGCACGGCTCACCGCGCCAAACTGACGCGATCGGGCGGTCCTGCCGTACTGCCCAACGGCGCCGATCGAGCACGTCAGTGCCTGTCAGGGGTGGGTGCGGTGAAGGCCGCCCGTGCCCAAGGAGGGCCCGCGGGCCGGTACCCCGCCGTCCTGCTCGACTTCGTGCGGCACGGACGCGGACGCCCTGCTGGACACTCCGCTGCCCGAGCTCGGCCGGGACTGGTCCGGGCACCTCCTGCCCGCCCAGCATGAGCGGGGCGCCGACCCGTTGCGCGGATCGCCTTCGCGTGTACGGCATCGCGCGCGGCCCGCACCTTCGGGAGCCGGACGGCGACGTCATAGCCGACCGGTACGGGCCGCTCGTGCAAACACGGTTGACGCCCGGGGCTGTCACCGCCCCTCGCCGGGCCCGGTCAGCAGGGCTTCGGCGGACGTGCGGAAGGCCGCGAGCAGGCGGTTGGGGTCGCCGACGTCCCTCTGCCTCCCGTCGGACCGTGTCACCCGCGTGGGTGGGAAACGCACAGGTCGCCGACCGGAGCGGTCCGCTCCGCGGGACGCGGCACCGGATGACACACTGACGCCATGGACGAACGCGTAATCGGCAGGTCGGGTCAGTGGGCATCGGTGGTCGGCCTCGGCACATGGCAGCTGGGCGCCGACTGGGGCGACGTGGACGACAAGGAGGCCCTGTCCGTCCTGGAGGTGGCGGCCGAGTCGGGGGTCACCTTCTTCGACACGGCCGATGTGTACGGCGACGGGCGCAGCGAGGAGACCATCGCCTCGTTCCTGCGCGGCCGGCCCGATCTGCATGTGCTGGTGGCCACCAAGATGGGGCGCCGGGTCGAGCAGATCCCGGAGAACTACGTCCTGGACAACTTCCGCGCCTGGAACGACCGCTCACGCCGCAACCTCGGCGTCGACCGCATCGACCTGGTCCAGCTGCACTGCCCGCCCACCCCGGTCTACTCCTCGGACGAGGTGTTCGACGCCCTGGACACCCTGGTCGAGGAGGAGCGCGTCGCGGCGTACGGGGTCAGCGTGGAGACCTGTGCGGAGGCGCTGACCGCGATCGCCCGTCCGCACGTGGCCAGCGTGCAGATCATCCTCAATCCGTTCCGGATGAAGCCCCTGCGCGAGGTGCTGCCCGCCGCCCGCGAGGCCGGCGTCGGCATCATCGCGCGCGTACCCCTCGCCTCCGGCCTGCTGTCCGGCAAGTACACGAAGGACACGGTGTTCGCGGCCAACGACCACCGCACCTTCAACCGGCACGGCGAGGCCTTCGACCAGGGCGAGACCTTCTCCGGTGTCGACTACGAGACCGGTGTCGAGGCGGCCGCCGAGTTCGCCGCGCTCGCCCCGGAGGGCTGCACACCCGCCCAGCTGGCGCTGCGCTGGATCATTGAGCAGGACGGCGTGACCACGGTGATCCCCGGTGCGCGCACCACGGAGCAGGCCCGCGCGAACGCGGCCGCGGCCAAGCTGCCGCCGCTGCCGAAGGAGACGTCCGCCGCGATCCAGGATCTGTACGACCGCCGGATCAGGGCGCAGGTCGAACACCGCTGGTGAAGGCCGTGGCGCACAGCGTCCGCGCCGGCGGCCACGCTGGGACGCACCCGTTTGAACGAACGGCCGGACGGTTACACGCAACCGCATGACGCAGGAAGGACGACGCCGAGGGCGTGACGAGACCGAGGAGGAGCGGGCCGACCGGATGTGGGGTGAACTCATCCAGGAGGTCCGCGTGGCCCAGACGGGCGTGCAGATTCTGTTCGGCTTCCTGCTGACGGTGGTCTTCCAGCCGAAGTACGCCCAGCTCGCCGACATCGACCAGGCCATCTACATCGTGACCGTCGTCCTCGGTGCCTGCGCGACCGGGGCCCTCATCGGCCCGGTCTCCCTGCACCGGCTGGTCTCCGGCCGCCGGGTCAAGCCACAGGCGGTGCGGCTGGCGTCGAGGATGACGTTCGTCGGGCTGGTCCTGCTGCTCGCCACGATGACGGCCTCCCTGCTGCTGATCCTCCGGGTGGCCACACACGACAGCTACGTGCCGTACCTGGTGGCGGCCGTCGTCGCCTGGTACCTCGTCTGCTGGTACGGCCTGCCGCTGTGGGCCCGCCGCAGGCACACGGCCCGGTCGGACGACTAGGCCGGATCCCGGCGCCCGGCCGACGGCCGTCGGCGCCGGTCCAGCGTCCGCAGCTGACCGTCGTGGGCCCGGCTGAGCAGCAGCAGGGAGAGCACGGCCCCGACCAGGGCGCAGAACATGTCCCACTGGGTGTCCCACACATCGCCCTGCGTGGCGAGGAACGCGTCCGCGCCCTGCCCGCCGATCACGGCAGCCAGCCACTCCAGCAGTTCGAAGCAGGCGCTGAAGGCCATGCAGGCGCAGACGGTGAGCGGGGCCAGCCAGCGGCTGCCGCGCAGCGGCGAGGTACGGCTGAGCAGTTCGCGGACCAGGACGGCGGGTACGAAGCCCTGCATGAGGTGCCCGAAGCGGTCGTACGGGTTGCGTTCGAGGCCGAACGAGTCGCGCACCCAGTCGCCCACCGGAACCTGCGCGTAGGTGTAGTGGCCGCCCACCGCGAGGACCAGTGCGTGCACGGCCAGCAGCCCGCACAGCAACCCCGTCAGCGGGAAGCGCCGCCGGGTCAGCACCACCAGGGGCAGGCCCACCAACGCCCACACGGTCTCCAGGAACCAGGTCGTGCGGTCGCGCACGCCCCACGCCGACACGGCGAGCCCGACGGCCACCGCCCCGGCGAACACGGCGGGCGGCACGCGGCGCGGCACGGGAAGCGGGGCGGGGTGCGCTGCGGTCACGGCGGGGCTCCTTGCCTCAAGGCGTCGTAGGAGCCCCCATCGTGGCGTCGGCCAGGGCCGTGGGCATGAGTACGGCTACTCAGCCCCGGAGAGGATCTCCGCCAGCAGCTCGTCGACCGGAACGTGTTCGTGCCCGGGCGGGACGATCTGGTGGGTCTCGCGCAGGAACGCGGCGATCGCGGGTGCCCAGGCGAACACCACCGCGTGGTGCCGGCTTCCGTCGGGCCGGTAGTCCCCCAGGAAGTCCAGGCGCAGCTCGTGCCACATCCCGGTGGCGGCGGGCCGCACCCGTACGTCGCCCACACCGACCGGCCTGGTCAGGCCGTCGGAGAGCATCTCCCTGTCCAGCCGCCAGCGGGCCAGCACACGGCCGTCGTGACCGAAGACGGCGGTGACGGCGAACGGGTCTTCGGCGTCGTAGCTGAGATGAGCGAGCACGGGACACCGTTCGGTACCTCCCGCGCGGAGCTGTACCACCAGGGTCTTGTGCACGAACGAGTTCACGCGAGGGCCTCCGGGAACAATCGGCGTAGAGCCCTCTAGTACCCCCATCGAGCCCGGAATGCTCACACGAGTGATTGATTCCCGGGGGCTCCCCGCAACGAGGCCGGAGGGGTCGGCGAGGATCGCCGCGCACAGCGCGGCCGGGTTCTCGGCGGCCTCCAGCGCTGTATGGCCCCCTCGGCCATGCTGGGGCGGCCCTGCGCTCCGGAGTTGGGGGCCCCGGGGCATGCCCACGGAAGGGCAGGGGCCGTCAGCCGAACGCGTCCCGCAGGGCCGGCAGCAGGGTCTTCGCCGACCAGTCCAGGTACTCCGGCTGCGTGTCGCCGCCGATCTGCACGAGGGCGACCTCCTCGAAACCGGCCTCCGCGTAGGGCCGTACGGCTTCCACGAAGGCGTCGGGGTCGTCGCCGCACGGAATGGCGGAGGCGACGTCGTCCTGGGTCACGAACTGCGTCGCGGCCTCGAAGGAATCCGGGTGCGGCAGTTCGGCGTTCACCTTCCAACCGAGCCCGAACCAGCGGAACTGGGAGTGGGCGCGCTTGATCGCCGTCTCCCGGTCCGGGTCGTAGCACACCGGCAGCTGGCCGACCCGGGGCTTGCCGGTGCCGCCGTGCCGGTCGAAGGCCTCCAGCAGGCCCGCCTTGGGCTCGGTCGCGATGACCAGATCGGCGAGGTGGCCGGCCAGCCTGCAGGACCGCTCGCCCGAGACGGCGATGCCGATCGGCGGGGCCTCGTCCGGGAGGTCCCACAGGCGGGCCGACTCCACGTCGTAGTGCTGTCCGTGGTGGGTGACATGGCCACCCTCGAACAGCGCGCGGATGATCTGCACCGCCTCTTCGAGCATCTCGTGCCGTACGTCCACGGGCGGCCAGCCGCCGCCCACGACGTGCTCGTTCAGGTTCTCGCCGGAGCCGAGGCCGAGCCGGAACCTGCCCTCCGACAGCAGCTGCACCGTCGCCGCCTTCTGCGCCACGATCGCCGGGTGGTAGCGCAGGATGGGGCAGGTGACGTAGGTCATCAGGGGGATGCGCGAGGTGGCCTGGGCGGCGGCGCCGAGCACGCTCCACGCGTACGAGGAGTGCCCCTGCGAGCGCAGCCACGGAAAGTAGTGGTCCGAGGTCACCGAGAAGTCGAACCCGGCCTCCTCGGCCCGCACCAAGTGGTCCACCAGGTCCCGGGGACCGGCTTGCTCGGTCATCATCGTGTATCCGATTCGCACCATGAGAGGCGAGTCCCCGGGGCGGCCGCGAGAAAACGGCCGAAGGGCCCGGGTCAGTCCTTCGGCTCACGGAACGTCTGCAGGAACGTCTTCAGAGCCAGCCGGTTGGCCGCTTCGTCCCAGGTCGCGGCCGGGGTGGTGAAGCGCAGGGAGAACCCCCGGCGGCCGCCCAGCACGAACCCCCGTCCGAAGGTGTGCACCCGCGCGTCCCCGGACCCCGCCAGCCACTCGATGTCGGCTGCCTTGTGACCCTGGTAGGCGGTGGCCCGGACTTCGCCGACACGGTGATAGCCGGGCAGTTTCGCCAGTCCCGGCTCGACGTCGTTCCGCCAGACGGCGACCGGGTCCGGGCCGACACGTGCGCTGTAGGTGACGGCGAGCGTGGGGGAGTCGCCGCTGTCGCCGAAGGTGACGCGGTAGGCGAGGTCGGTCACACGGGAGGTGGTCAGCCGTTTCCAGCCGTCGGGGAGCGCCACCGAGAAGCCCTCCGGGGCGGTGTAGCGCCGGTAACCGGCCGGCAGGACGGGGGAGGCCGAGGCGGTCGGCGTGGGGGTGGCGGTCGGCGTGGGGGTGCCGGCGGGGGTGCCGCCGCCGGCGGACGGGTCGGCGGGGGCGGCCGGGGCGGCCGGGACGGTGGCGGCGCCGGGCCCGTCCGCCGTGTCCGTGCCGGGCAGCCGGTGGGTCGCCGCCAGGACCGCGGCCGTGACGGTGACCGTGGCCAGCACGGTGCCCGCGGCAAGGGCGCGTCTGCCCCGCCCCGGTCCGGCGAGGTGCACGCCCCGGTACGCGGCGCGCACCCTGGGCACGGGGGACGGTTCCCGGTCCGTGTCCGTGTCCCCGGTCAGGGCCCGGGTCAGGGCCTCGTGGACCACCGGCCGGGTCAGCCGCTCGACGGAGTTCTTGCGCAGCAGCCCTTGCACGGTCTGGGTCAGCGGGCCCGCCCGCAGCGGGGTGCGCAGCGGCAGCCGGTCCACGGCCTTGAGGGTGGCGTCCGCCCGGCCGCGATCACGGAACGGCGGCCGGCCCTCGACCATCGTGTAGAGCAGGGCGCCCAGCGCCCACAGGTCGGCGGCCGGGCCGATGCGCTCGTCGCGAGCCTGCTCCGGCGAGGCGTACGACGGCGCCGTGAGCCGTGGGACGAGGGTCGACCCCGCCAGCCCGAACCCGGTGACGACGACGGGGCCGTCCTCCGGCAGGAAGAGCTGGGCGGGGCTCAGCTCCCCGTGTGTGATGCCCTCGTCGTGCGCGGCCTGCAGCACATCGAGCAGATCCAGGCCGATCCGCGCCGCCCGTACGGCGTGGAAGGAGCCCTCGCGCCCGAGGACTTCACTCAGGGGCTTGCCGTCGATCCACTCGGTGACGGTCCACAGGGTGCCGGCCTCGACCACGGCGTCGACGACGGTGGCGACCCGGCCGGGGCGCAGCAGCCGCATGGTCTCGGAGGCCCGGATGATCCGGGCGGTGACGCGGCGCGCGCTGTCGTCGGCGGAGGGCTCCGGAAGGGCGGTCTGCGTCACCAGCCGGGGCTGCTCCGCCGTCACGTCCTCGGCGTACCACCACTGGCGGTTCGTCTCGCGGGCGAACACCTCGAGGAGCCGGTACCGCCCGGCCACCAACTCGTGTGCGGAGACGTGCGCCTTGGCCATGGTCATCCCTCGCTGCAACCCCTGCCTGGTGTTTCCCAGAGGTACGCGGGGCGCGCGGGGGAGCGTTCAAAGAATCCTCAACTCGGGCCCGTTCCTGCCTTTTATTCAATCGTCCGAAAGGGCTTGCTGGTTGGGGTTGATCGCCGCCACCGGCTCTTCGAACTGCGGGTAACCGAGGGTAAATCCCCCGCGGCGGCCAAGGCGCACGACCGGTGTCACACCAGGCCGAAGCGGTCGGCCCATCCGGTGAGTTCCCGGGGTGCCGTATTGCCCCCGCACACCACGAGTCCGATCCGGGCGCCCTCGCCGACGCGGGCCCTCACCTGCCGGGCCGCGGGCAGCAGGCAGCCCGCGGCCGGCTCGGCCCACACCTTGGCGTGGTCGGCGAGGTCCAGGCAGCCCTGCACGGCGTCCCGGTCCGTGACCACCAGGACCTCCTCGACCAGCGCCGACACATGGTCGTACGTCAACTGCGACACCGAGGGCGCGCTGAGCGTGGTGACCAGGGACGACAGCGGCACCGGTACCGGTCCGCCCGCCGCGAGCGCGGCGGACATCGCCTCGGCGCCCTCGGTCTCCACGCCCCACACACGGACACCGGGCCGCTTGACGCGCAGCGCCGCCGCGATCCCGGCGATCAGGCCACCGCCGCCGATGCTGACGACGACGTCCGTCAGTTCGGCGCTGCCCTCGACGTCCTCCGCCAACTCCAGCCCCACGGTGCCCTGTCCGGCGATCACGACCGGGTCGTCGAACGGGTGGACCAGGGTCAGTCCCTCGTCCCGCAGCCGTGCCACCAGCTGAAACGCGTTGTCCATGCCGTCGGTCAGCCGCACCGACGCCCCGGCCTCCTGCGCGAGACGGATGGAGCGCGCGGACGCGGTCCGGGGCATCACCACGGTCGCCTTCACGTCGAGGGCCGCCGCCATCACCGCAAGCGCGATCCCGTGGTTGCCGCCGCTGACCGCGGCCACGCCCGCGGTCCGCTCGGCCTCGCTCAGCGACAGCAGCTTCGCCGTGGCCCCGCGGGCCTTGAACGAACCGGTGCGCTGCAGCAGTTCGAGCTTGGCGGTGACCGGGACGCCGAGCAGCGCGCTCAGGCCGGGGCTCGGTACGGTCGGCGTCCGCACGATGTGTCCGGCGATCCGCTGCGCGGCGGCTTCGATGTCCGAGATGCCGATCAAGGTGCCTCACCCTTCCGGCGCGGGGTGAGGACCGCGCCTCACGCACCTTGACCTGCCTCGACAGTCGAGGTCAACGCCGTTTCGGAGCATGGCTACAGGATGCGGTGCACCAGGAGGTCCAGCAGCCGGTGCAACTCCTCGGCGGCTCCGGCGGCGAGGGGCGCGTCAGCGAGCAGGGCCCGCGCGGCGGCCGTGTGCGCACGGGCCTCGGCCAGCGCCGCCGTACGACCGCCCGCCTCCTCGATCAGCACGGCCGCCTCCTCGGCCCGTCCCGGCGAGCCGAGCAGGGCGGGCAGCCGCCGGGCCGCCGGGGAGCCGAGCGCGACCAGCACCGGAAACGTCTTCTTGCCTTGCCGCAGATCACCGCCCACGGGCTTGCCGGTGACCGCCGGGTCCCCCCAGATACCCAGCACGTCGTCGACCAGCTGGAAGGCGATACCGAGGTGCCGTCCGGCCCGGTCCAGCGTGGTGACCGTGGCCTCGGGCGCCCCGCCGAGCGCGGCACCCAGCGCGGCGGCGCAGCCCAGCAGCGCGCCGGTCTTGCCCTCCGCCATCGCCCGGTATTCCTCCGGTGCCACCCGCTCCGGGCCGGTGCACGGCCGGGCGGCGAACAGCAGGTCGTCGGCCTGCCCGCGGACCAGGTCGGCGAGCGCCGCCGAGAGCAGCCGTACGGCCTCCGCCCCTTGCGGCGCGGCGGCGAGCGTGCCCACCGCCAGCGCGAACAGAGCGTCCCCGGCGAGCACCGCCGGACCGGTGCCGTACGCCTTCCACACGGCGGGGCGGCGTCGCCGGGTCGCGTCGCCGTCCATGATGTCGTCGTGCAGCAGTGAGAAGGCGTGCACCAGCTCCACCGCGACCGCGGCCGGGATGCCGGCCCCTCCCTCGGCGCCCGCCGCTTCGGCGCCGAGCACCGCCAGCGCCTGCCGTACGCCCTTGCCGCCCGGCGCCGCGGCGGGTGCCCCGCCGACCTCGCACCAGCCGAAGGAGTACGCGGCCATCTCGGCGACCCAGGGGTGCAGCCGCCCCACCGCCTCCGTCAGCGCGGGCCGCACCAGATCCCGGCAGCGGGCGAGGGTCTCGGGAGCGGAGAGCGCCGCCCGTACCGCCGTGGGCGGCGCGGTCACCGTACGACCTCCGTGTCGAGACCGAACTCCCGTTGGGCCCGGGTCACCATCTCCCGCGCGTGTTTCAGGCCACTGCGGTCCAACGTCCGTGCCAGATCGGCGAGTTCGGCCGCCGTCTCGGCGCGGTCCCGGCCGAGGCGGGCCAGCGACTTGGCCAGGCCCAGCCGGGCCAGCGCCTCACCGCGCGGCTCGCTCATCGCGCGGAACTCCTCCAGCGCCAGCTCGTACAGTTCCCTCGCCTCGGCGTAACGTCCGGCCCGGTAGTAGACGTTGCCGCGCATCTTGTGGTTGTAGGCGAGCGCGCTGGAGAGGTTCATCGCCCGGCACGTGGCCTCCGCCTCGGACAGCAGCTCCAGCGCCCGTTCGGTGTCGCCGTCACGCACCGACAGGACGTCGGCGAGTCCGCGCAGCGCCCAGGCGTGCCCGCGCCGGTCCTCGGCCCGCCGGGCTATCTCCGCGGCCTCCTCGAACAGGGCGTAGGCCTTGTCGTGGTCGCCGGTGTTGCGGTGCATCTGCGCGATGCCCTCCAGGGCCCACACCGTGTGCCGGGCCTCCCCCCGCTTGCGGGCCTCGGCCAGCAACTGCTCGTGCAGCCGGCCGACCGCCTCGTAGTCGCCCTGGATGCGGCCGGTCTCCGCGAGCCCGGCCAGCGAGTACCCGCGGACCACGACGTCCCCGCCGCGCTCGCCCAGCTCGGCCGCGAGCCCCAGCAGCCGCCAGGCCAGCGGGAACGCCCCGCGTTGCCGGGCCAGGGTGCCGCCACTCCACAGCGCCCAGGCCATGGCCGCCATATCCCCGGCCTCCCGGGCCGCGCGGTAACTCGCCTTCCAGGCCCGGTCCGCGTCCCGCACATGGCCGAGCCGCCGGTGGGCCTCGGCGACGGCGAGCCCGCAGCGGGCCGCCTCGCCGGGGCGCCCGGACCGCTCGGCCTGGCGCAGCCGCTCGGTGCCCTCGGCCAGCACGTCGACCAGCGAGGAGTTCACGGACAGGGTGGTCAGGGTGCCCTGGTACTCCGGGGCGAAAGCCTTGCCGTACATGCGTACCCTTCTATACACGGAGTGTATACATGTCGTGTATAGCGTCTCGGAAATACGCCCCGGCCCGAGGGGCCGGGGCTCGGTCTGTTGTGGATCAAGACGCCGGTACGGCGGCGGGGGTTGCCCGCGCGGCACGGATCACTTGTGAAGGTTCAGTGCTGCGTCGCCTTCTGGGGCGTCACCTCGCTGGGCCGCACCACGACGTACCCCTCGCCCTGGAGCATCAGCTGCACGGCCTCACCGGAGCCGCCGCGCAGCATCGAGCCGAGGGACTGCGAGCGGTGCAGCGAGGTCTGCAGATGCGCGGTCCAGCCCACCACCGCGTCCGTGTCGACGTACACCGGGGCCTGTGCCGAGACCGGAATGACCAGCGGGTTTCCCTCACAGACCAGACCGAGCCGGCCCTGCCCGCTGAACACGCTGTTGAACAGGCCGCCGCCGGCGATGCCCGACCCCTTCACCGTCCTGATCTCGTACGACAGCGAGGCGTCGAAACACAATACGTTGCGGCCGTTCACGGTGAACTGGTCGCCGGGCTCGACTTCGACGATGAAGCAGTTCTGCGCCTCGTGCGCGAACCAGGCCTCGCCCTGCCCGCGTACCGCCATGAGGGGCAGTCCCTCACCGGTGACCGCACGTTTGAGCATGCCGCCGACGCCCTGCCCCTTGCGCTCGAACCTGAGGTCACCGCGGTAGGCGATCATCGCGCCCTGGCGCGCGTGCATCTCGCCGTTCACCGCGTACTTGAGGCACTTGGCGTTCTCCGCGGACATTCCCGGCTCCACGGCCGGCTGCACCACGTGCTGACTGGAAAAGAGATCACCCTTCATACGGGGCATGGTGTCCCGGACGATGTCATTCCGCCAAGATCGCCGGACGTGCCGGTTCCGCCACCGGACAGCCGGGTCCAGTACGGGGTGCGGGGGACCGCGTGACCAGCTCCCCACACCCGCACCCGGCCACCGCGCTCACTCCTGTCACCCGCCCGCCGAAGCGACGTCCCCGTTCCGCTCCACCACCGCCGAGCCGCGCAGCGTCTTCGCCGACTTCCCGCAGAACGCCGACTCCAACGCCCCCGCCAACGTGTTCAGGACTTTCCCGTTGTTGGAGGTGTTGGTGACGGCCGTGAGACTGCGCTTGCCGTCCTTCGTCGCGAAGGCGTACGTGTAGTAGCCCTGCACCGCACCCGTGTGGCCGTACACCGAGACCCCGCAGGACAGATCGCGGCGTCGCAGCCCGAGTCCGTAGGCCGTCGTGCTGTTGACCTGTGTGAAGTGCTCCATCTCGGCGAGCCGTGCCGGGGACAGCAGCTTTCCGCCGAACAGGGCGGAGTAGAAGGAGTTCAGGTCCCTGGCACTGGAGATGATGGCGCCGGCGCTCTGCGCCCAGGAGACCGTCTGGGCGGTCGCGTCCACCAGCTGGGCGCCGGCCGCGTCCGGAGTGAGGTACCCGCGGGCGTACCGGCCGGGGATCGCGGTGTCCGGGTGGACGTAGAACGTGTCGCGCAGCTTCAGCGGCTTGAAGACGCGATTCTCGTACGCGGCCTTCACGGAGTGCCCCGTGAGCTTCTCGATGAGCAGGCCGGCGATGACGAAGTTGGTGTTGGAGTAGGAGTAGGCGGCTCCGGGCGCGTTGGTGCGGGGCTTCTTCAGGGAGAGCTCGACCAGCTGCCGGTAGGTGAAGACCTTCTTGCGCACCGCCTCGAAGCCGGAGACGCTCTTGGCGAACATATCGTTGGCGTAGTCGTACAGACCGCTGCGGTGGCCGAGCACCTGGCGGACCGTGATCCGGTCGTCGGGCAGCAGCCCCGGCAGGTAGCGGTTGACCGGCGCGTCGAGCACGAGCCGGTGTTCGTCGGCGAGTTGCAGCAGGACCACGGCCGAGAAGGTCTTGGTGACGCTGCCGATGCGGAACCGGTCGCCGGTGGCGATGGCCCGCTGGGTGCTGCGATCGGAGACGCCCTTGGTGACCCGGTACGTCTTGCCGTGGTCGTCGATCCGGGCCAGCGCGCCCGGTGCGCCCTGGTTCAGGGCCGTGCGCAGCACCGAGGCCAGGCCCGTGGTGTCGGGCGCCGGAAGCGCCGCTGCCGTGGGGGTGTCCGGCTCCGAGGTCGCGGCCCGTGCCGGGACCGCGAGGAGCGACAGTACGACCGCTCCGAGGACCGCACCCCGGCCCACCGTTGCTGAGACCATCCGGCACCCACTCCCATCCGTACGTGTCCTGATGCGATATCGGTCACATTCCGACCTCGGAACCTAGGCGATCAGGGCGGCGTCTCCACAGTCGACACACAGTTGGTCGACTCGTGATCACTCTGTGGCGCTCTTTCGTAAAGGAATGCCATAGAAATTTGCGAAATGGATCATTCCGGCTTTACGTGGACATGACTGATCCGTAAGGGTGACCCTCGGGGCCCTACCGGTCCCCGTGGCGCCCAACTGCGCCACGTCCTTGGGCGGTTGGTGATCCCGGCCGCCTGCGTACGAAGGAACCCTGATCAGATTGCGTAGACCGCACATACGCTCCGTGGCGGTCGCCGTCGCGGTGACGACGGCTGCCACGGGCCTGGCCGGCACGGCCTTCGCGGGTCCCTCCACCACGGGGGTGGAGCGGACCGCCGCGTCCGTCCCTACGAGCGCCACGGCGGTGGTGGAGGCGGCACGCACCGCGGCCTTCGCCCAGGCCTCGGCGACCGGCGTGTCCAAGGGTGACGAACTCCAGGCCCAGGATGTCCTGATCGACCCCGAGGGCGCCCGGCACGTCCGTTTCGTCCGGACGCACGGCAACCTGCCGGTGCTCGGCGGCGACCTCATCGTCCACCTCGACCACAAGCTGGCCTACACGGGCGTGACCCGCGCGGCCGACCACACCGTCAAGCCGGCCGCCTCGAAGGCCAAGCTGACCGCGCAGCAGGCCGCCACGAAGGCCGCCCAGGCCGCCAAGGGCGACGCGAGCGGCACCCAGCTGGTCGTCGACGCCCGCGGTGGCGCCTCCGCCCTCGCCTACCAGGTGACCGTGACCGGTCAGGGCGGGGCCCACACCGTCGTCGTCGACGCCGTCACCGGCAAGGTGCGCAGCAACACCCCCGTCAGCGACGAGTTCCTGTCGCCGAAGCTGCTCGAGACCCTGCGCGAGCGCGGCGAGAGCGCCGACCCGGAGACCGGTGTCGGCTCTCCCGCCCCGGCGGGGCTGCTGGGCTCGGGCGTCTCCGGCGCCACGCGCTACCCGGCCACCGCCAAGGGCACCGGCAAGACCCTCTTCGTGGGCACCGTCGGCCTCACCACGACGCAGACCTCGCGCGGCCACTACCAGCTCAAGGACCCGACCCGGTACGGCACCGAGACGCGGGACGCCAAGGGCTCGTACACGGAGAAGTTCAGCGCCGGTACGAAGTTCACCAACACGACCAACGTGTGGGGCAACGGCAAGACCACCAGCCGGGCCAGCGCCGCCGCCGACGCCCAGTACGGCGTCACCAAGACGCTGGACTTCTACAAGAACACCTTCAAGCGCAAGGGCATCGCGGGCAACAGCAAGGCCGCCCGGGCGATGGTCCACTGGGGCAAGAAGGTCGCCAACGCCTTCTGGGACCCGACCTGTAACTGCATGCTGTACGGCGACGGCGACGGCCAGATGTTCAAGAAGCCGCTCGTCGTCCTCGACGTCACCGGTCACGAGCTGACCCACGGCGTGGTGGAGGCGACCGCGAACCTGCAGCCGACCTTCGTCGACTCCGCCGGGAACCAGTACGGCGAGCCGGGCTCGCTGAACGAGTCGCTCGCGGACATCTTCGGCTCGAACGTCGAGTTCTACGCCAAGAACGCGAAGGACACCCCGGACTACCTCGTCGGCGAGAAGCTGGGCCTCGCCCAGAAGTTCCTGCGCCGCCTCGACCACCCGTCGCTGGACAAGCTCGAGGGCACCATCGACTACTGGTCGCCGGAGGTGTACGGCACCGAGGTGCACGCCGGTTCCGGCGTCTCCTCCCACGCCTACTACCTCCTCGCCGAGGGCAGCGGCAAGAAGAAGATCGGCAGCGTCACCTACAACTCGCCGACCTACCACAACATCGCGGTCAAGGGCATCGGCCGGAGCAAGGCCACCGCCATCTTCTACCGCGCGCTCACCCGCTACATGGTCTCCACGACCGACTTCCACCAGGCGCGCATCGCGACCCTGAAGGCGGCCAAGGACCTGTACGGCGCGAACAGCACCGAGTACAAGACGGTGAACAAGGCGTGGTCCGCGGTCAACGTCACCGCCGCCAACACGCCGGCCGCCCGCCACTGACGGACGGCAGCGCACACCAGCACCACCGGATGCCCCGCCCCGCGCGGGGCATCCGCATGTCCCGACCGGGTCGGCCTGCCTCCTGCTTCGACGCCTTCACCGACCACTGCGTCGCTCAGCCCCTCTCCTGGACCGACCCCCCAGGAGGCTCTTCAAGGACTCCCGCAACCGCTACCGCAACGCCAACGGCAAGAACGCCGGCCGGACGATCGCCACCTCCAGCAAACCCCAGGGCGCCGGCAGCCGGTGGTGGCACCCGGCAGGCAACGCCTGGCTGTGCGACTCCCGGTGGGAACACCATGAGTCCACGGCACCACGACCCCCGCCGGTACCGTCACCGGCGCACCGCCCTGCCCACCGCACGCGGCATGGAGGGATGCGGCTGGGCCAACGCCTGGCGCGCCCTGTACTGGACCCGGCTGAAGACCGGCAAGGTCTACGAGCTTGTGAGGCCGTGGCCGGCGCCGTCGACCCGGGCAGTCTGGACCGCACCCGCTGAAGCCGTACCGGCCGGGTCACCCCGAACCGGCCGGCTCCGGCGCTATCAGCCCCTGGCGGTAGGCGATCGCCACCGCCTCCGTACGGCTCGCGGCGCCCAGCTTGGCGAGGATGTTGGACACGTGCACGCTGGCCGTCTTGCCGCTGATGAACAGTTCCTCGCCGATCTGCCGGTTGCTGCGGCCCCGCGCGAGGAGCCGCAGCACGTCCTGCTCGCGTGCGGTGAGCGGCGTCACGTGGTCCGCAGCCGTGGGCGTGGCCGCGAGGCGGCCGCGTCCGGTCAGCGCGTCGATCCGCTCCAGCAGCGGCGCCGCGCCCAGCCCGGCCGCCGTCTCGCGGGCCAGCCGAGCCTGCTCCGCCGCCTCTTCGCGGCGCTCGGCCGCCAGCAGCGCCTGCGCGTACCGCAGTCGGCACCGCGCCTGCTCGTACACGTCACCATACGCGAACGCGGCGACCGCCTTCTCCCAGGCCGCAGGGTCCGGGCTGGCCCCGACCGCCGCCCACTCCGCCTCCACGCGTTCCAGCCAGGCCTGCCCCTCCGGGCCCTGCGGACGGCCCTCCTCGTCGTCTCCGGCCGTGGCGCGCGCCAGCTCCACCAGCTCGGCCGCGGTGTCCGTCCAGCGGGCGAGGTCCCGGTCACGGCCGGTGCGGCGCAGTTCGGCGGCACGGTCCGCGAGCGCGCCCAGACACAGCGCGGCGAGCCGGACCGCGACCGCCGGACGGCGCGTCGTGCCGTCCCCCAGGGCCGCGACCGCCGCCCGCATCCGCTCGACGGCCTCCTCCACATCGCCACGCTGCGCGGCGGCGTCGGTGAGGACGACCCCGGCGACGAGCGTGCCCATCCAGTCGAAGGGGCCCTCCAACAGGGCGCGGGCCCGGTGGGCCGCCGTCTCGTCGCCGCGGGCCAGCGCCACGTACAGGGCGGGACTTCTCGCGAAACCGCCGCCCACCGCAGGCAGTTCGGCGGCCGCCTCGGACGCCGTGCGCACACAGTCGTCCCAGCGGCCCAGCGTGTACATCACCAGCAGCTGGAGATAGCGCATCTCCACCGGGTACGGCGAGGACAGCAGCCCGGCGCGGCGGGCCCGGTCGAGACCGTCGGCCAGCAGGGCCGGGCACTCGTGGAGGTCGCCCGACTCGAAGGCGGCCACGGCCAGGTTGAACAGAGCACGCATCTCCACGGGCGCGTTCCCCCCGGTGCGGGCCATTTCCCGCGCCTCGCGCAGCCGTTCCCGGCCCTCCCGCGAGCTCCGGCCGCCGCCCTCGATGTTGGCCAGGGAGATCAGCAGATCGGCCCGCGCCCCGGTCAGGCCCAGCTCCCCGGCGACGCGCAGGGCCTGCCCGGCGATACGCAACGCGGTCTCCCGGTCACCGACCTGACGGGCAGCCGTGACATGCGTGGCCGCCGCCCACACCCACGTCCGCGACGGCGGCTCGGCGGGGATCATCGCCAGTGCCTCGCTGCTGTAGCGGTATGCCGCGGTCAGGCTGTCCACGGTCAGCAGGTTCCCGGCGAGCGTGTACCGGACCCGGGCGGCCAGCTCGGAGTCGGTGTCCTGGTCGACCCCGGCGAGCGCCGCGCGGGTCAGGGAGACCGCGCGGTGGGACTCCCCGGCGTGCGCGGCCGCGGCCGAGGCGCGCAGCGTCAGGGTCACCCGGTTCAGGCCCTCCTCGACGGCGGGCCGGGCGGAGGCCGGCACCGACGGCCACAGGTCCAGAGCGGTCTCCAGGTGCCGCAGCTCCTCCGCGGGCGCGCCCAGCCGCCGGGCGTGATCGGCGGCCTCCAGGCAGGCGGCGAGCGCCTCGGGCAGGTCGTGGCTCTCGTGGTAGTGATGGGCGCGCTCGGCTGCGGTCTCCGCGGCACGGCCACGGGCGGCGAGGAGCCGGGCGTACGCGCCGTGCAGCCGGGACCGTTCACCGGGCAGCAGGTCGGCGTAGACCGCCTCGCGCGTCAGGGCGTGCCGGAAGGCGTAGGTGTCGCCGTCCCCGGGGACGAGGAGTTGCCGTCCGACGGCCTCGCGCAGCGCCCGCTCCAGCTCGTCCTCGGGCAGCCCGGCCGCCTCCCGCAGCAGGTCGTGCTCCACCCGGCGCCCGGCGACGGCGGCGGTCCGCAGCACCTGCTGGGCCGTCTCGGACACCTGCTCGACCCGGATGAGCAGCAGGTCGGCGAGCCCGCTGGGCACACCGACGCCGTCCGCGCCGTCCGCGGCGAGCAGCTCTTCGGCGTAGAACGCGTTGCCCTCCGCGCGGGCCACGATGCCGTGGACGACCGCCTCGGGCAGCGGGCGCACCCCGAGGGCCCGCACCAGGCGCGCGACCTCGGGATCGGGCAGCGGCCGCAGTTCCAGGCGCTCCACGGCCGGCAGCCGGACCAGTTCGGCGAGCAGGGGGCGCAGCGGGTGACGGCGGTGCAGATCGTCGGCGCGGTAGGAGGCGAGGACGGCGAGCCGCCGGCCCGGGGCGCCGCCGCCCGGCCGGTGCAGCACGCCCCGGCTGAGCAGGAAGCGCAGCAGGTCCCGGGAGGACTGGTCGGCCCAGTGCAGGTCCTCCAGCACGAGCACCAGTGGTGCCACAGCGGCCAGGTCGGCCAGCAGCCCGGCGACGTCCTCGAAGAGCCTGAGCCGCCCGTCGGGGTCCCGTGCCGCGTCCGTGCCCGCGCCGAGCAGCCTGTCCACCGCCGGATGAGCGCCCAGCACGGCCGTGAACCGCTCGTCGGAGGCGAGCACTCCGAGGATCTCGGTGAACGGCAGGTACGGCAGTCCGACGTCCCCGAGGTCCACACAGTGCCCGGTGACCACGGTCGCCCCCGCCCGCGCCGCGCGCCCCGCGACCTCGTCCAGCAGGCGCGTCTTGCCGACCCCGGCGTCCCCGGCGATCAGCACGGCCCGCGCCTCACCGCTCCGGGAGCGCTCCAGCAGACCCGTCAGCCGGGTCAGTTCCTCGTCCCGGCCGATCAACGGCGGTGTGGTGAAGGCGATCTGCGACACGTCCCCATCCTGACACGGGCGACAGCGGGCTCTTGTCCCGCGGTCCGTGAGTGCTGCCGGACCCGCTGCCCGTGTTCCGTCTCAGCGCAGCGTCTGCGCCCAGTTCACCGGTACCCGCCCCGCCGGGCCCGGTGCCGGCTGGTCCGCGGGATGGCCGGCCGGGGGAGCGAGTCGCGGACCGGAGTCGTACAACTCGCCGGTGGCGTAGTTCCAGAACCAGCTCTCGCCCGGCTCGAAGCTCTGGATGACCGGGTGCCCCGTCTCCCGGTAGTGGGCGGTGGCGTGCTGGGCGGGGGAGTCGTCGCAGCAGCCGATGTGCCCGCACTGCGCGCAGCGGCGCAGATGGAACCACCAGCCGCCCGCCTCCTCGCACTCCACGCAGCCGGTGCCGCTCGGTGGGACGCTCGGGTCGATTCCGTCGACGCTCATACGGGCTCCTCCGCTTCCTCTTGGGGCGCCTCGGCGGTCAGGGGGAGCAGCACCTGGAAGCGGGTGTCGCCGGGCACCGACTCGACCCGCAGGGTGCCGTGGTGCTTGTTGACGACGATCCGCCAGGAGATGTCCAGGCCGAGCCCCGTGCCCTCGCCGACCGGTTTGGTGGTGAAGAACGGGTCGAAGATCCGGCCCTTGATCGCGGGTGGGACGCCGGGCCCGGTGTCCCGGAACTCCACCAGCGCCTGTTCGTGGTCGAGTGCGGTCCGTACGGTCAACGTGCCTTGACCGCCCGCGCTGTAGATGGCGGAGACCGCGTTGTCGATGAGGTTGGTCCATACCTGGTTCAGTTCCGCCGGGTAGGCGGGGATCGGCGGGATCGTGCGGTCGTACTCCTTGACGACCTTGATGCCGGGGCCGGTCTTGCCGGACAGCATCAGCAGGGTGCTGTCGAGGAGTTCGTGCACGTCCACCACCCGGTAGGGCGCCCGGTCCAGCTGCGAGTACTGCTTGGCCGCGTCGACGAGATGCGAGATGCGGGTGGTGGAGTCCTCGATCTCGCTCATCAGAAGCTCTGTCTCGACGGTGTAGTTGAGCCAGCCGATCGCGCCGGGCAGGATCTCCTCGTCCACGGCCGCGGCGACCTGCTCCAGCCAGTCGACGTCGAGTCCGGCCTGCACGAAAGTGGGGGACAGCTGCCAGCCGTAGCCGATGCCGTGGTCCTCCAGCCAGTCGGTGAGCATGTCCTCCCGGTCCGAGGCCTCCAGCGGGCTGAGCGCCGGTGCCTTGGCGACCCGCTCGGCGGTGCGCTCCTGGATATCGATCAGGTTCGCCAAAGCGTCGCGGGAGAACGGGCCTTCGGCGATCATGGCGAGCTTGTGCCGCATCTTCGCGACCCGTTCCCGCAGGGTGGCGGTGGCCCGGACCGCTGCCGCCGCCGGGTTGTTCAGCTCGTGGGTGAGCCCGGCCGACAGCGAACCGAGCGCGAGCAGCCGTTCCCGTTGCCCGATGGCGGCCTGGGTGTTCTTCGCACCGAAGAACAGGCCCTCCAGCAGGTGCACGGCCATGGGGAACCACTCGTGCATGACGTCCGCGAAGAGGTCCGCGGGCAGTACGAAGAAACGGGTCGGCTCCGTGACCCGCATCGAGTTGTTGTACACCTGCTGCACGCGGTCGCCGAGGTACGCCTGCATCGCGCCCGCGTACACCCCGGGCTGCGAGGTCCGGGTGACCTCCACATCGTCACCGCCGACCCGGCGGGAGAGCACCACCGTGCCCTCGACCATCACGAAGAAGCAGGTGGCGGGGTCGCCCTCGGTGTACACCGGACCGGGCTGGAACAGCTCCACCCGGCCCTCGCTGCACAGCCGCCCCAACTGCTCGGGGCTCAGCTTCTCGAACAGGAACAGCGAGCTGATCTCCCGGGGGCTGCACGGCATGAGCCGCCCGCTCATGACTGCTCCAGATAACGGTGGACGAGCATCACGGCCATGGCTCCCTCTCCGACGGCGGACGCGACGCGTTTGGCGGACTCGGCGCGCGCGTCGCCCGCCACGAACACGCCGGGAATGCTGGTCTCGAGGTGGTACGGCGGCCGCTCCAGCTCCCAGCCGGCCGGCGGCCGCCCGCCGCGGGTCAGATCGGGGCCCGCCAGGATGAACCCGCGCTCGTCGCGCAGCACCGTCTCGCCCAGCCAGTCCGTCAGCGGGGCGGCACCGATGAACACGAACATCCACTGGGCGTCGACCTGTTCGGTCTCGCCGGTCACCGTGTGACGCAGTGTCAGCTGCTCCAGACGGTCCGAGCCGTGGGCCGCGTCCACGACCGTGTGGGCGCGCACCGAGATGTTCGGCGCCTCGTTGATCTGCTGGATCAGGTAGTACGACATGGACGCCGACAGGTCCGGGCCGCGCACCAGCAGCGTCACCGACTTCGCGCCCCGCGACAGGTACATCGCGGCCTGGCCCGCCGAGTTGGCACCGCCCACGATGTAGATGTCCTGCCCCTGGCAGGCGCTCGCCTCGGTCAGCGCCGAGCCGTAGAACACCCCGCACCCGGTGAGGTCGGTGCAGCCCGCGGCGTCCAGTTGCCGGTACTGCACCCCGGTCGCGAGGATCACGCTGTGCGCGGCGATGGCCGAGCCGTCCGCGAACCGTATGACGCGTGCGCCGCCGTTGACCTCCAGGCCCGTCACCTCGCGCGCGGTGAGGATCTCGGCGCCGAACTTGGCGGCCTGCCGGCGCGCCCGGTCGGTGAGCTGGGCACCGGAGACGCCGTCGGGGAAGCCGAGGTAGTTCTCGATCCGCGAGCTCTGCCCGGCCTGCCCTCCGGTCGCCGACCGCTCCACCAGCACGGTACGCAGGCCTTCGGAGGCCCCGTACACGGCGGCCCCGAGCCCGGCCGGCCCGCCGCCGATGACGACGAGGTCGTAGAAGTCGGCCGTCGGTGTCGTCGCCAGGCCCACCCGCGCCGCCAGTTCCGGCGCCTCGGGCTCGACCAGGGCGGTGCCGTCCGGGGTGATCACCAGCGGCAGTCGCTGCCCGTCCTGCCCGGCGGCCGCCAGCAGCCGCTGCCCCTCCGGCTCCTCCGCGGAGTACCAGCGGTAGGGCACCTGGTTGCGGGCCAGGAACTCCCGCACGTCCGACGACCGCGCCGACCAGCGGTGCCCCACGACCTTGGTGCTGGGCACGGGCTTGTAGGCGCTGGCGCGCCAGGCCTCCAGGAGGTCGTCCAGCACCGGATAGAGCTTCTCCTCCGGCGGGTCCCAGGGCTTGAGCAGATAGTGGTCCAGATCGACCACGTTGATCGCGTCGATCGCCGCGTTGGTGTCCGCGTAGGCGGTCAGCAGCACCCGCCGCGCCCCCGGATACACGTCCAGGGCCTGCTCCAGGAACTCGATGCCGTTCATCTGCGGCATGCGGTAGTCGGCCAGGATCACCGCCACCAGGTCGCCGCGCAGCTTCAGCTCGCGCAGCGCCTCCAGCGCGGACTCGCCGGACTCCGCGCGAACGATCCGGTACGACTGGCCGTAGCGCCGCCTGAGATCGCGGGCGACGGCACGGGAGACGCCCGGGTCGTCGTCCACGGTCAGGATGACGGTCCGCGCAGCGTCGGCGGCCTGTGCCATACGTCTCCCACCCCGAGTCGGATCACCCGGGTCGGCGTCGTGGGGACCACCGCACCGGTTCGAAGCCATCGTATGTTCGATCGCCCTGGTTCGCTCCGGTACACGGCAGGAGCCCTGGTCAGCCGTACCGGCCATGGCGACGACCGTGATCAGGCGGACCGGCCGCATGGTGCCAGCCGGGATCAGGTGCCCGGCTGTGCGGGCGAGGACGGGGCCCGGCCGTACGTCCGTGCGGCGGCCCCGCCGTCAGCCCACGCGTTCTCCGAGCACGCAGAACTCGTTGCCCTCGGGGTCCGTGAGCACGACCCACGGCTGTTCGCCCTGTCCGACGTCCGCGTGCCGGGCGCCGAGCGCGAGCAGCCGGGCCACCTCGGCGGCCTGGTCCTCCGGCCGGAAGTCGAGGTGCAGCCGGTTCTTGACCGTCTTCGTCTCGGGTACGGGCACGAACAGCAGTCCCGGCAGCCGGTCCGGCGCGGGCCGTATCTCGTACTCGTCGGCGGCGTCGTTCACCACGACCCAGCCGAGTGCCTCGGCCCACCAGCGGCCGAGCGCCACGGGGTCGGCCGCGTCGACGTTCACTTGTTCCCATTCCAAGGTCATGCCGGCAGCGTAGTTCAGCGCCGAACCCGCCCGCGGCAGGCACATCGTGCTCGGGCCGCGGGCGCTGCCCCGGGGGCTGTGCGGCGGCTCGTGGACGAGATCATCGTGCCGGTGCGCGCCGGTGCCCGATAGTGGGCACCAGCACCACGAGAGCGCGCGACGACGAGGAGGCCCACGCATGACACGCCCGATCACGGCAGGGGTGGACGGTACGGAGGAGAGTCTGGCCGCGCTGGACTGGGCGGCCCGGGAGGCCGTACGCCGGGGCCTGCCCCTGCGCGTGGTGCACGCGTGGCGCTACGCCGAGGCACTCGCCACGGCCGACCGGGACACCCAGCAGCGTTGGGCGTCGGATGGTGCGGCGGAGGCCGTGCGTACCGTCTCCGAGCGGCATCCGGAGCTCGAGGTGAGCGTCGACGTGGTCGAGGGCGGGGCCGCGCGCACGCTGGCCGGTGCGGCGGCGGAGGCCGAGATGCTGGTGCTGGGTTCCCGCGGGCACGGCCCGGTCGTCGGGTTCCTGATGGGCTCGGTCGGCCAGCAGGTGATCGCGGAGGCGGACCGGCCCGTGGTCCTGGTGCGCGCCGGCGACCGGCCGACGGCGGAGGCCGCCGGACGGGACGTCGTGGTCGGCCAGCAGGGTGGCCCCGAGGACAGCGCGGCGGCGCTGCGGTTCGCGTTCGAGACGGCGGCGGCCCGGGGCGCGACCGTCCGGGCGGTACGCGCGTGGACCCTGCCACCGGTCTTCGCCTACAGCCCCGGCTCGCTCAGACTCCTGGACGACGCGGGCGGTCTGGAGCCGTACGAGAAGCAGGCGCTGGCCGAGGCGCTCCAGCCGTGGCGGGAGCGGTTCCCCGATGTGCCCGTGGCCGAGCACATCGAGATGGGCAGCGCCGGCCAGGTGCTGCTGTCGATGGCCGGCCGAGCCCAGCTGATGGTCGTCGGACGCCGGGCACACCGTACGGCCGTCGGCGCCCGGATCGGCTCGGTCGCGCACGGGGTGCTGCACCACGCCGACTGCCCGGTGGCCGTGGTCCCGCACGAGTGACCTAGCCGGGGGTCGTCGGCTCCAGCGTGGCACGGGCCTTCGGAAGCACGTTCTCGATGTAGTGCTCGACGGCCGTGTCGAGCCCTATGTCGCGCTGGGCGCGCTCGGACAGGTACCAGCGGTGTTCGAGCAGCTCGTGGTAGATCTCGGCCGGGTCCATGGAGCCCCGCAGGTCGAGCGGGACCGCGCGGACGGTGGGCCGGAACACGTCCCGCACCCAGCGGTGGGCCAGTACCTCGGGTCGGGCGGCGAGGGGGTCGCCCGGGGCGTAGTCGTCCTGGGTGGCCATCCAGCTCTCCAGGTCGTTGAGCAGCCGCCGCGCCTGGTTCTCCTCGGCGTCCAGGCCGGTCAGCCGCAGCAGCTGACGCTGGTGGTGGCCGGCGTCGACGACCTTCGGCACGAAGGTGACCGTGTCGCCGTCGGGGGAGTGCTCGATCTGCATCTCGGCCACGTCGAAGCCCAGCTCGTTGAGGCGGCGGATCCGGCGCTCGATGTAGTGGTACTTGCCCGCCGGGTACACCGAGGTGCGGGTCAGCTCCTGCCACAGCCCGTTGTAGCGGGTGCAGATCTCGTGGCCGAAGTCGATGGGGTCGACGGACGGGTGCAGCGCGCCCGACGCCTCCAGATCCAGCAGTTCCCCGCTGATGTTCACCCGGGCCAGGTCGAGGTCGTACTCCCGCTGCCCGGGGCTCAGCCGGGGATGCAGGTCGCCGGTCTCGGCGTCGACCAGGTAGGCGGCGTAGGCGCCGGCGTCCCGCCGGAACAGGGTGTTGGACAGCGAGCAGTCGCCCCAGGCGAACCCGGTCAGGTGCAGCCGGACCAGGAGCACGGCGAGCGCGTCCATCAGGCGGTGCATGGTCGCCGGGCGCATGGTCGTCTCGAACATCGACCGGTACGGCATCGAGCCACGCAGATGGCGGGTGATCAGCACCGGCTCCAGGGGGGCACCCGAGCCGTCGGTGCGGCCGGTGACCACGGCGAGGGGGTCGACGGCGGGGATGCCGAGCCGGTCAAGGCCGCGCAGCAGCTCGTACTCGCGCAGCGCGGGCCGTTCGGCCAGCTCCTTGACGGCGATCACCTCGTCACCGGCGCGCGCGTAACGCACGACGTGCCGGGAGATGCCGCGGGGGAGCGGTACGAGGTACTCCTCGGGCCACTCCTCCAGGGGCACGTCCCAGGGCAGGGCGAGCAGGAGCGCGGGATGCTCCGGGTTCGTGGCGTTGATCTGCAAGGCCATGGCATGAACCTTACGGCGCCGCGCGGGTGTTCGAGGCGGCTCGTTCCCGGGCCAGCTCGGCCGCCGCGCGCACCGGCCCCCGGTGGACCGGCCCGTGTCCGGGCAGCAGGGTGTCGCCGTCGAGCGCGCCGATCAGCTCCAGGGAGGCCCGCGCCCGCGTGCGCTCGTGGTGGAAGAAGTCGAGCAGCAGTTGCGGACCCTCGATCCGCGAGGTCGCGTGCCCGCTGACCAGGGCGTCCCCGGAGATCACGATACCCGCAGCGGGCAGGTGGAAGACGCAGTGTCCGTCCGTGTGACCCGGAGTGTGCACGGGGACCGGCCGGCCCGGCAGGTCGAGCGGGCCCCCGCTGGGGAACGGCTCGGGCGCGGTCACGGGATGATGCTCGGTGCCGCCCACCCGGATCACGTGCACCGCCCAGGGCAGCACGCCCGGCCGCCAGGCGTTGCGCACCACGTCGGCGATGGTGGCCTGCTGAAGGAACTCCCGTCGCGCGTGCGGGACTTCGGCCGGATGCAGATAGACGGGGGTGCCGTGGGCGGCGCGCAGGTACTCGGCCGAGCCCAGGTGGTCGTTGTGCGCGTGTGTGATCAGTACGGCGGCGACCGCCTCGGGCCTGCTGCCCACCGCCGCGAGGGACTCCAGCAGTCCCTGCCGGTCCCCGGGGTACCCGGTGTCCACCAGCGTGACGGCGTCACCGTCCTTGAGGATGACCCAGTTGGTGTGGTGGCCGTGCACCAGATAGGTGCCGTCGGCGACTTGGTGTACGTCCGCGGTCATGATCTCCCCAGGCCCCTGGACGGCTGATCGTCGAAGACAGCCAACCAGACGGGGCGGCCCCCCTGGCAAGAGGGTGGCGGACGCGTCAGTGCACTCCGTGCGGCCGGAACTGGATGCTGATGCGGGGGCCCGTGGCGCGGGTGGTCTTGGGTACGCAGTGTTCCCAGGTGCGCTGGCAGGAGCCGCCCATCACGATGAGGTCGCCGTGGCCGAGCGGTCGGCGTACCGTCGTGCCGCCTCCGCCGGCCGGGCGCAGCAGCAGGTCGCGGGGTGTGCCGACGGAGAGGATCGCGACCATGGTGTCCTCGTGTGCGCCGCGCCCGATCCGGTCCCCGTGCCAGGCCACGCTGTCCCGGCCGTCGCGGTAGAAGCACAGCCCGGCGGTGGTGAACGGTTCACCCAGTTCCTCCGCGTAGTGCCGGGACAGGGCGGTGCGCGCCTCGTCCAGCACCGGGTGGGGCAGTGGGTCGTGCGTCTTGTAGAAGGCGAGCAGGCGGGGTACGGCCACCACGTTGTCGTACATCTTCCGGCGCTCCGCTCGCCACGGGACCTCCGCCGCGAGCTTCTCGAACAGCGCGTCGGCGCCGCTCAGCCAGCCCGGCAGGACGTCGATCCAGGCGCCGGCGCCCAGGACGGTCCGGCGTAGCCCGTCCAGGGGGCCGAGCCGCAGCTCGTCGGTCTGGTCGAACAGGGAGCCCTGGAGGTGCGTGGCCATGAACCCAGCGTACTCCGCAATCGAAAGTTCGTTCCCATGGGTGAGTCCGGTGCCTGAGGAGCCCTCTTTCGATACGTTGGTGTATCGGATACATTCACGTATCGAACGGGGAGGCCGGTGCCGATGGAAGAGACACCCAAGCGCGTCACCCGGCGCCGGGTCCGCACCCGGGCCAGGCTGCTCGACGCCGCGTTCGAGGTGTTCGCCGCCAAGGGCTTCGGGCGGGTCTCCATCGAGGAGATCTGTGAAGCGGCCGGGTTCAGCCGAGGCGCCTTCTACTCGAACTTCGCGACCCTGGACGAGCTGTTCTTCGCGCTCTACCGGGAGCGTGCCGATCTCATCGCCTCCCAGGTGGCCGACGCCCTCGCCCAGGAGGGCCCCGACCTCGACGTACCCGCCTCGGTGGACCGGGTCACCGAGGTGCTGCTGCTCGACGTGGACTGGCTGCTGGTGAAGACCGACTTCCTGGTGCACGCGGCCCGCGACCCGGCCGTCGCCCGGGCCCTCCTCGACCACCGGGCCAGACTCCGGGAGGCCATCGCCGACCGGCTTCTCCGGGCCCGGGGTCACACCGAACTGCCCGTCGTGCTCGGTGGCGTCGACGGCGCCGCGCACGCCGTGGTCGCCGCGTACGACGGGGTCACCACCCAACTGCTGCTGGACAGGGACATCGAGGCCGCCCGGGGCTGGCTCAGGCAACTGCTCACCGCGCTGCTGACCGGCGGCGGCCGGACCCCCGTGAGCACCGACACGGCCCAGCTATGAGCACCGTCAGGAAGGACACAGTCGCCATGGACGCGGACGTCATCGTCGTCGGAGCGGGTCTCGCCGGCCTGGTCGCGGCGCACGAACTCACCAGCCGGGGCCGCCGCGTGGCCCTGGTCGACCAGGAGAACGCCGCCAACCTCGGCGGCCAGGCGTTCTGGTCTTTCGGCGGGCTCTTCCTCGTCGACTCCCCGGAGCAGCGCCGGCTCGGCATCAAGGACTCCTTCGCCCTCGCCTGGAACGACTGGCGTGGCAGCGCCCAGTTCGACCGGCCGGCGGACGAGGACTCCTGGGCGGTGCGCTGGGCCCGCGCCTACGTCGAGTTCGCGGCCGGCGAGAAGCGGACCTGGCTCCAGCGGCACGGCGTCGAGTTGCTGCCGACCGTCGGCTGGGCCGAACGCGGTGACCTGAGGGCCGACGGGCACGGCAACTCCGTACCCCGCTTCCACATCGCCTGGGGCACCGGCACCGGAGTCGTCGAACCCTTCGTCCGGTACGCCCGGCAGGCCGCCCGGGACGGACTGCTGACCTTCCACCACCGCCACCAGGTGGACGAGCTGGTCATCGAGGACGGCACGGCACGCGGGGTGCGCGGCACCGTCCTCGCCGCCGACGAGTCACCGCGCGGTGTCGCCTCCCGCCGCGACCGGATCGGCGACTTCGAACTCACCGCGCAGGCCGTGATCGTCACGACCGGCGGTATCGGAGCCAACCACGACATCGTCCGCCGCTACTGGCCCGAGCGGCTCGGCACGCCTCCCGCCGAGATGGTCACCGGCGTCCCCGCCTACGTCGACGGCCGCATGCTCGACATCAGCGCCCGGGCCGGCGTACGGCTGGTCAACCGCGACCGCATGTGGCACTACACCGAAGGCCTGCAGAACTGGAACCCCGTCTGGCCCGGCCACGGCATCCGCATCCTGCCCGGCCCGTCCTCCATCTGGCTCGATGCCCTCGGCCGCCGGCTGCCCGATCCCTGCCTGCCCGGCTACGACACCCTGAGCACGCTCAAGTACCTGCGCACCACCGAGGACATCGCCGGCTACGACCACTCCTGGTTCATCCTCACCCGGAAGATCATCGAGAAGGAGTTCGCGCTCTCCGGCTCCGAGCAGAACCCCGACATCACCGCCAAGGACCGCAAGGCCGTGCTGCGCGACCGGCTGCTCGGCAAGGGCGCCCCCGCACCGGTGCGGGCCTTCCTCGACAAGGGCGCGGACTTCGTCACCGCGCACACCGTGGAGCAGCTGGTCGGGAAGATGAACGGCCTGACCGGCAAGCCGCTGCTCGACGCGGCCGAGGTGCGCCGCCAGATCGAGGCCCGCGACCTGCAGATCATCAACCCGTACAGCAAGGACTCCCAGGTCCAGGGCATCCGTAACGCCCGCCGCTACATCGGCGACCGCCTCGGCCGGGTGGCAGGCCCGCACCGCATCCTGGACCCGGCGGCAGGCCCGCTGATCGGTGTGCGGCTGCACATGCTGACCCGCAAGACCCTCGGCGGCATCCAGACCGACCTCGACTCCCGCGCCCTCGGCACGGACGGCTCGCCGATCGACGGGCTGTACGCGGCGGGCGAGGTGGCCGGCTTCGGTGGTGGCGGTGTCCACGGCTACAACGCCCTGGAAGGCACCTTTCTCGGCGGCTGCCTGTTCTCCGGACGGGCCGCGGGCCGGCACGCGGCCCGCCAGACAGGCTGACCCCGGCCCTTGTGCGGCTTCGCCCACTTCGTGTGTGACGGGCGGGCTGACCCCGGTCCTTGTGCGGCTTCGCCGGCTTCGTGTGTGACGGGCGGGTCGGCGTCAGCCCCTCAGCAGCTCCGCCAGCACCTGCGCGTGGCTCTCCTCCGGCGTCTTGGACGCCGTCAGCAGCGTCACGCGCCCCTCGCGGGCCGACTTCCTGAGACCGTCGAGCAGTTCAGCGGCCTCAGGAGCGTCCAGCTCCGCCTCGTAGCGGCGGCGGAACTCCTCGTAGGAGCCCTCGCCGCCGTGGTACCACTTGCGCAGTTCGGTCGATGGGGTGAGCACCTTGGGCCACTCGTCCACGTGGGCCGCGTCCTTGGCGACGCCGCGCGGCCACAGCCGGTCGACCAGGACACGGAGGCCGTCGTCGGGCTCGGGCGGTTCGTAGACCCGGCGCACGCGCACGCTCACGGCAGGGCCCCCTCTCTGATCGCGGACGGTCCCGCGAGCGTACTGCGGCCGGCCCCGCCCACCGGGCGGCGACGCGACGTGACTGACCTGAACAAGAGGGAAGCCGGGCCCCCGCCCGCCCTAGTCTGTGAGCCAGTCGATCACCCACCACCCCCCTGAGGAGCGCCTGTGACGCCATCCCGCAGACAGCCCCCGCGGCGCCCTACCGCCGTCCTCCGCCGCGAGGCGGTCCTCGCCACCGTGCCCGTCGCCATGGCGGCGCTCCTCGCCGCCGCAGGCCCCGCGGCGGCGGGCACCACCGGCGCGTCCGGCGCCGGCGACCCCTACTTCCCGCTCAGCGGCAACGGCGGCTATCACGTCGGCCACTACGACCTGACGCTCCGTTACGGCACCGCGGCCGGCCACCTCGACGGCAAGGCCGTTCTCACCGCCCGCGCCACCCAGAAGCTCACCCGCTTCGACCTCGACCTGAAGGGCCTGGAGGTCACCTCGGTCACCGTCGACCGCAGGGCGGCGGCCTTCCGGCGCGACGGCCAGGAACTCGTCGTCACCCCGCGCCACAGCCTGCGCGCGGGCCAGGAGTTCCGCGTCACCGTCGCCTACCACGGCACCCCGAAGCCGGTCACCGACCCCGACGGCTCGGCGGACGGCTGGATCCCCACCGACGACGGCGCCTTCGTCGCCGGCGAGCCGCAGGGCGCGATGACCTGGTTCCCGGCGAACAACCATCCCAAGGACAAGTCGTCGTACGACTTCACCATCACCGTGCCGAAGGGGCGCACCGCCGTCGCCAACGGGGTGCTGCTCGGACAGCGCACCGCGCACGGACGCACCACCTTCCGCTGGCGTGAGACCCAGCCCATGGCCGCCTATCTGGCCACCGCCACGATCGGCCGGTTCAACGTCGAGCGGTACACCACCCGCGACGGCATCCAGGTCTACAACGCCGTCGACGCGCGGGAGGCGCGGGCCGCCGCGCCGGTGCTGAAGAAGCTGCCCTCCGTCCTCGCCTGGGAGAGCAAGCTGTTCGGCCCGTACCCCTTCCGGGCCGCCGGCGCGATCGTCGACCACGCCCCGAGCGTCGGCTACGCCCTGGAGACCCAGACCCGGCCGGTCTACGACTCCGCGCCGAGCCTGAGCACTCTCGTGCACGAGAGCGCCCACCAGTGGTTCGGCGACTCCGTCTCACTCACCGCATGGAAGGACATCTGGCTCAACGAGGGCTTCGCCACCTACGCCGAGTGGCTCTACGCCGAGCAGCACGGCGGCGACAGCGCCCAGAAGAGGTTCGACGCCCTCTACGCCCGCCCCGCGGGCAACGCGTTGTGGGCCTACCCGCCCGGCGATCCGGGCAGCGGCAAGTACATCTTCGGCACGCCCGTCTACGCGCGCGGCGCCATGACCCTGCACGAGCTGCGCAACGCCGTCGGCGACCGGGACTTCTTCCGGATCCTGCGCACGTGGGCGGCCGAGCACCGCGGTGGGCACGGGACGACCGCACAGTTCGTGCGGCTGGCCGAGCAGAAGTCGGGGAAGCAGCTGGACGGGCTGTTCCACACCTGGCTGTATGCGAAGGGCAAGCCGAACAGCGCCTGAACGCTGACCGGATCCAAACAACCGTCGGACAAGGTCGACCCATGATCCGACGCAGAACCGCTGTCACACTCCTCGCCTCCCCGCTGCTGCTCACCGGCTGCGGCGGCGGAGCCGAGGCGACCGAGCGCCGGACGCCGGCCGGCCGTCCGGCGTCCCCGGCCGCCCCCGCCCCCACTCCCACTCCCGAGATCGAGACGGAGCAGGCGCCGCAGGGCATACCCGGCCTCGGGCCGAAGCGGTCGGCTGCGATACCGGAGCGCTGCGGGCAGGCCGTCGTGGTCACCGGGCGCGCGAAGAACTCCCCGCTCTGCACGGTCGTCCTGCACGAGCGCATCTCCTCCGGCTGGCAGGCCGGACCCTCCTGGCCCGCCCACAACGCGCTGCACGGCTGGAGCGCGCACCACATGTCCGGCGACCTGCGCTCCCCACTCGGCGTCTACACCCTCTCCGACGCCGGAGGCCTGCTCCCCGACCCCGGCAGCAAGCTCCCGTACCACCACTCCGGCGGTTTCCACTCGCCCGGCACCGGCTTCGAGGGCGAACCGCTCGAGGGATCCTTCGACTACGTGATCGCCATCGACTACAACCGCGAGCCCGGCACCTCGCCCCTGGACTGGACCCGGCCGCTCGGCCTCAGCCGGGGCGGCGGAGTCTGGCTGCACATCGACCACGGCGGGCCCACGCACGGCTGTGTCAGCGTCGCCAGGGCCCACATGAAGGAACTCCTGCGCAGCCTCGACCCGCACCGGCACCCGGCCGTCGTCATGGGGTACGCCGACTGGCTCGCCCGCTGAGCGGCCTAGGATCCGAACCCGTGTGCGCACATGTACTGGTCGCCGAGGACGACGAGAAGCAGGCCGAGCTGATCCGCCGCTCCCTGCTGGCCGAGGGACACACCGCCACGGTGGTGCACGACGGCGCGGCCGCGCTGGACGCGGCCCGCCGGCTGCGGCCCGACCTCGTCGTCCTCGACCTGATGCTCCCGGTCGTCGACGGCTTCGGTGTGTGCCGGGTGCTGCGCCGCGGCGGGGACCCGGACATCCCCGTGGTGATGCTCACCGCCCGCTCCGCCGAGGACGACGTGCTGCTCGGCCTCGAACTGGGCGCCGACGACTACATGACCAAGCCGTACAGTCCGCGCGAGCTGATGGCGCGCATCCGCACGGTCCTCCGGCGCAGCGGGCGGGGCGCCGGCGCCCGGGACGACGACGCCGTCGTGCAGGCCGCCGGGATCAGCGTCGACCCGGTACGGCACGAGGTGCGCCGCGACGGCGTGCCGGTGGAGTGCACACCGGCCGAGTTCCAGATCCTGCTGGCCATGGCCGGGGAGCCGGACCGGGTGTTCACGCGGCGCCAGCTGCTGCGGTGCACACGCGGCTTCGACCGGGCCTCCACCGAGCGGGCCGTCGACGTGCACATCATGAACCTGCGCCGCAAGATCGAGGCCGACCCGCGCCGGCCGGTACGGCTGCTGACCGTCTTCGGCGTCGGCTACAAGCTGAGCGGCACGCGACCGTGAAGCGCCGGATGCCGCAGGGCCGGACACCGAAGCGGCGGATCCCGCTGCGGAAACGGCTCCTCGTCCGCCTGCTGTTCGTCTCCGCTCTGATCGCGGTCTGCTCGGTGGCGGCGACCGCCTGGCTCGCGGTGACCACCACCACCAGCGCACTGAAGGAGGAGCAGGGCCAGGATCTGGCCGCCGACAACAGCATCCTCACCCAGCTCAGCGGGTACGCCGCCACGCACCCCGACTGGTCGGGCGCCCGGCACACCGTCCGGGTCCTGGCCGCCAGGACGGGACGCCGTATCGCCCTCACCACCGCCGACCGCACCCTGGTCGCCGACTCCGCGCCCCGTGGCACGCCGCTGCCGCCCCGGCCCGCCGCCACCGTCGACCCGCTGCGCACCGACACCTACACCGAGTCCGGCGCCCAGCTCAGCGGCATCGACCCGCGCGTGGTGGGCCCCTACCGGCTGCGAGGGAAGGACCGCACGAAGCTGGACGCGCTGGCCGCCCGGCGCAAGCGATGCTACGGGCGTTACGGCCTGCAGACCACGGTCGTGCGGGCCGCGAACGGGCGGCCGATGGTCACCGCCCCGGACGGCACCGATTCCTCCGGCTACGGCGCGACGGTGTGCGAGGACGGACAGCTCAACATCCCCTCGCCGACGGAACGGAAAGCCCTGGACGCGCTGTCGGATCTTGCCCGGCCCTGTCTGGAGCAGGCGGGCACGGACCTCGGCGGGCGGCTGTTCCTCTCCTTCGACCCCAGCGGCAAGGACCCCTTCGGCGGCGGTTATCTGGTCACCAAGTACGCGAAGCTGGGCAAGGGCGCGTCGGCTCGGGCGGCCCAGCACTGCATCCTGGCCGCCCGCCGCATCCAGCTCGAGCCGTACGTCGCCCCGGCGGCCGAGCTGTTCCTCGGCATCGGCGACCAGAACCCCTCCCGATTCGACATGTCGCCCGCCAACAAGGCAAAGGTGGTCGGCACGGCCGGCCTTGTCCTCGCCGTCACCGTCGCCGTGACCGCCGTCGTGGCCGTCCGGCTCGTCCGGCCCCTGCGCGCGCTGACCGAGGCCGCGGGGGCCCCGCCCGAGTTGCATGTCCGGGTGCCGGTGACCACCCGGGACGAGACCGGCATCCTCGCTGAGGCCTTCAACGACCTGACCGGGCGCCGCGAGCGCCTGGAGGCCCAGCGCAAGGCGATGGTCAGTGACATCGCGCACGAGTTGCGCAGCCCGCTGACCAACATCCGCGGCTGGCTGGAGGTCGTCCGGGACGGCGTCGTCGACCCCGACCCGGCGCTGCTGGACTCGCTGCACGAGGAGGCGCTCGTACTCCAGCGGATCATCGACGACCTGCAGGACCTCGCCGCCGTCGACGCCGGCACCCTGCACCTGCACCGCGAGCCGCTGCGGGCCGGCGACCTGCTCGAGCAGGCGGCGGCAGCCCACCGCGTCGCCGCCGACGGTGCCGGGGTCGCCCTGGGTGTCGAGGCCGACCCCGCCGCCTGGCTGGACGCGGATCCGGTGCGGATGCGGCAGGTCCTCGGGAACCTGGTCTCCAACGCGCTGCGGCACACCCCTGCCGGCGGTGCCGTCACGCTCGCCGCCCGCCGGGAGGGGGACGACCTAGTCCTCACCGTCACCGACACCGGTGCGGGGATCGCGCCCGAGGACCTGCCGCATGTCTTCGACCGGTTCTGGCGTGCGGAGAAGTCCCGCAGCCGCCGCACCGGCGGCAGCGGCCTCGGCCTGCCGATCGTCCGCCACCTGGTCGCGGCCCACGGGGGTACGGCCGAGGCCGCGAGCGAGCCCGGCGCGGGCGCGGTCTTCACCCTGCGGCTGCCGGCCGGCCGGCAGCCGCGCGAGGAGCCCTGACAGCGGAGGCGCTCGGTCCCATGTCCGGCGCGCGCCGGGGCACTCGGTCGCTCAGTACAGTCGAGGGAGGTCATGTCATGGGCACAGCGGAGGGACCTGCCGGTCGTGTCCACGCTCGCCGAGTGGCCCGCCCGGTGGAACGGCATCGGGGCCTGTACGTGTGGTGGTCCAGGCCCCGGCACCGGCTCCGACGACGTCTGCGGCACCGACGAACTCACGGTGTGCCCATGCCCGGCCTGTCGGCCAACCCCCTTGACGTCGAGGACCGGTGGGAGGACCGGTCCGTGGAACTGCGGGTGGCGCGCCGGCTGTACGACCATGCGTGTCCGCCGCACGGCCAAGGGCCCCGGTGTGCGCCCTGGGCCTCGCGGGCCGGGAGACGGGCCGGGGCCCCTGCGACGAGCCGCTGGTGGCCGGCGTCGAGCCGTTGTGCTGGATCGCCGACGACGTGATCGACGGGGCAAGGCGGATGTTGCCCGGCCGGAGCGGGAGTGGGGGCCCTGCGCCGCGGTGGCCGCTGAGCCCCCCACTTCTGCCGCCGGGTCAGCCGGAACGCTGCCGGGAGCGCGCGCGGCGCCGCAGCGCCCGGCGTTCCAGTTCGGTCGTTCCGCCCCATACGCCGATGCTCTGGCCGGTGTCCAGCGCCCAGTCGAGGCACTGTTCCCGGACGGGACAGCGCCCGCACACCGCCTTCGCCTGCTGGGCCTGCACCTGAGCGGGGCCGGTGGTGCCGATGGGGAAGAACAGATCGGGGTCCTCGTCACGGCACACGGCATGGTCGCGCCAGTTGTCCATCGAAGTCTCCTGGTTTCGGATCGAAGGCGTCCGTGCCCTGTCGAATGCGTTGTCCGGGTTCGGGTGACCGGTCGGGACGGTGTGAAACAACGCAACCGGCAGGGAATCGGGCGACGACCGCGATCCGGTCAGGTGCGCGCGGTCCCGCGAGGAGCCGTACGCGGTAGGCAGGTTGGGGGAGGGGGCGGGGCGGCGGAGGCGTCCCGACCGAGCGGTTCGTGCCCGATCGGGCACCGCGGGCGGGGAGTTGGGGGGACGTCGCACGCGCAAACACCGGTCGTCTCGGCACCGTGGCACAACCGGGTACTCCGCCGGAGGCCATCGGTCGCCGGTGCCGAGGTGCCCGCCGTCAGCGGCGCAGCGCCTGTGCCGCGGTCTCCGTCACCGCGTCGGCCAGCGCCGAGAGCGCGGGGGAGTCGAGCTTCCACTGCTGCCAGTACAGGGTGACGTCCACCCATTCCCCGGGGGCGAGCAGGGCCAGCCGGCCCTCGTCCAGCAGTGGGTCCGCCTGGGCCTCCGGGACCATGCCCCAGCCCAGCCCCGCGGCGACCGCGTCCACGAACCCCTCCGACGTGGGCACATGGTGCCGCAGCGGACCGGCGGACCTGCTGCCCAGCCGGCGCACGAACCCGTCCTGGAAGTCGTCCTTGCGGTCGAAGACCACGACGGGGGCCCGGGGGAGAGCCTCAGGCAGCGGCTGACCCGCGAGGTGGGTCCGGGTGAACTCCGGTGCGGCCACCGGCAGATAGCGCATCCGCCCGAGCGGTCGGACCGTGCAGCCGGGCACCGGGTCGGCCGAGGAGGTCACCGCGGCCATCACCAGCCCCTCGCGCAGCAGGGCCGCCGTGTGGGCCTCGTCCTCCCGGTGCAGCTCGAAGCAGAGCCCCGCCACTCGGGTCAGGGCCGGCAGAAACCAGGTCGCCAGCGAGTCGGCGTTCACCGCGACCGACACCCGCGTCGGCTCGCCGGCGCCGCTCAGCCCCAGCTCGCCCCATGCGTCCCGCTCCAGCCGGGCGAGCTGCCGGGCGAACCGCACCAGCACCGCGCCGGACTCCGTGGGCCGCACCGGTTTGGTGCGCTGCAGCAGCACCCGGCCGGTGCGCTGTTCGAGGGCCTTGACACGCTGGCTGACCGCCGACGGCGTCACGTGCAGGGCCGCGGCCGCCGCGTCGAAGGTGCCCTCGTCGACCACGGCGAGCAACGTCCGCACCTGCTCCAGAGGAAGTTCCATCATCACGACAGCTAATGCTACGTAAAAATCTTTAGCTGTACTTGGTAGGTGCCCTTGCCTAGCGTCGACCGCATGAACCACGCACTGACCGCCGCGGCAGCCGGATTCGGCACCGGCCTCTCCCTCATCGTCGCCATCGGCGCACAGAACGCCTTCGTTCTGCGGCAGGGGGTTCGCCGTGATTCCGTGCTCGCCGTGGTCGGCATCTGCGCCCTGTCCGACGCGGTGCTCATCGCGCTCGGCGTCGGCGGGGTCGGTGCGGTGGTGGTGGCCTGGCCCGGCGCGCTCAGGGCGGTCGGGATCGTCGGCGGTGTCTTCCTCCTCTGCTACGGCGCCCTCGCCGCCCGCCGCGTCCTCAGACCCGGCACCGGGCTGCGCGCCGAGGGGGAGACCGCCGGTTCCCGCAGACGGGCGGTGCTCACCTGCCTGGCGATGACCTGGCTCAACCCGCACGTCTATCTGGACACCGTCTTTCTGCTCGGCTCGCTCGCCGCAGACCGGGGCCCGCTGCGCTGGACCTTCGGGCTCGGCGCCGCGCTCGCCAGCCTGTGCTGGTTCGCCGCGCTCGGCTTCGGCGCCCGGCTACTCGGCCGGTACCTGGCCCGGCCCGGCGCCTGGCGGATCCTGGACGGCCTGGTCGCCCTCACCATGCTGGCGCTGGGGGCCACACTCGTCGCCGGATCCTGAGACAATCCGTTCGGCCGTGCACGGACTGTGCCGGGACGGTCAGGCTCGCGAAGCGAAAAGACGATCGAGCAACCGGGACACCCGTGGACACGAGCGAGAGCAGCGCCACCGCGACCGGCACGGCCGCGCCGGCGGCCGAGGCCCCGCCGCGGCGCGGCTGGCGCCGCTGGGCGATGGACACCCGCCCCCTGCGCATCCCCGCCTACCGGCGGCTGTGGTCCTCGACCATCGTCACCGCCGTCGGCAGCCAGCTCACCGCCGTCGCCGTACCCAAGCAGATCTACGACATCACGCACTCGTCGGCCTGGGTCGGCTACGCGAGCCTGGCGGGTCTCGTGCCCATGGTGGCGTTCGCGCTGTGGGGCGGGGCGGTCGCCGACACCGTCGACCGCCGCAAGCTGCTGCTGGTCACCAACAGCGGTATCGCGGTGACCTCGCTGCTGTTCTGTGCGCAGGCCGTCACCGGACTCGACTCGGTCGTCGTCCTCATGGTCCTGCTCGCGATGCAGCAGGCCTTCTTCGGCCTCAACGCCCCGGCGCGCAACGCCTCCATCGCCCGCCTGGTGCCCGCCGGGCAACTGGCCGCGGCCAACGCGCTCGGTTCCACGGTGACGCAGACCGGCCTGGTGGCGGGCCCGCTCCTCGCCGGGGCGCTCATCCCGGTCATCGGGCTGCCCGAGCTGTACCTCATCGACGCCCTGGCGTTGTGCACGACGGTGTGGGCCGTCTTCCGGCTGCCCCCGCTGCCGCCGCTCGCCGGCGCCTCCACCCGCCGGGCCGGGGTACGGGAGGTGGCGGCCGGCTTCCGCTACGTCTCCCGGCACAAGGTGCTGCTGCTTTCCTTCCTCGCCGACATCGTCGCCATGGTGCTCGGCATGCCCCGCGCCCTGTTCCCGCAGCTCGCCGCGCAGACCTACGACTCCTACGGCGAAGGACTCGCGCTCGGCGTGCTGTTCGCCGGCATCCCGGTCGGCGCGGTGCTCGGCGGTCTGTTCTCCGGGGTGTTCTCGCGGGCCCGCCGGCACGGGTGGATGGTCATCGGGGCGGTCGTCGGCTGGGGCGTGGCCATCGCCGGGTTCGGGCTGAGCGGCAACCTCTGGATCGCGATGGCCTTCCTCGCCGCGGCCGGTGTCGCGGACATGGTCTCGATGGTGTTCCGGGGCGCGATCCTGTTGTCGGCCGCGACCGACGAGATGCGCGGACGGATGCAAGGGGTGTTCACGGTCGTCGTCGCGGGTGGCCCGCGTCTGGCCGACGTGCTGCACGGCACCGCCGGCTCGGTATTCGGCCCGCGGGCCGCCGTGGCAGGTGGCGGCGCCCTGGTCGTCGTGGTGATGCTGACCCTGGCCTGCGCGGTCCCGGCGCTGCGCCGCTACCGGATCTGAACCCTAGAGCGGGCCGCTGCGCCTCCGGATCGCGTATTGGTCCATCAGCTTGCCGCGGGTCGTCTCCAGGCGGCTGGCGAGAATCTCGGCCACCGTCCGGACCAGGGAGAGGCCGAGCAGCGGGTCCTCCACGCACACGGCGAGCACCGAGGGCCCGTCGAACTCGTAGGCCCGTACGTTGCTGAAGGCCACCGCGCCGAAGTCCCACTCGTACGGCGGAAACAACCAGGACCAGCCGAGCAGGTCGCCGGCGCCGAGCGTGGCCACGGTCACCCGCTGCCGGGAGGTGACCTGCTGGTCCAGGTGGACCGCGCCGGAGCGGATCACCCAGAACCGGTCGGCCGTGCCGCCCGCCTCGAAGATGCGGGTGTCCTCGGGGAAGGAGACCTCCCTGGCCAGCTCCATCAGGCGCTCGCGCTGCGCCTGGGGCAGGGCGGTGAGCAGTTTGATCGCTTTGGTCATGGCGCGGGGCTCCTCGCCGGCGGCGGTCCGGATGCTGTGCTTAAGCCCATTTCAGCCGCTGCCGCCGCCCCGGGCACCTCGAAGCATGTGGGCGTGCGCCTGCCGACCGGTTCCGGGCGGCAAAAAGCCCTGGCTGGACGGGGGAATCCAGCCAGGGCCGTATGCGGTGACGCGCGAGGAGGGAGGAAGGACGGTTCCGGTCCACTCCGGCATCACGTATGGATGAACGGTAAACCAGCTCGCGTGCTTATGTGTAGCCAGAAGCAGGTCAGGTGACCCGTTTCACTCCTTCCGCCGCCGCCGGCTGCCCGCCCGGGTTGACGATCTCCTCCAGCACCATCAGTACCGCCTCGTACGCCCGCGCCCGGTCCGCCGCCTCCCGCGCGCCGTCCGGATCGGTCGCCGTCAGGCTCTGCGAGCGCTCCCGCCAGGCACGTTCCTCCTCCGCCGCGCGCTCCCTGCCCCGCCGGAGGCGCCGCAACAACTCGTCCGCGTCCACCACATCGGTCATGACGGTCGGGTACCCGGCCGTTCCCTGGTGATGGCATCGGCATCGAGGGTGTTTGACAACGCCAGCAAGGGTCAGCCGAAAGAGGAGAGAACCAGTCAATCCGGGCACCGCGCAGGGAGGAAAGGGATGCTCGACAAGCACCGGACCAGCTCCTCCGCGACACTGCGGGAACCATGCCGCCGACTGCCGTGCGGGCCAGCCGACGCCCGCAGAACGGTCCGGCGAGTGGTGGCCGAGCGGTGCCGGGCCGAGGCCCTCCCGTGCGCACCCGAGGCCATGGAGGACGCCCTGCTCGTCACTTCGGAACTGGCCACCAACGCCATACTGCACGGCGGCGGGATCACCGGCTTCGACGTCGACATCGACTCCAGCGGCGTCCGGGTGTCGGTGAGCGACCGCAGCGACGACGTGCCGGTGGCCGTCGCACCCGTGGACGAACGCGGCCGGTCCCGGCCGGGCGGGCGCGGCTGGCCCATCGTCTGCCGGCTGGCGCGGGACGTCCGGGTGGCCGAGCTGCCCTGGGGTGGCAAGCGCATCACGGCCGTGGTACCGCTGCACTGAAGCGGTTTTGGAAGTTCCGCCTGCCGGCGTTTGTCCCCGGGGCCGGGGGGCAGACGGAATCTCGTGCTTCGGACCGGAGGCGCGCGCCCAGCGGGGAGACTGCTGCCTGGGCCCCCTACCGGCGGGCCGGGCGGTTCACCCCGCGGCGAACCCTGACACCACCGTTCGGGCCAGAACCCGGGACCCTGTTCCGGCCGTGCCCTGAAACCACGTTCAGGAGCGATTCCGCATGCTGACCGACATGCCGACCAGCCCTCACGGCACGCCTGCCACCCCCGCCGCCGCGGCGCCCGCCCGACGGAACCATGACGACGCTCCCGACACCGCGGAGCTGTTCGCCCGGCTCGCGGAACTGGAGGACGGCCCCGAGCGGGACGCCGTACGCGACGAACTCGTCACCTCCTGGCTGCCCATGGCCCACCGGATCGCCGGTCGCTTCCGCGACCGCGGCGAGTCCGTCGAGGACCTGCGCCAGGTCGCCGCGCTCGGGCTCGTGAAGGCGATCGACAGGTTCGACCCGTCGCGCGGGGCGTTCGAGAGCTACGCCGTGCCGACCATCACCGGAGAGGTCAAGCGGCACTTCCGCGACCGGATGTGGGCCCTGAGGGTGCCCCGCCGGGTGCAGGAGCTGCGCAACCGGGTGCGAGTGGCCCGACGGGAACTCACCCAGAACCCCGGCAGCCCGGAACCCACCGTCGCCGACATCGCCGCGCACACCGGGCTCAGCGAGGAGGAGGTGTCCGCGGGCATGGAGGCGCTGGAGAGCTTCAGCACCCTGTCGCTGGACGCCGAACTCGCCGCCGGCGACGACGGCTACAGCCTCGCCGACACCCTCGGCGCCACGGACGCCTCGTACGACGTCGTCGTCGACCGCGAGGCCGCCAAAGAAGGGCTGCGCCGCCTGCCCGAGCGGGAACGGGCGATCCTGTACATGCGCTTCTTCGAGGACATGACCCAGAGCCGTATCGCCGACCGGCTCGGCATCTCCCAGATGCACGTCTCCCGGCTGATCAGCCGCAGCTGCGCCCGCGTCCGCGACGAGGTGCTGGGCCGCCGCACGGGCGGCACAGGACCGCTGTGAGGCCGAGGGTCCCCGGGGGTCACCTCTTCGGCTCGGCCGTACCGGTGGGGATGATGCCCAGCGGCCGCGCCAGACCGGAGACAGCCTCGTCCAGGCGTTGCAGATGGCGCAGCACCCGGTCGGTCACCCGCCCGTAGCGCGGGGTGCGCAGGGTTCCCGGCTCCAGCATCGAGGCGATGCTGGGGCCGGTCTCGATCCGGGCCGAGGACCGCGTATCGGTGACGTGCGCGGCGATCGCCTCGATGTTGTGCACGATCCGCCCGCACGCCCCGCGCAGCCGGGGGTCCGCCGCGATCGCCGGGTGCGTCGGCAGCAGCTCGGCCGTCGCCGCGAGCGAACGCGCGTGGTACGCGCAGGTCTCCAGCAGCGCCACGACGTACCGGGCGGTGTCCCGGCGGGAGCGCAGCGGGGTGATCGGATGGGTCAGCGGCTGGGTGGCCCCGCGCAGGTCGGCCAGCGCCTGGTCTAGGTCGCGCGCCTGCTCCACGAGATCGGCCCCGGTCCCGCCGCTCAGCTGGTCGACGGCGGCCCGGGTGACGGCGGTGAGCCGGTCCAGGACCTCCACGAGGAGTTCATCGGTACGGCGGTCGGTGTGGATCGGCAGCACCAGCGCCGCCGCGATCACCCCGCAGGCCGCGCCCAGCGCCGTCTCCTCCACCCGAAGCACCAGCACCTCCGTGCTGTAGGTGTTCAGCAGTGTGTACAGCAGTCCCAGCGCCGCAGTGACGAAGAACGACATCAGTGTGTACGACAGGGGCGCCGTGTAGAACATGGCGAAGACGAACACCAGGACGAGCGCGAACGCCGTCCAGGTGTGGTGCCCGACCAGGCCGGCGAGCCCGATGCCGGCGACCACGCCGAGTATCGTGCCGAGCAGCCGCCGGTAGCCCTTCACCAGGATCTCGCCGGTGGAGGCGGTGTTGATGAACACGATCCAGCAGGTCAGCACCGCCCAGTACCAGCGCTGGCCGGACAGGGGCTCGCCACCTGCGATGGCCAGGGAGGAGCCGACGGCCACCTGGACGGCCGCCCGGGTGGTGGGCCGCCTCAGGCCGGCCGGCTCGGCCTCCTTCGGCCCGCTCATCTCCTCGCTGACCTCGATCGCGGCGTCCTCCGCGTCCAGTTCCTCGCGCGAGCGGGCGGCCGCCGGGCTGTCCTCCGACTCGTCCTGCGGCCCGTCGAGGACGAGCCGCAACCCCAGCGCGGCCCGGGCGGTCTCGCCGAGGCCCCGGAAGACGTCCTGCACCGCCGGGGAGGCCACGGGCAGGTTCTCCTCGTCCCGGTAGCCGAGCAGCCGGTTGCGGACCTGCGCGAGCGCCGTCCCGGAGGCCTCACCGGCCGGCCGCAGCACCAGCAGCCGCAGTGCCCGCAGGTCCCGGCGCAGCGCGTCCTTCGCCTCGTCCCGCACCGGCGACTCGCCCCCCGAGGGCAGCGGAGCGCCCGGCAGATGCAGGGTGAGGGTGTGGGTCCGCTCGGCGCTGCGCGCGGTGAGCAGCAGCAGACCGAGCCGCTCGGCGGCGATCTCGGCGTCCGCGATCCGGCGCTGCAGCAGCCGGGCCACCGACGCGTCCGAGGTGCCGTCCTCCAACCGTCCCTGGATCATCAGCGCCGTCTCGTGCAGCCGCGCGGTGCCGGTGCGCAGCTCCTCCAGGGCCTTGTCCACCTCCTCGGGCCCGGCGTCGAGCAGCTGGATCTGGACGTCGATCAGCTGGGCGAGCCGGGCGCGGAAAGCCCGCCGCAGCCGGTCCAGGGTGCCCGCAGGGGTCTGCGGCAGCAGCAGGAAGCGGGCGGTGGCGCTGCACGCGAACGCCACGCAGATGACGCCGCACAGCCCGGGAAGCGCGGACGTGGTGGCGTGCACGAACAGGGAGAGGAAGTAGATCTGGAAGCCGATCAGCCCCAGCGCCGTGCCGCGGTCGCCGAACCGGCGGCTGTAGACGGCGCAGAAGATCAGGACGACGAAGAACAGGTCCCCGGCGAGGACGCGCTGGTCGAGGAGTGCGCCCAGTGAGACCGAGGCCAGTGCCACCGGCAGACCGAGGGCGAGTGTGACGGCCTGCCGGGCGCGCTGCTTCTCCCGGATGGCGAAGGTGGAGACCATCGCCGTCATGGCGCCGGCGACCAGTTGGGGCACCGGAACCCGCAGCACACCGAGAACGGCGAGGGTGAGGGCGATGGCGGTGACCGTGCGCAGCCCCGCGGTGAGCCGGAGCAGGCCGGGATCGGACGCCGCCAGCCGGTCCCACATCCGTACCCGCCCCGACCGTGCCGCTGCCCTCACGCCGCCGCGCTCTCTCCCGTGCCGGAAATCGATCTCCGACCCAGCATCGCACGAGGGCCCGGGCTACTTCCCTTCGGCCAGGGTCGCCGCCACCAGGGCGTTGGCGTGCCCGTGCCCGAGGCCGTGCCCGGACTTCAGCCAGCCGACCAGAGAAGACCGCCGACCCGGTGAGAAATGATCGGCGGTGATCGGCGGCCCCTCGGTGATCCGCGTCGCATCAGGGGTTCTCGATGGTCCTGCCCTCGACCTGGGCCCGTACCTGCTCCGGCGTCAGGTACGAGTCCGTGAACTCGAAGTCCTTCAGCCGGGCGGGCTTTCGGGCCTGGAAGCCGGTGCGGACGAAGTCGTTGCCCGCGACGGCGTTCAGCAGCCAGTTGGTCATCACGCGGGTCTTGGCGACGTTGGTGCGCAGTGCCGACCAGTGGTAACCGCGGGCCACCGCCTGGGCGGGCACCCCCCGCAGCTCGATGCCCAGCGGCTTGGACACGGCGTCCTTGCCGCCGAGGTCGACGACGAGGCCCAAGTCCTTGTGCACGTACGACTCCATCGGCTGGTTGCGCAGGGTCGCGATGACGTTGTCGGCGACCTTCTTGCCCTGGCGCATGGCGTGCTGTGCGGTGGGCGGGCAGACCGCGCCCTCCTGGCCCTTGGCCTCATCGGGCACAGCGGCCGCGTCCCCGAGCGCGAACACGCCGTCGTGGCCGGGCAGGCACATCTGCGACGTGACCGCCAGCCGGCCGCGGATCGTCTCCGCGCCGAGCGTGGCGATCAGCGGGCTGGCGACCACGCCCGCCGTCCAGATGAGAGTGTGCGTCGGCACCACCCGGCCGTCGGTGAAGGTCACCTCCTCCGGTCCGGCCTTGTCGATCGACACACCCAGCGAGACCTCGATACCCCGCCGCTTCAGGATCTCCTGCGCGCTGCGGCCCAGCTTGTCGCCCAGTTCGGGCATCAGCTTGGGCGCGACGTCGATCAGGTGCCACTTGATCAGGCCCGGGTCCAGACGCGGATAGCGCTGTACGGCGGCGTGCGTGAGCCGTTGCAGGCAGGCCGCGGTCTCGGTGCCGGCGTATCCGCCGCCGACGACCACGAACTGCAGCCGCGCCGCCCGTTCGACCGGGTCGTCGCTGGCGTCGGCGAGGTCCAGCTGCGAGATGACGTGATCGCGGATGTAGGCGGCCTCGGCGAGCGTCTTCATCCCGAAGGCGTGCTCGGTCAGCCCCGGGATGTCGAAGGTGCGGGTGACGCTGCCCGGTGCCAGCACGATGTAGTCGTAGGGCTCGTTGACGATCTTGTCGGTGATGGTGCGGACGACGCACACCTTGGCCTTCAGGTCCACCCCGATCGCGCCGCCCGGGATGATCCGGGTGCGGTACCTCCTGCTGCGTCGCAGCGAGATGGCGATCGACTGCGGCGTGAGCACGCCGGAGGCGACCTGGGGCAGCAGAGGCAGATAGAGCTGGTAGGCGAACGGCGTCACCAGGGTGACGTCGGCCTCGTCGGGGGCGAGTTTCCGCTCCAGGCGGCGGACGCACTCGACTCCGGCGAAGCCTGCGCCAACCACCAGGATCCTGGGTCGTGTCACGGTGTTCATCCCTTTCTGCGGCTCCAGGCGGTCCGACTCGACGCCGTTCGCATGCCCTGGATCGCTGCGCGCCAACTTCGATCCCACCGTGGCCGGAGCCGATCCGCCAGCTGGGTGCGGCAGGCAGACGAACGCGTGGACACCCACATGCCCCCACTCCGGATGGAGTAACCGGTATTCGCACAGTCATACGTCGCACACGCGACGGGCATGCCCGGCCACGTGTGCCGTCACCAGGGCAGAAACACGTGGATGTCCTTGCCGCGGTCGTGGACGACCACGCTGACCTGGGTGCACAGCGTGTGCACCAGATGCCAGCCGATCCCGCCACCGCCCGTCCGCGGGTGGAAGGGCCGTGGCTCCGGCTTGGTGGTGCTCGTGTCGCGCATCGTCACATGCACGCCGTCGAAGGTGCGGCGCATCCGCAGGTCGAACGGGCCGGGCGCGTACTGGATCACATTGGCGGCCAGCTCGGTCACGACCAGCAGGATGTCGTCCCAGTACTCGTGCGCGACCGGCGGCGCGTTTCTGGCCAGGGCGCACAGGAAGTCCTCCGCGGCGAGCCGCGCCTCCGTGACGTTGCGTAGCTCACCTGCGAAGGAGAACGTACGCTCGTACTTCTCCTCCGAGGGCGGTGTGTCGTCCCAACGCGGCTCCGTCGCCATCTCGCATTCCCCGGTCCCGGCCGGGAGGGGCCCCCGGGCCCCTCCCGCCAGGACGGTCGTCGTTGCTGATCTCTCTGTGCGTGGCGGGTTCCCACAGCCCGGCAGGCTATCCGTCCGTTCCGGGACGTCGCTCCGGCGGGGGTGCGCCCCCTCAGCGGAAGACATCGTCCGGCTCGTCCCAGTCGGCCGGCACCTGCGGTCCCCGCCGGGCCTGGGAGCGCGCCTGGTACATCGCCTCGATCTCGGCGGCACAGTGCCGCACGATGGCGTCCCGGCGCAGCTTCATGGACGGCGTGAGCAGCCCGTTGTCCGGGGCGAACGGTTCCGGGAGGACGCGGTAGACCCTGATGGACTCCGCGCGGGACACGGCGCTGTTGGCCGAGGCCACGGCCCGCGCGAGCTCCTCCCGCAGCGCGTTCTCCTCCCGGGTCTCGCGGCCCGGGAGGTCGCCCTGCAGCGCCAGCGCGGTCCGCCAGTGTGCGAGGAACTCCGCATCCAGGGTGATCAGGGCGCCGACGCAGGGCCGGTCGTCGCCGATCACCACCGCCTGGTGGATCAGCGGATGCATCCGCAGCCGCTCCTCCAGCGGGGCCGGGGCCACGCTTTTGCCGCCACTGGTGACGATGATGTCCTTCTTGCGTCCGGTGATCGTCAGATAGCCCTCGGAGTCCAGCCGCCCGATGTCCCCGGTGGCCAGCCAGCCACCGCGCAGCGCGGCCCGCGTCGCCGCCTCGTCGCTGACGTACCCCTGGAACACCGACGGCCCCCGCACCAGGATCTCCCCGTCCTCGGCCACCTGTATCGCGGTGCCCGGCAGCGGCCGGCCCACGGTCCCGGACTTCTCCCGGCCGAGCGGCTGCATGGTGATCCCGCCGGAGGACTCGGTGAGCCCGTACCCGTCGTGGACGTAGACGCCGATGCCCTCATAGAAGAGGGACAGTTCGCGGCTGAGCGAGGAACCGCCGGAGGTACCGCGCACGACCCGGCCGCCGAGCGCCGCGCGCAGTCTGCGGTACACCGTCCGCTCGTACAAGGCGTGTTGCAGCCTGAGGTCGAACCCCGGGCCCGCACCGCTGCCCATCCGGCGGCGTTCCTCGGCGGCGGCGAAGTCCCGCGCGGTCTGCGCGGCCCGCTCGAACAGCGCGCCGCGGCCCTCCTGTTCCGCGGCGCGCAGGAAATTCTTGTACAGCTTCTCGAACACCGACGGCACCCCGTACAGATACGTCGGCCGGAACGTGGACAGCGCCGACGCCAGCGCCGCCTCGGTCATCTCCGGCTCGTGCGCCATCAGGATGCCGCCGCGCACGCACGTCAGCATGATCATGATGCCGTAGACGTGGGAGAACGGCAGGAAGGCCAGGACGGAGGGCTGTTCGCCCGGCGGTGCCGCGGTGTGGGCCCAGCCGGCCAGCAGGGTGTCGCAGGGATAGGCGAGGCCGCGGTGGCTCAGCGCGCACCCCAGGGGGCGGCCCGAGGTACCGGAGGTGTAGACGACGGCCGCCGTGGCGTCCGGCAGCACGATCCGGCGCAGCGACTCCACGGTGGTGTACGGCACCACCGCACCCCGCTCGACGAGTTCGCGCAGCGCGCCCGCGTCGAGCTGCCAGACGTGCCGCAGCCGCGGCAGCCTGACGCACACGGTGCCGACGGTCATCGCGCCCTGCTCGTCCTCGACGACCACGGCCACGCAGCCGGCGTCCCGCAGGATCCACTCGACCTGGTCGCGCGCGGCGGTCGGATGGATCGGCACGACCTCCGCGCCCACGGCCCACAGCGCGTGGCTGAGCACCGTCCACTCGTAGCGGGTACGTGCCATCAGGGCCACCCGGTGACCGGGCGAGATACCGGCGGCGATCAGCCCCTTGGCCAGGTCGATCACTTCGTCCCGTACCTCGACGGCCGTCACCTCCTCCCACACCGTGGCGGTGGGGTCCGCGCGGCGCGCGAGGAGTGGCAGGGTCGGATTCCGGTCCGCCGTGTGGAAGACGCTGTCGCCGAGGCCGCCGGTGAGCGGCGGGCTGACGGCTGGAGCGAGGGCGACGTCCCGCATGCACTGCTCCCGGGGGGTACGGAGGGTCACTCCGCCGATCGGCTCGGTGTCGGCGGTGCTCGAATGTAGCCCAGGCGAGCGCGTTCGGGGTCTGGAACGCGGAAGTCGTGATCGGCTGATGATGTCGGCGTGTTCTGGGGACTCGGGGGACATGAGCCATGTGAACCCTGATCCCGAGCCGGAGCGCACCACCGGGCTGGAGCCCGGCGGCGGAGTCCCGCCCGGCGAGACCCCGCCCGCCGAGAGCAGCATGCCCGAGGCAGGGCCCCGCGAGCCGCACGTTCAGAGCAGAGGGTGGGCCAAGGCGCCGCTGACGCTGATCCTCGTCCTCGTCGCCCTGATCGCAGCCTTCTTCCTGGTGTACGCCCTGATGCTGATCCTCTGACCTGAGCGCTCAGCCCTGGGTGAGCCGCACGCATTCGGTGACCACGTCCCGCAGGCTGTCGGTGCGTTCCAGCAGCCTGCGCTGCTCGCGCGCGCCGTTGCCCGTCCGCAGCAGCTCCTCGACGGCCTGCTCGGCGCGGGCCGCGTCGCCGCTGTCGGTCAGCGCGTCCCCGGTGTGCTCCAGCAGGGAGCGCAGCACCTGCGCGGCGGGCCGGGGCCGCATGGTCGCCGGGTCGAGGAGGTTCTCCTCCAGTCCGAACCGCGCGGCCTGCCAGTCGGCCAGCCTGAGGAGGCTCACGCTGTGGTCGTGCGCCGGGCGGCCCGCCCGCCAGTCCCGTGCGGCCGTCTCTACGAGCGCGCGGCTGAGCGTCGCGATCAGTACGGCGGTGTCCGCGCGCAGGCACACGTCGGCCACCCGGAGCTCCACCGTCGGGTAGCGGGCGGACAGACGCGCGTCGAAGTAGGCCATCGCCTCGTCCAGGATGGCCCCCGTGGCCACCATGTCGGACACCCGCCGGCGGTACCGCTCCGCGGACTCGAACAGCTCGGTCGGGCCGGCCGACGGCCAGCGGTTCCACACCCGGCTGCGGTAGCTGCCGTAATCCGTGTCCTGACCCTGCCAGAACGGAGAGTTCGCACTGATCGCGCGGAGCACCGCCAGCCACGGGCGGATCCGGTCGAGGACAGCGACGCCCTCCTCGTCGGACTCCACCGACACATGGACATGGCAGCCGCACACGAGCTGCTCCCAGGTGGGTATCCCGTACCGCTCGGCCAGCCACCGGTAGCGGTCGTTCATGCTGAGGGAGGGACTGACCGGCAGCGGGGAGGTGGCGAGCGCGGCGACGGCGCAGCCGATCTCCCCGGCGTGCCGGGCCGCCTCCTTGCGGCAGCGCACGATCTCCGCACCGAGGGCCGCCATGTCCGACTGCGGATGCGTGGCGAACTCCAGCATCTGCCCGAACAGTTCCTTCTCGAACACGTCCTGTCCGGGATCGTCATGGGCGGCCCGGGCGAGTACGGCCGCCGCCAGCGCCTTCGGGTCGCCGCTGTCCGGATCGACCAGAAGGAGTTCCTCCTCCACTCCGACGGTGCGCACGTGGTGCCGCCCTTCTGTCCGTGCCACAAGGGGCAGTCGCGGGTCTGTCTGTAGACCCCGACTGCCCCTGGTACCGCCGCCGACACCTGCGGCTTTCAGCGCTCCGGTGTCAGCCAGACCGTGGCGAGCGGTGGGAGCGTGAGGCTCAGGAGCCCGTCCGCCGGCACGAGGGACCCCTCGTTGCCGACCCCGCTGCCGCCGTAGCGGACGTCGTCCGTGTTCAGCTCCTCGTGCCAGGCGGGTACCTCGCCGGGCACCCACAGCCGGTAGTCGTGCCGGACGACGGGGGAGAAGTTCGACACCGCCAGCAGCGGGGACCCCTCGGTGTCGAAACGCAGGAACGCGAAGACGTTGTCGTCCGCCGCGTCGCACAGCACCCACCGGAAGCCACCGGGGTCGGTGTCCCGCTGCCACAGTGCCGGCGTCGCCCGGTACCGGCCGTTCAGGTCCCGCACGAGCTGCTGGACGCCCCGGTGGTCGCCCGCGGAGCAGTAGTCGTCACCGAGCAGCCACCACTCCGGGCCGTGCGCCTCGGACCATTCGGCGCCCTGGGCGAACTCCTGACCCATGAAGAGGAGTTGCTTGCCCGGGTGGGCCCACATGAAGCCGAGGTAGGCGCGGTGGTTGGCGCGCCGCTGCCACCAGTCGCCCGGCATCTTCGACACCAGCGCCTGCTTGCCGTGCACGACCTCGTCGTGCGAGATGGGCAGCACGTAGTTCTCGCTGTAGGCGTACACCATCGAGAAGGTCATCTCGTTGTGGTGGTACTTGCGGTGCACCGGCTCCTTCTGGACGTACTCCAGCGAGTCGTGCATCCAGCCCATGTTCCACTTCAGCCCGAAGCCGAGCCCGCCGCTGTCCGTCGGCCGGGTCACCCCCTCCCAGGCGGTGGACTCCTCGGCGATGGTCACCACACCGGGGCAGCGGCGATAGACAGTGGCGTTCATCTCCTGCAGGAAGGCCACCGCGTCCAGGTCCTCCCGCCCGCCGAAGACGTTCGGCTCCCATTGGCCGGAGTCCCGCGAGTAGTCGAGGTACAGCATGGAGGCGACGGCGTCCACGCGCAGGCCGTCGATGTGGAACTCCTCGCACCAGTACACCGCGTTGGCGACGAGGAAGTTGCGTACCTCGGTCCGCCCGTAGTCGAACTCGTACGTGCCCCAGTCCGGGTGCTCGGCCCGCCGCCAGTCCCCGGGTTCGTACAGCGGTTCCCCGTCGAACCGGGCCAGCGCCCAGTCGTCCTTCGGGAAGTGTGCCGGCACCCAGTCCATGATCACGCCGATGCCGGCCCGGTGCAGCGCGTCCACCAGGTACTTGAAGTCGTCCGGCGAACCGAGCCGGGGCGTCGGCGCGTAGTAGGAGGTGACCTGATAGCCCCAGGAGCCGCTGAACGGATACCCGGCGACCGGCATCAGCTCGACGTGCGTGAAGCCCATCTCCGCGACGTACGGGGGAAGTTCCTCCGCCAGCTGACGGTATGTCGATCCGGGTCGCCAGGACGGCAGATGAACTTCGTACACCGAGAACGGTGCCTCGTGCACCGGCGTGTCACCGCGATGTGCCATCCACTTCGCGTCACCCCACTCGTAGTGCGAGGCCGTCACGATCGACGCCGTGTCCGGCGGCACCTCCGTACGCCGCGCCATCGGGTCGGCCTTGAGGAAACGGTGGCCGTAGCGGGAGGTGATCTCGAACTTGTACCGGGCGCCCTCGCCGATCCCGGGCAGGAACAGCTCCCAGACCCCGGACGCGCCGAGCGAGCGCATCGGGTACTGCGTGCCGTCCCAGTACGTGAACTCCCCGGCCACCCGCACGCCCTGGGCGTTGGGCGCCCACACGGTGAAGCGGGTACCGGCCACACCCTGGTGGGTCATCGGCTCGGCACCGAGTGCGTGCCACAGCTGCTCGTGCCGGCCCTCCCGGATCAGATGCAGGTCCAGCTCGCCGAGGGCGGGCAGGAAGCGGTACGGGTCGTGCACCTCCTGTTCGCCGTCGTCGTACGCCACCAGCAGGGTGTAGGACGGGATCTCCGGGTAGGGGAGGACGGCCGCGAAGAGGCCGTCGCCCTCCGACTCGAGTTTGTTGGGCATGCCGTCGACCACGACGCTGACCGCCCGGGCGTTCGGGCGCAGCGCCCGGAACAGGGTCCCGCCCGGGACCGGGTGGGCGCCCAGCAGGGCGTGCGGATCGTGGTGGGCGCCGCCCAGCAGGCGGCCGCGGTCGGCGGGGTCGAGCGCAGCGAGATGGGGGTCCCCGCGGACGAAGTCCGGGGGAGGGACGGCCGCGGGCGGCTTGGGGCCCGCGGTCCCGGGACGTGTGGTGTCGCGCAGTGCCATGACGTCAGCCTCTCCACACGGCGAGTCGCTTGATCGCCGCCATCGGTACCGGCAGCCAGTCCGGTCGGTGTCTCGCCTCGTACAGCACCTCGTAGACCGCCCTGTCCGTCTCGTGCGCGCGCAGCAGCGCGTGCTTCTTGCGGGGATCCCAACCGGCACGGGCCGCGTAGCCCGCGCAGAACGCCTCCCGGCAGCGGCGCGCCCATTCGGGTCGCCAGGGGCGGCGCTGCCGGGCCGCGTAGTCGAAGGAGCGCAGCATTCCGGCCACGTCCCGCACCGGGGACTGCGGGGCCCGCCGCTCGGCGAGCGGCCGGGACGGTTCGCCCTCGAAGTCGATGACGAACCAGTCGCGGCCGGCCCGCAGCACCTGCCCGAGGTGCAGATCGCCGTGGATGCGCTGCGCGGGCGGCCCGGTGTCGCACGTGGTGAGTGCCCCGAACGCGGCTCGCAGACCGGGTACGAAGGGCCGCAGCCCGGGTACGGCGTGCGCGGCGGCGTCCAGCCGCACGCACATCGCGTCGGCCGTACGGCCGTTCTCGCCCGGTCCGGCCGGCGGGAACGCCTCGGCCAGCGCCAGGTGCACCTCGGCCATGGCCCGGCCCAGTTCGCGGGCCTCCGCGGTGAAGTGGTCGCCGGCGGCGAGGGCCCGCAACGCCAGCGTCCAGCCGTCGGTGGCGTCCGGCAGGAACGGCTGCAGTACTCCGAGTGTGGCCGGGCTGGGCGCCGTCGTCCCGAACCAGGCCACCGGCGCGGGCACCCGCGTGCAGCCCTGCGCGGCCAGCGCGGCCGACACCTCCAGGTCCGGGTTGACGCCCGACTGGATGCGGCGGAAGAGCTTCAGGATGTACGCGTCGCCGTACACGATCGAGGTGTTGGACTGCTCTGCGTCCAGCAGGCGCGGCGGCAGCCCTCCGGGCAGCAGAGCGGCCGGATCCGCCTCGAAGCGCAGCGGGCCGGCAGCACCGGGCTGCCGCAGCCGCTCCAGCAGCAGATGGGCCGCGCGCGGGTCGTGCAGCGCGTCGTAGACCGCCAGCCCGGCCAGCGGACCCTCGCTCGCCCGCCCGATGAACGCCCGCTCGAGCCGCGGCGCCAGGTGCTCGCGCAGGCCCAGCAGCAACTGGTAGCAGTCCCCGGGCGGGGGAGTGCCGCCCGGTGTGGGCACGGGCGCGTGCGAGGCGTGCACCAGCAGATGCAGACACGCGGGGAACAACTCGGTCACGGACAGCACCGACAGATCGGTGACGGGCCGGTCCTTGCCCGCGAACCAGCGTTGCCTCGGCAACCACTCACGCAACAGCGCACCGAGTGAGACCAGGAGGCCGTCGACGCCGGCAGCGGTTCTCGGTCGGGGAGTGATGGTCTTCGGCATGGTGACGCGTCCTTTCCTCGGCGCCGGGAGGTCAGCGGCGGCGGCCGATGCGGGATGCGACTCGGGTGAGCCGGAACCAGTAGAAGCCGTGACCTTGCAGGGTCAGCAGGTAGGGCAGTTCACCGATGGCGGGGAAGCGCACCCCGCCGATCAGCTCGACCGGATGCCGTCCGTCGTAGGCCCGCAGATCGAGTTCGGTGGGCTGTGCGAACCGGGAGAAGTTGTTCACGCACAGCACCAGGTCGTCGCCGTACTCGCGCAGGAACGCCAGGACCGCCGGGTTGGAGGACTGCAGTTCCGTGAACGAGCCGAGCCCGAAGGCGGGATTCTGCTTGCGGATCTCGATCATGCGGCGGGTCCAGTGCAGCAGGCTGGACGGGGAGGACATGGAGGCCTCGACGTTGGTGACCTGGTAGCCGTAGACCGGGTCCATGATCGCCGGCAGGGAGAGGCGTCCCGGATCGCACGTCGAGAAGCCCGCGTTGCGGTCGGGGGTCCACTGCATGGGGGTGCGCACCGCGTCGCGGTCACCGAGCCAGATGTTGTCGCCCATGCCGATCTCGT